>NZ_CADFEH010000049.1:0-47305 GCF_902833155.1 Burkholderia sp. BCC1047 | reverse complement strand
AGCTATCGTTTCAGAAACAGCACGACACAGCCAAAAAAGGAGAGAAAGAAGACCCAGATACCCACCGAATAACCCGCAAAGCTGGTCCAAGGGGTGGGTCAGAATTCAATGCAAATCGTGGGTCAGGATTCCATGCAAATCAACAACGCGAGATACACCAGCTCGCGATCGTACTTCATTTGCCGTTTTTTCCCGATGAATTCCGCAAACCACCAGGTTCGATGAACGTGATGCAAGAGCGGCTTCGTGTGGGCCGATTCAACGAGCGCAGCCGCCTTGCGAGCAAGCGCCGAGTCCGGTGCAGTCATGCCTCCGACGGTGACGGGATGGTTCATACGTGTTCCTCGAATGTCCTGTCCCGGGAAGATAGTGCGGCCAATGTCCGTCGGCAATGACAAACGCCCCTCGTTTACGGACGACGTTCCAGCGCCGGCCTGCAGGCACCGGTTGCCTGATACGCGTCATGCCTTCGACGGCCCGAAGCGGCGGCGATAGTCCTGCGGCGACACGCCGTACACCTTCACGAATGCCCGGCGCATACGTTCGTCATCACCAAATCCCGTCCGATGCGCGATGACCTGAATGGACGCGTGCGCCGACTCGAGCAGACGTCGGGCCGCTTCTATACGCAGCCGCTCGACGGCTCTTGCCGGGCTTTCCCCGGTTTCGCGAAGATAGACGCGGGCAAAATTACGCGGACTCATGCGAGCCGCGTCCGCCAGTGCGGGAATGGTCAGGTCCGCGTCGAGATGCGTTCGAATCCAGTCGTGCAGGTCCTCGAACCGGCCGCGCGCGTCGCGCATCTGCTGGCGCAGCTCGATACTGAACTGGGACTGACCGCCAGGCCGCTTGAGAAAAAGCACCATGCCGCGAGCGACATTCAGCGCCGCCAGATGGCCCAGGTCGTCCTCGATCATGGCGAGCGCCATGTCGATTCCGGCGGACACGCCGGCGGACGTCCAGATATGGTCGGACGTGACGAAAATCGCATCGGATTTCACGTTGACGGCCGGATGCTGCTGCGCCAGCCGCGCGCAGGCTCCCCAGTGCGTCGTCACGTCCCGGCGATCGAGGATGCCGAGCTGCGCGAGGATGAACGCACCCGTGCAAACCGAACCGAGCCGACGCGGCCAGCCCAGATAGGTCACCAGCCGCGCGCGGAGCGATGCGGTGACGGCGGCGGGCATGATCAGGTCGCCGCCGGCGACGAGCAGCGTGTCGACGGACGCCATCACCGTGTCGTCGAGGCGTACCGTTTCAAGCTTCACGCCGGTGTCCGTGGGCACCGCTCCCCCTGCCTCGGAGGTCAGGACGACCTGATACGCGGGGCGGCCGTCTTCAAGACAGGCATCGCTGAAGGCTTGCAGCGGACCTGATATGTCCATGAGCTTGGCGCCGTCATAAGCGACGATGACGACCTTGCGACACGCTTGCCCAATCGGATTGCCGGTTTTATGCATGTGCTGACGTATCGAAGTGCGAGATCCCGATCCGGCCAGGCTCGCTCGCGCGCACCGTGACGAGACTGGCCCATCGCGACAAGGTATGGACTGCAAGACAAACTACAGGCGTCCTGCATGGGAACGCAATGACAACCACCCCTCTTTTTCTGCCAATGGTCGGCGTGGCGGATTCGCGTGCCGGCAGAAAACGAGGTGTGAATGGCATCGTCCAGAACGATCTGCAATCCTATACTGATCCGGTCAATTTCATTGCTTACATCGACAGGACATTATCGTGATCTCGGATATCGTGGTGCCGGACAGCAGCCTCGTTCGTTCGGCCGAAGCGCTTGCACGTTCCGTCTCCAGCGAGACGCTCTTCAACCATGTGATGCGGTGCTACTGGTTCGGAGAACTGTTCGCGCAGCAGGAGGGGACGAAGGTGGACAGCGAGCTGATGTTCATGTCGGCCGTGTTGCACGATCTGGGTCTGACCGACCACGCGCCCGGCCCGCATCGCTTCGAGATCGAAGGCGCGACGGCGGCGCGAAGGTTCCTTGTCGAGCGCGGACTCTCGGAGGAGCGAGCACAGCAGGTTTGGGACAACATCGCGCTTCATACCTGGGACATGAATCAGTTCAGGGGCGATACCAGTCGCCTGATGCAACTGGGGCTCGCGTATGACGTTTCCGGTGTGGCGGACGCGCATCTCGACCCCGAGGACGTCGCCGAAGTGCTACGACGCTACCCGCGGCGAAACTTCAAGCGTGCGTTCAACGACATGCTCAATCACGAGGTCGACTGCAAACAGCCGTACCCGCACTGGTTCCACATCTGTTCGAGAGTTGCGCACAACCGGTCGCCGCTCACGATCGTGGATGCGCCGGTGGTGCTGGATTGGGCGCCGTTCGACGAATGAGCAACTGCTTCGTACGATCGAGCACAGGCAGAAATCGAGGGCTCAATGTCATTTGAGCCACGAATCGACAAACCTATACTTCTCAGCACGCACCGTATCAAATCTTCGCCCGTTCAATCGCACCGGGCACACAGAGAGTGGAGCAAGGAAAATGAGTCAATACAGCGAATTCGAATTCAGGACACAGCCGTGGTTCGAGCCGGGCTGGTTCGATCGGTCGAACTTCCAGGGATTCAGTCATTTCATCCCGATGAAGACCATCGTGGTCCACTGCTTCGATCCGAGAGCATCCGAAATACCGCAGGCTGTCGCGGACTATTTCGGCGACGAGGTCTATCCGGGCGAGAACATCCTGGACGAAGCGGGCAACCGCATCGGTAACACGCGTACGTTGTTCGCCGTGTCGAACGCCGGGGGGCGCGCCCTTTCGGCCCTGCAATCGGTCGCGACGATGGACTACCTGTTCCAGGTTCAAAACGTCGTCGTGGTACATCATTCGTTTTGCGGCGCCACGGCTTTCTCACCGGAAGACCTTGTCGACGAATTCCACGATCATCACCACGCCGACATTTCGACGATGTTCGATCACGACAGCCTCGCCATTTCGAACTTCGAGGCGTCGATCAAACACGACGTGCAGTTGCTTCGTGCCAGCGCGGCCGTGCCGAAGCACGTCAAGCTCTATGGTTTCTTCTACGAGATCAATTCCGGAAAATTGACGGAAGTGGTGCGCGACGTTCCGGCCCAGGTCGCGCCCTAGACGAACGTACAGGACGCGTGGCGGCCTATCCTGCGTGCACGACGGCCGGATCGATCTCGCGCGCCGTCAGCCCGAACCTCGCCATGCGAGCGCGATGGTCCGGCGAGCCGAGATACGAGCGAAGTTGCCGATCAAACGCGTCGAGAAGACCGCGGTTTTCCCGGCTGAACGAAAACGCGCCGAGCGGCGGCGTCCGCTGTCTGCCGTCGACATCCGGCTCGTTCGCGACGGCCTCGATCATCGCGCTGCCTATCCGGCCCGCCACGATTCGATTCCCCAACGCGGTGCTCGCATAGGCGTCGATCACGCCGGAGAGCACGGCCGCGATCGCGTCGGCCTGCTGCTCGAAGACGACGATTTGCCGCCGGCTCACGCCCGACGCCATCGCGGAATCGTGCTGGACCTGTCCGGCAATGATGCCGAGGCGCGCATCGGGACGTTGGGCGATCGACGCATAACTCGTGAGCGCCTTCGGGTTGCCGGGCCGAACCAGAAAACCGTCTTCGATCCCCCACACCGGCGCGCTGAACGCGACGGTATCGGCCCGCTGCGGCGTCACGAAGAGCGGCACATTCATGTCCCAGTGACCTGATGCAACGCCGGGCAGCAATTCGCTGAACGTGGTCGCGCAATACTCGATCCGGGTGACGCCGATCTGCCGGAGGATCATCGCCGCGAGCTCGAGATCGGCGCCGGTAGCGGTGCCCTCCGCTTCGGTCCAGCCGAAGGGCGGTTCTTCGATGTACGCAATGCTCACCTTCATCGCTTTCTCTCGCAAGCCGAAGAATCGATCAGGAATTCATCAGCTTACCGTGGGAAGTCGAGGTCCACTAAGCGTGGACAAAATTAATCCGGGTGTAAGCCCCTTGACGACATCATTTTGGTGCAAGCGTCAGCGAAGTCGTCGACTTGAGCCCGAAAGATCCGGCACGAGACGTGGATCGACGCGTGACGGCATGAGCTGGCTCCACGCTATTCGACGCTATTCGACGTTATCCGCAACGTCCGTCATCCGGATCATGTGCGGCTTGATGCCGTCGTCTTCCGCCGTCGCGGCTTCCTTCGGATGAATCAGCGCTTCGAGCCGCGCCTTCGTCGCGATGAACGCGGGCGTATTGACCTGCGAATAATCGCGCGGCCGCGGCACCGGCACCTCGATCAGCTCCTGCACCCCGCCCGGATTCGCCTTCAGCACCAGAATCCGGTCAGCCAGAAAAATCGCCTCGTCGAGGTCGTGCGTGATGAACAGGATCGTCACGTCGATGTTGCGCCAGATGTCGAGCAGGTGCGTCTGCATCCTCGCACGCGTCTGGGCGTCCAGCGCGCCGAACGGTTCGTCCATCAGCAGGATGCGCGGACGGTTCGCGAGCGCGCGCGCAATCGCCACGCGCTGCTTCATGCCGCCCGACAGCTGGTGCGGATACACGTCGGCGAAACGCGTCAGCCCGACGAGATCGAGCCACTGCAGCGCCTCGCGCTCGGCCACGCCGCTGCTGCTGCCGTTCATTCGCAGACCGAACATCACGTTCTTCTTCACCGTGAGCCACGGAAACAGCGTGTATCCCTGGAACACCATCCCGCGATCGGCGCCCGGCCCGTCCACGGGCTTGCCGTCCAGCAGCACCTCGCCGCTCGTCTGCGCGTCGAGCCCGGCGAGGATACGGATCAACGTCGACTTGCCGCAACCGGACGGGCCGATCACGCACACGAACTCGCGCCGGTGCGTACGGAAACTGATGTCGTCGAGCGCGACGCACTCGCCCTGCGGCGTCGCGAAACGCTTGCCGACGTGTCGTACGTCGAGTATCACGTCGCGGGCCTTCAGCCGCACGAAGCGCTCGCGCACCGCGTCGGATTGGATCAGGTAATCGGGAACGGCTTGCGGATTCTGCATGATGCCCTCTGCGAAAATCGGTCGATGGGGACGAGCGGGCGGCGCTCACGCTTTCAGCGTGCGGTCCCACGGAAAGAGCCGGCGGCCGAGCAACCCGAGCACGATGTCGGTGCCGAGGCCGATGATCCCGATCATCAGGATCGCCGCATACACGTTGTCGAAATGCTGGTAGCGCGCCTGCTGGCTGATGTACCACGTGATGCCCGAACTCGTGCCGACCAGCTCGGCGACGATCAGGTAAGTCCACGCCCAGCCGAGCAGGATCCGCTGATCGCGATACAGGTCCGGCAGCACGCCCGGAATCACGACGTGCGTGAGCAGCTTCAGCTTCTTCGTGCCGAGCGTCATCGCGGCCTCGAACAGCCCGTATTCGAGCTTGCGCGTGGTGTTCGCGACGATCAGCACCTGCTGGAACAGCGTACCGATCACGATGATCGCGATCTTCGGCGCGTCGTAGATGCCGAGAATCGCGACCATCAGCGCGCCGAACGCGGGCGCCGGCAGGTAGCGGAAGAACTCCAGGAACGGCTCCTGCAGCCGCGCGAGCGCACTGAAGGTGCCGCAGACGATGCCGAGCGGCACGCCGATCGCGGACGAAATCACGAAGCCCCAGAAGATGATGCGGATGCTGTGCCACAGGCTCTCGTGCAGCCACACGCCGTCGCGCGACGCGGGCGGCGTCGTGAACGCCGTGTAGAACGCGCGCAATACCTGGTGCGGCGCCGGCAGGTAGACCGGATTCGCGCGCACGCCCTCGGGCACAGCCGCGTGCGTCGCACGCGCATGCGCGAGTTCGTCGTCGAACACGTCGCGGTCGATCTGCATGCCGGTCTGGAAATAGTCGACGCTGCCCGGATTCGTGATGCGCATCTGCGGATGCCAGACGAACGGGACATAGCTGATCAGGCACCAGACGGCGAACGGCAGCAGGAAGGACGCGAGCCCGAGCGTCCATTTGCCGCGCGTCGTCAGCTCGCGGCGCACCGCGAGCCAGCCGGTCGTGTTGCGGGTCGTTGTCATCGGAATCTCCATCTCGTTTCGGGTGCCGGTCGCGCGGATGCCGCGGCATCGCGCGACCGGGCGTTCATTGCGGTGCGCCGCGGGCCGCCTGCGCGCGGTAAGCGCGCCAGCCGCCGAAGCGCGTGATGTCCTGCGCATCGTCGAGCGCCGCGCTCTCGCACAGGAAGCCCTGCACGCGCGCACCGTCGGCGAGTGTCAGCGTGCCGATGCCGAGCGGCGCCGCGATACCGGCGACGAAACTGCCGTACGCGTCGACCGGCATCTCCCAGACCTCGACCGCGATCGGCGCACCGCCGTCCGGCACGCGCACGAGGCCCGGTTTGGCGACGCCGCCGCTTGCGTCGGCGGACAGCGCATACAGGCGATAGGCCGGCGCGGTCGTGGTCGCGGCGACGAAGCGCGCGCCACGCTGCGTGAGCTGCCCGTTCAACGGTTCACCGCGCAGATGGGCGCCGACGACGGCCACCCGCACGACACCCGCGGCTGCGACACGCGCCGACGTCGCGGCCGCGGATGGCCGAACGTCGTCGTCGACGGCGGCAACGCCATCGCCCCACGCGTGCGCGAGATCGAGCAGCCGCGCATCGTCATGCGCGCGGCCGACGAACGTGATCCCGAACGGCAAGCCCGCATGCGGCCCGGTCGCGCACGTGCCCGCCGGCACCGCGATCGCCGACAGATCGAGCAGGTTCACGAAGTTCGTGTAGTAGCCGAAGCGCGAATTGATCGCGATCGGATCGGCTTCGAGCGCGTCGACGGTCGCGGTCGTCGCCGAGGTCGGCATCACGATCGCGTCGAGGCCGTCCCACGCGCGGGCCGCATCGACGCGCAGCGCCGCGAGCCGGTCGAAGGCGGCGAACGCATCGGCGGCGCTGAAGCGCGCCGCGCCGCCAATGATTTCGCGGATCACCGGATGCAGCGCGTCGGGCTCGCGCGCGGCGAACGCGCCGATCGCGGCGAGCCGCTCGGCGACCCACGGGCCGTCGTACAGCAGCCGCGCGGCGGCCAGGAACGGTGCGAAGTCGATCTCGACGATCCGCGCGCCGGTCGCGCGCAGCCGGTCGAGCGCCGCGCCCCATGCCGCGCGATACGATGCGTCGCCGAAGAATTCGAGCTGATCGGCGCGCGGCGTGCCGAACCGCAATTGCGCGAGCGGCCGCGCCGGGTCCGCGCGCAATCCGTCCGCGCCCAACAGCGGCTGCCATGGGCGCCCGTACGGGTCGCCTTCCGTCACGCCGTGCGCGGCGGCGAACACGGTGCGCGCATCGTCCGCCGAACGCGCGAACACCGACACGCAATCGAGCGACCGACAGGCCGGCACCACGCCGAGCGTGCTCAGCACGCCCCGGGTCGGCTTGAGCCCGACGAGCCCGTGGAAGGCTGCCGGCACGCGCCCGGAGCCGGCCGTGTCGGTGCCGAGCGAAAACGTCGCGACGCCGAGCGCGACCGCCACCGCCGACCCGGAACTCGACCCGCCCGACGCATAGCGCGGATCGAGCGCATTGCGGCACGCGCCGTAAGGCGAGCGCTGCCCGGAGAGCCCGGTCGCGAACTGGTCGAGATTGGTCTTGCCGACGGGAATCGCGCCGGCCGCGATCAATCGCTCGACCACCGGCGCGCTGCGTGCCGGCGTGTACGCATAGGCCGGGCAACCGGCTGTCGTCGATATGCCGGCGAGGTCGATGTTGTCCTTGATCGCGAACGGCACGCCGTACAACGGCAACGACGCGATGTCGCGTCCGGCCAGCGCGTCGGCATACGGCGTCATCTCGTCGCGCGTCAGCGGCCGGATCCACGCATGGTGCGGGTCGCCCGCGTCGAAGTGCGCGGCGATCGCGTCGACGAGCGCATGCGGCGTCAGGCCGCCCGCCGCGTAGCGCGCGCGCAGCGCAGCAATCGAGTGCAGCCCCGGCAGAACCGGGCGTTGAGTCGTGCTCATGCGACCTCCTCGGCGGCGCCCGCCTTCATCACCATCAGCCGCTGGCCGGCCACCACTGCCGCGCCAGGTGCGCAATCGATCGTCTCGATCGTGCCGTCTTCCGTTGCCGTCACCGCCACCTCCATCTTCATCGACTCGACGATCGCGACGACCTGCCCTTCGGTCACGCGCTCGCCGGCTTCCACCAGCACTTTCCACACGCTGCCCGATACGTCCGCGGCGATCGCGCGCTGCGTGTCGTCGAGCGCGCCCGTTACGCGGTCCGCTTGCGCGTCGTCCGGCTCCCCGTCGCCGACGTATTCCGCGTGGCCGGCCGCGCGCCACCGCTCGCGCTCCGCGTCGAACGCGGCCTGCTGCGTCGCCTTGAACGCGGCGATCGAATCCGCCTCATCGCGCAGGAAGCGGTTGTATTCGCGCAGATCGAACACCGATTCCTCGATCTTCAGCGTCGCGCGGCCCGCGATGAAATCCGCGCGCAGCGCAGTCAACTCGGCCTCGCTGACTTCGTAGAAGCGGATCTCGTCGAAGAAGCGCAGCAGCCACGGCTTGCCGGACTCGAATTCACGCGTGGTGCGGTGGCGATTCCACATCTGCACGGTACGGCCGACGAACTGATAGCCGCCCGGCCCTTCCATCCCGTACACGCACAGATACGCGCCGCCGATGCCGACCGCGTTCTCCGGCGTCCAGGTGCGTGCGGGGTTGTACTTCGTCGTCACGAGCCGGTGCCGCGGATCGAGCGGCGTCGCGACGGGCGCACCGAGGTAGACGTCGCCGAGGCCCATCACCAGATAGCGTGCGTCGAATACGATGCGCTTCACGTCGTCGATGCTCGCCAGGCCGTTGATGCGCCGGATGAACTCGATATTGCTCGGACACCACGGCGCATCGGGCCGCACCGACTGCATGTAGCGCTCGATCGCGACGCGCGTCGACGGGTCGTCCCACGACAGCGGCAGATGCACGATGCGGTTCGGCACGCGCAGGTCGGCCACGTCGGCCAGTTCGCGCTCGGCGGCCTGCAGATGCGCGAGCAGCGCGTCCAGCGCCAGCGTTCGTGCGTCGAACTGCACCTGGAGCGAGCGGATGCCCGGCGTCAGGTCGAGCATGCCGGGCAGCCGGTGCGCGTCGAGCCAGCCCATCAGCGCGTGCACGCGAAAGCGCAGGTTCAGGTCGAGCACGAGCGGCCCGTATTCGACCAGCACGTTGCGGTCGCCCGAGCGCCGGTAGACGACGCCGATACCGCCGCCGGCCGACGGGTCGCGGTGCAGCACGCAATCGTCGGATGAGGCGGATGCAGCAGCAACAGCAGCAACGTCATCCGTCGCATCCATGATCGCCGCAGCGGGTTTCCCGGCCGACACGCCCGCCCGCATGAACTGCACGGTATCGCCCGGCCGCAACTGCCCGAGCTTCCACAGCTCGTCGCGCACGACCGTCACCGGACACACGAAGCCGCCGAGGCTCGGCCCGTCCGGGCCGAGAATCACCGGCATGTCGCCGGTGAAATCGACGGCGCCGATCGCATACGCGTTGTCGTGAATATTCGACGGATGCAGCCCCGCCTCGCCACCGTCCGCGCGCGCCCATTGCGGCTTCGGGCCGATCAGCCGCACGCCGGTGCGGCTGGAGTTGTAATGGACGGTCCACTGCGTGCCGTAGAGCATCGCGATGTCGTCCGGCGTGAAGAAATCCGGCGCGCCATGCGGACCGTCGAACACGCCGAGCATCCACGCATGCGTCAGCGCGGGAATATCGGCCGCGGCCAGCGTCGCACCGGCGTCGCCGCGCCCGGCGTCCGCGTGCAGATGCAGCACGTCGCCCTTGCGCAGCGCGCGGCCCGCATGGCCGCCGAACTGGCCGAGCGTGAAGGTCGCCTTGCTGCCGAGATAGTCGGGCACTTGCAGCCCGCCCTTGACGGCGAGACACGCGCGCACGCCCGCGCCCGTCACGCCGCCCAGCTTGAGCACCGCGCCCGCACGTGCGCGCACCACCTGCCAGAACGGCACCGCTTCGCCGTCGAGCGTGGCCGCGAGCGGCGCGCCGCCGAGCACGAACAGCGTCGCGGTATTGAAGCGCAGCGTCGCGCCGACCATCGTGAATTCCAGCCCGGCCGCGTCGTGCGCGTTGCCGAGCAGCGCGTTCGCGAGGTCGAACGCGCGATCGTCCATCGGCCCCGACGGCGGCACGCCGACGCTCCAGTAGCCGACCCGCCCCGGCGCCTGCTGCACGGTGGTCTGCACGCCGCCGTCGAGCACGTCGATCGTGTGCGGCGCGAACGCGAAGCGCGACAGGAACGCGGTCGTCGGCGCGCCGCGCGCGAACGTGTCGGAACCGACGACGGCGCGCAGGTAGTCGAGGTTGGTCTCGATCCCGTACAGCTCGGTCCGGTCGAGCGCGGCGCGCAGCGCGGCCAGCGCGTCGCGCCGCGTGTCGCCGCGCACGATCAGCTTCGCGAGCAGCGGATCGTAATGCGCGCTGATCTCCGTGCCTGCGTCGATCCAGCCGTCGACCCGCACGTCGTCGGGAAACGCGACGTGCGTGAGCAGCCCGGCGCTCGGCTGAAACTGCTTGTTCGGATCCTCCGCATAGAGCCGCACCTGAATGCTCGCGCCGCGCGGCGCGACGGCGAGCGTGTCGAGCGGCGGCAGGTCGCCTTCGGCCTGCAGGATCATCCATTCCACGAGATCGACACCCGTCACGGCCTCGGTCACGCAATGTTCGACCTGCAGCCGCGTGTTCACCTCGAGGAAATAGAACTGCCGCGTGCTCGCGTCGAACACGAATTCGACCGTGCCGGCCGATGCGTAGCCCACCGCGCGCGCGAGCCGTACCGCGCTCGCATGCAGCGCATCGCGCTCGGCGTCGGTCAGGTCGGGCGCGGGCGTTTCCTCGATCACCTTCTGGTTGCGGCGCTGCACCGAGCAATCGCGTTCGCCGAGCGCGATCGCACCGCCGCGGCCGTCGCCGAAGATCTGCACTTCGATGTGCCGCGCGTGTTCGACGAACTTCTCGAGATAGACGCCCGCATGCGCGAAGTTCGCGGCGCCGAGCCGCACGACGGATTCGAACGCCGCGCCGAGCTGCCCGGCATCGCGGCACAGCGACATGCCGATGCCCCCGCCGCCCGCGGTACTTTTCAGCATCACCGGATAGCCGATCGCGTCGGCCTCGGCGAGCGCTGTCGTTACATCGTCAAGCAATCCGGTGCCGGGCAGCAGCGCGACGCCGTGCGCCGCCGCGAGTTCGCGCGCGGTGTGCTTGAGACCGAACGCGCGCATGTGATCGCCGCGCGGCCCGATGAAGCGCAGGCCCGCCGCTTCGCAGGCATCGGCAAAGCCCGCGTGCTCGGACAGGAAGCCGTAGCCGGGGTGCACGGCCTGCGCGCCGGTCTCGCGTGCGGCGGCGAGGATCGCCGCGACGTTCAGATAGCTGTCGGCCGCCGGTGCGGGCCCGACACGCACGGCTTCGTCGGCGAGCGCCACGTAGCGCGCGTCGCGATCGGCATCCGAATAGATCGCGACCGATGCGATGCCGAGACGCTTCAGCGTGCGGATCACGCGGCACGCGATTTCGCCGCGGTTCGCGACGAGGACTTTGGCGAATCTCATGTTGCCTCCTGCCGGGCCGCCCCAAAGGGCGTAGCGGGGAATTCGCGGAGCATCGCTCCGCGCCCGCGCAGCCGGCCGGCTTTGCAAAGCCGGCCGTGGACGGCAACCGCCCCCTTGGGGGGCAGCGAACGTGTCGGCCCGGAGTAGCGCTTCAGCGCGTACTCCGGCCCCATGCAAAGCAAGTGAGCGTGGGGGCAGTTCATTGCGCCTCCCAGATCATGAGGCGCACGGGCGTCGGGTTGTAACCGTTGCACGGGTTATTGAGTTGCGGGCAGTTCGAGATCAGCACCGTGACGTCCATCTCCGCGCGCATCTCGACGTACTTGCCGGGCGCGGAGATGCCGTCCTCGAACGTGAGCCCGCCGAGCGGCGTGACGGGCACGTTCATGAAGAAGTTGACGTTGCCGACCAGGTCGCGCTTGGTCAGCCGCGCGCCGGCGCCGCACGTGCAGCGCGCGATCGCGTTGAGGAAGCTGTCGCGGCAGTTGTGCATGTAGCGCTTGTCGAGCGCATAACGCACCGTGTTGCTCTCGGCCGCGCACGCGCCGCCGAGCGTGTCGTGACGGCCGCACGTGTCGGCGACGATCGTCGCCATCGGGTTGCCGCGGCTCGACACGAGCACGCTGCCCGCGCTCAGGTACAGGTTGCGCTGCGCGCGGATCGTGTCCTGCGCGCTGTAGCGTTCCTCTGGATCGTCGGTGCTATAGAACAGCGTGTCGACGGCCTGGTTGCCTTCGAGGTCGAGAATGCGGAAGGTCTGCCCGCGCTTCAGGTCGTGCAGCCACGGGTCGCCCGCGTTCAGCGTGGTGTCGTGGATCGCGTCGCGCGGGTCGAGTCGGCTTTCGATGATCGGCATGGTCTCGCTCCTCATGCGAACAGACGGTCGGTGTTGGCGAAGCCGCGCGTGTTCTCCGCGCATGCGCGCCGGCACGGATCGTCGTCGGGCGCGGCGCCGTCGGCCGGATACGCGCGGTACGCGATCAGCTTCACGGCTTTCGGCGCGTAGTCCGGACGCGGATCGAGCGGATGCGGCGCGGTCGAGAACGCCGCGAGCGTATTCATCTCGAAGCGCAGGTCGAACGCGCTGCCGGCCGGCGAATGTCCGGCGACAAAATCGAGCGCGCCGTCGTCGCGCGTGTCCAGCTTGCTGAAGAAGTTGACGTTCGCGGCGAGGTCGCGCGCCGACAGACCGTATTTCGCGAGCTCGAGCACGAGGCTGTCGCGGCCGTTGCGGATCATCGCGTTGCGGTCGGCCTGATACGACGACGCGCCGTACTTGTGCGCGAACAACCGCGCATCGCCGACGCCGCCGAGCGGATCGTGCCAGCCGAGCGTGTCGGCCGTGATCGACGCGATCACGCGCCCCATGTCCGTATACAGCGCATGGCCGCGCGTGAGATGCGCGGTGTGCTGCGCCTTCAGCGTATCGGCCATGTTGTAGCGTTCGAGCAGGTCTTCCTGACGATGAAAGACGGCGGACAGGTTCGCGCCGCCGTCGATATCGACGATGCGCAGCGCGAGACCGCGGCGCAGGATGCCGGACCAGTGGGTTCCGGCGGGAATCAGCGTTTCCCACGCGACGTGTGGCGGCGGGGCAAGGACGGCTTGGGGGCTCGGCGACATGGCGGCTCCGGGGTCGGTTGGACAAAAGGCATGAGAGGGCGACCGAACGACATCGCGACCTCCCGGGCTTTTATCCCTCCGTGGAGCCTCGCCGTTTCCTCTCATCGAGGCGAAGGCAAGACCGGATTGCTCTCGGACCAGGCATCGCGCGGCGCATGCCGCACGACCGGAACCCTAGCGATCCTGAAGATGATGCAAATTGCTTCGCACCTCTCGGGTATCGAATAAGCGAGTTGCATGCCAGCCACTGCCTAATCACCGCACGACGCGGGCCGGCGGCGCGATTCCGCATGCCAAGCGAATGGCGGACGCATGAGCTTGCCCTCGCGGCGGGCGCGCGGCGCACCATGCGCACGCAACCGCGCACCGGTGCAGTGCGCGTCGCGTGCTCGCGCACCGTGCGATCCGCGATGGCATGGGCATTGCTGAACTCACGCACCGCCACCTCATACCCGCGCCTTCATGAACAAGCTCGACCTGCTCCGACGCGCGCTGCACGCGCTGTTCGCCGCCCGCTTCATCGAACTTCAGCGCACCATGCGTCGACGTTGAATCGCGTTGCCGCGCGCCGTTGGCACGCTTCTCGCTCGGCATGACGCCGAGAGGTGCGGCGGCGTCGCATCTTAGGGGTGCTAGGGTTCCGGTTCATCGAATGTCTGGTCCGAGAGCAGCCCGGCGCGGGTTCATCCGATCGCGAGACCGGATGCACGCGTGCTACACGGCGGGACAAAAGCCCGGGAGATTGGCGATGGCAACGGCCGTCGCGCCTCTCCGTGGCCGCCTCGTTCGTTCCGCATCCGCAGGAACCGGTCACGCAGCCGGAACGTGTGCTCACGCACGGTCCGTATCGACGATCCCGATCCCGGTCTCCTGGAGAACAACGATGACCCGTCCCGCCCCGGCGTTCCGCCGCCTGTCGTCCTTCCGTTTCATCCGTCATGCATTGGGTGCCGCCGCCGCGGCCGCCGCGCTATGGGCGGCGCCTGCCGCGCACGCTGCCGCACCGCTGAAGATTGGCTACAGCGACTGGCCCGGCTGGGTCGCGTTCCAGGTCGCGCTCGACAAGGGCTGGTTCAAGGAAGCCGGTGTCGACGTCGATTTCGAATGGTTCGATTATTCGGCGTCGCTCGACGCGTTTTCCGCAGGCAAGCTGGATGCGGTCGCGGCGACCAACGGCGATGCACTGGTGACGGGCGCATCCGGCGCGAAGAACGTGATGATCCTGCTGACCGACTATTCGGCCGGCAACGACATGATCGTCGCGAAGCCGCCGCTGCGCACCGTCGAGGCGCTGAAGGGCAAGAAGGTCGGCGTCGAGCTCGGCCTCGTCGACCACCTGCTGCTCGAAACCGCGCTGCAGAAGCATGGGCTCAAGGACAGCGACGTCACGCTCGTGAATGCGAAAACCAACGAGTTGCCGCAGGTGCTCGGTTCGTCGGCCGACATCGCGGCGGTGGCCGCATGGCAACCGAATGCGGGCGAGGCGTTGAAGCGCGCGCCGGGTGCACGCGCGATCTTTACGTCCGCGGATGCGCCGGGGCTGATCTACGATGCGATCACGGTCGCGCCCGCGAGCCTCGCCGCACGCCGGGCCGACTGGGCGAAGGTGGTCAAGGTCTGGTATCGCTGCGTCGCGTACATCAACGATCCGAAGACGCAGGCCGATGCGGTCAAGATCATGTCGGCGCGCGTCGGGCTCGCGCCGGCGCAATACCTTCCGCTGCTGAAGGGCACGCACCTGCTCGACGAAGCGGCCGCGAAGCGTGCGTTCCGCAAGGGAGACGGGCTCGATTCGATCTACGGCTCGACGCGCAATGCGAATGCGTTCAATGTGCGTAACGCGGTGTACAAGCAGTCGCAGGACGTCGACGCGTATATCGATTCGCGGTTCATCGACGCGCATTGACGGCAGCATGCCCGCCGGCGCGGCGATGTACCGCGTCGCGTCGGTGGGCAACGCGCGTCGGCCGCATGCTTCGTACAGGAGTGACCTTCCGCCATGTGCCCGGTTGAATGGCTGCGACGCTGATTGACCGTTGCGGCGAGATGCGAACGGTAGTTTACGAGCCGTTGCCGACTCGGAAAGAAGGCGGCGTCGATGACCGCTGCCGTTGCGGTCAGTCACGCTTTTGTGCGCGGACGGCTCAACCAACGCCATACCCGCCACTAGGCAATATTTGCAATGCCCTTTCGCAACACTTCAGCCCGCCAAGTCCTTGATCGGATTTCCGATAATCAGCACCCCAAAGAGCGCCTGTAGTTGTCGCTCCAGCTGATCCGGTTTTGCTTGCGCCAATGCAGCCATCTCGACGACCTGCCGCATGACTTGGAAGCCGGCAATGACCGCCAGAAACATCGCGGCCCGCTGCGAGGTGGCTTCGCCGGGCAGCAGCTCGCTTAACGGTCGGGCGAAGTGCGTTTCGAACTTCGTGCGCAGAATCGCGGTAGCCTGCCTGTTGTTGGCCGACCGCAGCATGATGAGAAACCCGTCCATCGAGGTGATGTCCGGTGCTGTCTTCGCAACGAGCGCGGCAGCGACATCGCGGCATAGTGTCGATACGTCGGGCGCGTTGGTCATCACTTCCCGAGTGAGGATGCCCGGAGCCGACAGTACCGCGTCGACTACCTCCTCGAACAATTGTTCCTTGGATCCGAAATAACGATTCACGAGCATCGCGGTGACGCCTGCCTTCTCAGCGATCTCGCGCACGCCGACATCGTAGCCCGACTGCGTAAATGCCTGTCGCGCGGCTGCGAGGATCGCCTCGCGCGTAGCCGCGCCTTTCTTGCCCAGTGCCTTCATTAATCAAACACCTGTAGATTTTTTGAACATAAAAGTATACGATTGTATACGTTTACAGTGGCCAAGGGGAAACACTCATGGATTTGAATCTGACGGGAAAGCGTGCGCTGGTGACGGGATCGACGGCCGGACTCGGTGAGGCGATTGCCAAGATGCTGGCGGCGGAAGGTGCAACGGTGGTCGTTCATGGCCGTAGCGGTGATCGCGCAGAGGCGGTCGCGGCAGCGATCACAGTGGCGGGCGGCCATGCCGAAGTCGCACTGGGCGATCTTGCGACCGATGCGGGCGCCAATGCCGTGGTTGCCCAGGCGACCGAAGGTGGAGCCATCGACATTCTGGTCAATAACGCCGGCTATTATCACCATCTGACCTGGAACACTGCCTTACCCGACAAGTGGATGGAGAGCTATGAGGTCAACGTCCTGTCCGCCGTGCGCATGATCCAGCGGCTGGTGCCAGCCATGCGCGAGCGTGGCTGGGGCCGCGTCATTCAGATCGGCGGTGGGCTCGCCGGTCAGCCGGTCCCCATGCAGCCTGACTACAACGCGTCGCTTGCCGCCAGGCACAACCTCGCTGTTTCGCTGGCCCGCGACCTCAAGGACTCCGGCGTGACCTCGAATATTGTGGCGCCGGGCGCGATTCTCGTGCCTGCCGTCAGGGAACTGCTCGAGCAGATCGCTCCGCAGCACGGATGGGGCCAAACGTGGGACGAGATTGAGCGCGGCTTCGTTCGCGACATGGTGCCCAACGACGTCGGCCGTCTTGGCCGTCCCGAAGAGATCGCGGCCGCGGTTGCTTATCTCGCAAGCCACTATGCCGATTACGTTAGCGGCGCTACGATCCGCGTAGATGGTGGCACGATCCGCTCTGCGTTCTGATCGGGCACACGCGGAGCGTGCGAACATGGCGGGCAATCCGAGGACTCGTGCGAGGCAAAGGGCCGCTCACGGGCGGAAATTCGTCGTTTGAATTTCCGAAGCAGCAACGAGGTGTATGACGGCGATTGGACGGTAGCGGCCTCTCGCCACACCGCCGACCGCAAGCCCGGCGAATCATTCCCCTGCCCGCGCTCCCCGCCTCATATGCCCCTCGGCAACCGCACCGCAAAAACGGTCTCCGTCTGATCCGACCGCGCATCAATCCGGCCGCGATGCGCCTTCGCGATTTCGTTGGCGATGAACAGCCCGAGCCCCAGACCGACATCGTCCCCCGTCCTTCGCGAACGATCATCCTCCCCGCGCTCGAGCGGATCGAAAATACGGTCGAGCGTGCGCGGATCGATCGCCGGCCCGCTGTTGCCGACCTCGACGACCACGTCGGCGCCGGCCGTCGCGGCCATCACCCGCACCGGTGTATCGCGCGCGCCGTACTTGACGGCATTGCTCACCAGATTGCTCAGCAACTGCTGCATGCGCTGGTCGTCCCACTCGCCCCGGAGATCCCCACGCATATCGACGGTGATTTCGCGATCCGGATGACCTGCCCGCAGCTCGTCCACCACATTGACAAGCACATGCGCGAGGTCGATAGGGCGGGGAACGACGTTGATGCCCAGCCCGAGCTGGGTTCGATTGAAATCGCAGAGATCATCGAGAAGGCCCTGCATGCGACCACCGCTTCTGATCAGCCGAGCGGCGGCCTCCGATACCTCCTCACCCGCATTGAGCGCGGCAAGATACGACGCCGTGAGCTGGATCGTCTGCAGCGGCGTGCGCATGTCGTGGCTCAGCATGCCGAGAAACAAGTTACGAGCCTGTTCGACCTGTTCGGTAAAAAACGAGACGGATTCCGCCAGCGCCTGATCGATCGCTTCGTTGAAGCGAATCATGTCGTCCATATCGGCCGGGCCCGGCTGACACGCGTCGATCCACAGGCGCAGCACGCTGGCACGCAGCGCCCGATACTCGGCCGCCAACTGGTTGATGTTGAAACCCCGCTGGGCGCGCAGAACGGCATGCGTCTGGGCGGCCGTCTCGCGGGCGTCCACCGGCTCGGGTGCGCGCCCCAGCGATTTTTCGTGTTGCGCTTCCCTCGTCTGCGGGGTCGCGATGTCCTAGGCGACGGCGGTCAGGATCTCGCGCGCGTGGTCGCGCAGCCCGTGCGAGCTCATGTTCCTCGCGGCCGGTAACAGCGTGGCAGCAAACGCTTCCCACTGCACCAGGATCGGTTCCATGTTCCGTACGATGAAATCGGAAAGACGCATGTCGCCCCTCACAACGGAATGAACGGTGGATGCTTCTGTCGAACCGCACGATATCACGCGAATCACGACGACGGCCAACGCGGGCTTCGATTCGCACGCCCGTCACGTCGGGCGGCCAGTATCGCCGATAATCGATCCGCGTCATTCCGGTTCCACAGGGCGCCACCTTTGGATTGCCGCGACACCGGCAGCACGAACCTTGCTTCGCGCCCGTTCGACTTCCATCCGACGGTGGGATCGGCCGCCTCTTCCTGTCACGGCCGGCCGCCGGCACGAGATTGCACATGCCCAGGAAAAAATCCAGCCTCTGGTTGCGACATCTTGAACTGTTTTCCGCGGCGGCCGGTGCACGTCCGAAGAAGCGCGCCAGCAAGCCGCGGCCGGCCGCCAAAAAAACCGCCACCAGGCTCGCTCAACGGCCCGCCAAGCCGACCGCCCCTGTCCGCGCCGCCAAACGGACGGGCGCCGCACGCGCGCCGTCGGCCCGGCCGCCCGGCACCTGGCTCCGCTCGTTTCATTCGGCCGGCCCGAGCGCCGGCCGGCTCGTGAACCATCTGGCGTACGCGCTGTATCTTCCCGCGGCACCCGTGACGACAGCGGGCATGCCGGCCGTCGTCATGCTGCACGGCTGCAAGCAGACCGCCGAATCGTTCGCCGCGGGCACACGCATCTGCCGTCTCGCGGAGCGGGCGGGATTCGCCGTGCTGTTTCCCGAGCAGGCCAAAACCGCCCATGCGCACCGTTGCTGGCACTGGCATGGCGACGCGACCCAGTCGGAAGCCGCGTCCGTCGCGTCGCTGGTCGACGCCATCGCCCAGCGCCACGGCTTCGATCGCGACCGGATCTACGTGGCCGGCCTATCCGCCGGCGCGGGGCTCGCCGCGGCGCTGGCGCTCCGGTATCCCGACCGCTTCGCGGCCATCGGCCTGCACTCCGGCCCGGCCATCGCGCCGCCGTCGTCGACGATGGCCGCGATGAGCCTGATGCGTCGCGGCCTCCGCGGCGATCCGCTCCACGCGCTCGACGCGTGCGCCGACGTCGCGTCGTATCCCGGCATGCCGGCCTTCGTGATCCATGGCCGGCTCGATACGGTCGTGACCGACCGGAACGCGACGCAGCTCGGCATCGCGTTCGCGCGGCTCAACCGGCTCGTCGACGAACACGGTGCGATCCGCGTCGGCGAGCAACGCAGCTACGCGCACGACGATGCGGACTACGTCGACTATCTGAAGGGTGGACGGCTGGTCGTCAGGGTATGCATCGTCCGCGGGCTGCCGCATGCATGGAGCGGCGGCGATCCGGGCGAGCCGTTCCATTCCGCCACCGGGCCGGACGCGACCGCGATGTTCTGGCATTTCTTTCGCCGTCAGCGCCGCAAGCGACTGGCGTGACGCGCGACGCTCGCGCCCGTCGCCATCGCATCGTCATGCCCGTTGCTCCAGCGCCGCCGCGTTCGCACGATCGCCGGCACGCCGAACCGGCAACCGTATCCGGAAGGTCGTGCCGCGTCCGGGCTCGCTGGTCACGTCGATGGTGCCGCGATGACGCTCGACGATGCCATGCGATACCGACAGCCCGAGCCCGGTGCCCTGCCCGACCGGCTTCGTGGTGAAGAACGGATCGAAGATCCGCCGCAGGACGTCGGGCGTCATGCCGGCGCCGGTGTCGCTGATCGCGATCGATACCTGATCGCCGTCGCTCGACGTGCGGATCGTGATCACGCCGCGCTCCGGAATCGCCTGCGCCGCGTTGACCAGCAGGTTCATGAAGACCTGGTTCAACTGCGACGGCAGGCATTCGACCTGCGGGACGTCGCCGTAATCGCGCAAGATGTCGGCCTTGTACTTGAGCTCGTTGTGGACGACGTTGAGCGTGCTCTCGAGGCCCGCATGCAGATCGACCACGCTCCATTCGTCGCTGGCCGGGCGCGAGAAATCGCGCAAATCCTGCACGATGCGCCGCACGCGCAGTGCGCCGTCGATCGATTCGTCGATCAGCATCGCGATCTCGTCGCGGACGTAGTCGAGATCCGCGGCACGGTGCACGGCCGCCAGCGCATCGCGGGTGGCCGGATCGAGCTGCGGCAGCGTGGCCTCGTGCGCCGCGACCACGTCGAGCAGGCTGCGCACCCACGTCTTCAACATATTGAGGTTCGCGCTGACGAAGCCGATCGGATTATTGATCTCGTGCGCGACGCCGGCCGCGAGCTGCCCGATCGACGCGAGCTTTTCCGACTGCAGCAATTGCTCGTGCGTTTCCTCGAGCGCATGCAGCAGGCGCCGCTGTTCGTCCTTCTCCTGTTCGAGCAGCGCGTGCGCGGCCTTGCGTTCGTCGATCTCGGTCGCCATGTTCTCGCGCGTGCGTTGCAGCATCTGCGTCGTCTGCTCGTAGCGATGCAGCGCGCGTTCGAGTTCGCCGGTTCGCAACCGCACGAGCCGTTCGAGCGTGTCGGTCATCCCGCGCAGGAACGTTGTGCGCGCATCGAAACGGCACACCAGCAGCGTGACGACCAGCGTCGCCATCGTGAACAACGCGACCGTCGTCGCGAGCCACGGCGCGTCGACGCCGTTCGCGGCGCCGCACCGCGCATCCGGCGCGAAATGCGCGGCCGCCATCGCCGTGTAGTGCATGCCGGTAATCGCGATGCCCATGATGACGGCCGCGCCGATGCGCTGCGCGGTCGCGTAGCGTGCCTGCTGCATGCGCAATGCCTGCGCGATCCATAGCGCGGCCGTCGACGCGATCACCGCAATGCCGATCGACGCGGCGAACAGCAACGCATCGTAGCGAATGCCGGGCTGCATGTGCATCGCGGCCATCCCGGTGTAGTGCATGCCGGCGATCCCGCCGCCCATCAGCACGCCGCCCGCGCACAGCCGCCGCCAGCCCAGCCGTGCGCGCGTGACGACGTTCAGCGCGAAATACGATACGAGCACCGCGATCGCGAGCGAGGCGCCGGTTTCCTGCCATGCGTAGCCGAGCGGCACCGGCAACGAAAACGCGAGCATGCCGACGAAATGCATCGACCAGATGCCGGTGCCCATCGCCGCCGCGCCGCCGCCCAGCCAGGCGCGCTTGAGCTTCGGATTGTCGAGCAGCGAAATGAACGCGGCGAGGTCGAGCGTCGTATAGGAGGCGAGCGTCGCGATCGCGAGCGACAGCAGGACGAGCGGAAGGTTGTAGATGCCATGCATGATCGGACGCCCGGAACGGGTTGATTGCATCGCCGCGGTGCGGGCGCTCGCGCGCACCGCGGCCATCAGGCCGACGTTCGACGTCAGGCCGGCGGCGCGCCTGCGCTGGGGGCGTGCGCGTGCCCCGCCGGACGGGCCAGCACGAGAATGTCGAACGGCGTGCCCTCTCGCGTTTCGAAGCGGCGCACGAGTTCGATCTGGTGCGCGGACATCACGCTGCCCTTCGTCATCAACAACACGCCGCGATGCGTGCGCAGATCGTCGGCGAGCTCCATCCCTTCGCGCAGTTGAGCCGACCGGATTTCCGCGACGGACGCCGCGATGCCGAGGCTCGCCGGATCCCGCATCAACTCGACGAAGCGTGCGACCAGTTGCGGGTCGTAACGCACGCTTGCCTGCGAGCGCAACACGTCGATCGCCTGCTCGATCGAATGCGGCGCACCGATTTCGCCGTGGCGCAGTCCTTCGAAATCGCGCGCGATCGCGACGATCCGCGACCCGACCGGGATCGCGTCGCCGACCAGACCGTCCGGCGTGCCGCGGCCGTTGAAGCGCTCGTACTGGTGCAGCACGATCGACGCGACCTTGTGCAACTGGGCGACCGGCGTCAGCACCATCTGCGCGCGCAGCGGATGCTCCTGGAACACGCGATGCTCGTCCGTCGTCATCCGCGAGAGCGGCTTGTGCAGCAGTTCGTCCGGCAGCGACAGCTTGCCGATGCCGTGCAACAGCCCGGCGAAATAGACGTCCTGCGCATGCAGCTCGCTCATCCCGGCGGCGAGCGCGAGCCGGCGCGCGATCTCGCCGACGCGCATCGCATGCCCGCTCGCGGCCCCGCAGCGCAGCTCGATCATGCTTGCGCACACCTGAACCATCGCCGTGAAGCTGCTTTTCAGGTCGCTTTGCGCCGCTTCGAGGAACATCACCGTCTGGCCGAGTTCCTCCGTTCGCGCGCGAACCTGCGTTTCGAGATCCGTATTGAAACGGCGCAGCGCTTCGTTCTGCGCTTCCGTCAGCGCCGCCAGTCGGGCCGCTTCGCGGCGCAGACGGCGCTGCTCCAGCGCGTGCTCGATGGTCAGCAGCAGATCGTGATCGTCCCACGGCTTGTTCAGGTAGCGATACACGCCGCCTTCGTTGACGGCCTGCATGATCGACGCGATCTCCGCATAGCCGGTCAGCAGAATGCGCATCGTGTCCGGGTACAGCCCCCGCGCGCGCGCCAGGAATTCCGCGCCGCTCATGTGCGGCATCCGCATGTCGGACACGATCAGGTCGATTTCCGTCGACGCCAAAATCTCGAGCGCGGCCTCGCCGCTGTCGGCGGTCACGATGTCGTAGCCGGTGGGCCGGAACACGCGCCTGAGCGCGGACAGCACGTTCGGTTCGTCGTCGACCAGCAGGATCGACGGCACGCGAGCCGCGTCGCCGGATGCCGCTGCGGTGTCGGACGTTTCGGGCGGCACGGCATTCACGCCGTTTGTTGCAGATGTCGTCATAATCGGCCTCGGATCAATTATTTACGCCCTCTCTGCAACATCGGCCGGTGCCGCGTTTTCCACATTGGTGAAAACGCTAATGCGTGCGTGTCGATTTCAACCGGAATGCATCACGCGAATGCTACGTCGTTGCCGCCCCCGGTTCGCGGCGGTAGGTGATGTCCCATTCCGCTTCGTCGGTTCGCACGAAGCCGTGCCGTTCGTAGAAGCGGTTCGAATCGCTGCCGCGCAAAGCGCCGACGCGAACGGGCATTCGATGTTCGTCGGCGTCGGCCAGGATCGCGCGCAGCACGGCGGCGCCGATGCCCTTCCGCTGATGCGCGGGAACGATGTACAGGTGATCGAGCAGCCAGTGATCCGCCATCGGGCGAAGCGTGTAGAAGCCCGCACGCGAATGGTCGGCTTCGATGAAACGGCATAGCGCCGGGTCGAACGACGCGAGAAACCGGTCGCGCGCACGCTGCGGATCGAAACGGCCGATACGCCCGAGGCTGTCGCGCATCGCGGCGATGCGGATCGCGACGAGGGCGTCGGCGTCGGCGTGCGTGACGGGAAGGAAGGTCAGGGTCATTGGCTGACGGGATGCGGGAGGAAGCAAGCGCTCGGCCCGGTGGTGCGGGCCACCGGGCATCGAGGACGCGTGATCTCTTCAGCGTGCCTCGATGCCTTGCGCTTGCATGAACTGACTCCGGACATCTTCGCTCAACACGGACTTCGGCGGAACGCCTCTCGTCGATCCTCGATCGGTGAGCGCGAAGCAAGCGAGCCGATGCGATCGGCTCGCGGAATAAAAAACGCTGGCCAGTAAGCTGGCCAGCAAAAGGTTCTGGCGATCCGAGGTTGAGTGTGCCAGAACCGCATACATTGACCGGCGTACGTGTACAAACGGACGGAGACGGCAAACGACCTGCCCCAAAGATCGGGACGCCCGGCTCGAGCCCGCGCAACAATCTGTGATCGCAGTTTAGGCCGGGCTAACGGATGCTGCCACGCGAGCGCTCATGCCCGCAAGCTCGAACGCATCGCCGGAATTCGGCCCTTCCCATGTCGCGATCATCGCATCGGTCGGCAGATAGTCGGGATCGGCCGACGCGACGCCGGCCCACAGTCCTTGAGACACCTGTCTGCCATGGAGATAAAAGTGCAACTCCCGGCCAGCGCGCTCGCAAGTACACCGGATTCTCTCCACCGATTGGCCCAGCCCTCTGATCTGTGCGACCTGGTTGCGATCCAGCTCGAACATGGCGCTCACCACCCCGTCGCAATCGATAATGCCGATCATGTTGCTGTCATCGGTGAATGTCCACGACGGATGCGGCGTGCCCAAGCGCAGCATGAAAAACTCTGCGGATTCTGAACCAATCATCATGTTTCTCCTGCAACGATACGCCGTTCTACTCACTGTAACTTGATAAAGACACGCGCTCATCCAATGCCCTCTCCCCGCCGTGCCTGGATGCGCGAGTGGCGGTACGCCAGCGCGTTGCAACAGGCGGGCGCAACATGGAAACGCGCACCGCCCGTCGCTTCCGGAGCCCCTACACGCTTGCTCGACCCGGCACGGTTTCCGCGGCCGTACTCTCCGAACCGGAAAGCTTCACCGCCACGGCCGCGGCCGCCGTGCTCCCGTAGACGTTGAGCGCGGTTCTTCCCATGTCGAAAAACGCGTCGACGCCCAACAGCAGCAGCACCGCATCGGCCGGCAACCCGATCGACGTGAGAACGATGGTGATCGCGACGATCGCGCCGGACGGCACGTTGGCTGCTCCGTCGATGGTGACGATGGTCAAGATCAAAATCGTGATCACCAGCGGCCAGGACCAGACGAGGTGATAGGCGTCGGCCAGATACCCGACCGCGAGGGCCGTGTAGAGCACCGCGCCGTCGCGATTGAAAATATAGGCGAGCGGCAGGATCGTGGACGCCACGCCGTAGGGCACGCCCAGTTCAACCAGCTTCTTCAGGTGCAACGGATAGGTAATTTCGGACGAACGCGTCGTGAACCCCAGGATCAGCGGCTCCTTCACCTTCCTGAGCACGGCGAGCGGCGACTGACCCGCGGCGCGAATGACGATGGTGAGCACGACCGCCAGAATCGCCATGCCGAGATAGGCCACGCCCAGCAGCTCGATGAGCGAGTGCGCACCCGTAAAGCCCTTGGCTGCCAACAACTGCGCGATCGCGGCGAAGATCGCGAGCGGCGACCATGCGATCACCCACTGGATCATCTTGAACAGCCCCGACAGCAGCGCCTCGAAAACGGCAATCGCAGGCTCGGCCCGCTCCGGGGCGGCCGACAATGCGGCGCCGAAAATGACGCCGAAAACGAGCACCGGGAGCGAATTCCCCGCAGCAAGCGCAGCGACGATGTTGGCGGGGATCAAATCGACGAGGAATTTCGTCCAGTCGATGCTGGACGCGAGCGCGGCGGGCATCGATCCGGAGTGAGTCAGGCTCGCGCCGAGACCCGGTCGAAATGCAAAGTTGAGCAGCAAGCCGAACGATGCAGCCAGGCCCGTCATCAAAATGAAGAACGCGATACTGGACAGCGCGACCTTGCCAAGCCGCTCGCGAAGCCGGCCCGCACGAAAGACCCCGACCGTGACCGACAGAAAGATCAACGGCATGACGACCATCTTGATCGCGTGGCCGAACATCGTGCTGAGAAAGCCCAGCTTCGCGGCGAAGCCCGGCGCAAACACGCCGCAAGCGACGCCCAGCACCAGTCCGCCAAACATTTGCATCGGGAGGGAAAGCCCTTTATTTTTCGTGTTCATGCCGTGCCTTTAGCAGTTTTATCCGTGCCGGCGTGCCGTCAACGATGTGATTCCACATATGCTGACGCGCAAGCTCGCCGTCGTTCGCTTCGATTGCGTGAAAGATGTGCAGGTGCTCGATCGTGCCGCGCCGAACGGTTTCCGCGTCGCCACGCGGGAGTTCGTTCAGGGCCAGGGTCTGGGCCCGCAATAAACCATACGCCGACGAGATCCGGACGTTCCGTGCGGCAGCAAACAACTCTTGATGAAACACCCAACCGATACGTTGCTCGAGCATGATGTCCGCGACGTCCCGGTCGATCAGTTCCCGCATTTTTGCCGCGGCCTCGCGAAGGCCGGCCGTTACGCCCGACTTCGCTGCGAGAAATGCCGCGGTACTCTCGAGGGCCAGCCGCATTTCGAAAATTTCGCGAAGATCGCTAGTCGTCGGCGACGCGACATAGGTGCCGCTCTTTTCGATCACGACGACCAGCCCTTCGGATTCGAGCAAATGCAATGCGCTGCGCACCGGCATCTGGCCGAAACCCAATTCGTCCGACAGGCCTCGGTGAGATACTTTCTGCCCAGGCGCAAGACGGCCGTCAAAGATCCGCGACCGGATCTCGTCGTAGGCCAGTTCTGCATCTGTCGATACTTTCAACGTCATCTGTGATCGCAGTTAGCGTATGATTCAAAAAACAAAACAGGTAGGAAATTACCCTTACTCGCCATGCCCGGCAACTGCTAATTTTGCGAGTGGGTATGTCGAAAGAGAATTGGAAGAAAATCCGCGTTACGAAGAGAGCCGATAATTATATGATTTCACAAGATGTGCGCTTTACCATCTGTGCCGTCCGTGCGGAAGAAACCTATCCCCTCAGGGCCGCCATCCTGATGGCGGGAGATGAAGAGGGAAGCGCGCTCCACGGAGATCACGCCCCAACGACGATGCACTTTGCCGTTCGTGACACCAACAGGATCGTTGCGGTGGCATCGGTGTGTAAAGAAGCACAATCCGGCGCTTTGAACACTGAAATGTGGCGCCTTCGCGGCATGGCCGTCGATTCGTCGGTACGCGGCCTGGGATTCGGACGCCTGCTGGTCAATCTGTCCATTCGCCATGTGCGCGAACAGCGCGGCGTGCTGCTCTGGTGCACGGCGCGCGAATCGGCATACCCGTTCTATGAAATGCTCGGCTTTGAGCGGGACCCGGTACCGATTTCAATGCATGGCCGCGACGACATGAAATTCTATTTAATGCAACGTCGGATCGAATGCTGAGTTTCGTCCGCGATTGACATTCGATTGGAATCGGACGCCGATGTCAGGCGCTGGTTGCCGACCCGGAAAACCGGTTCGTCCGGCGTCCGCATGAGCGGGTTCGCCCGCGTAAAACTATCCGCCGCTCTGCGACACGCGGAAAACCCGCTTGCGACCAATCGCACCGACATTCAACAATCGCCTTCTCTGTTTCGATTATTGCAACCCTGGAATAAATAGAACGATTACAACCGGGACTGCATGGCCCTTCAAGCCGATTATTCCCTCCCCACCCAACCTGAATTCGCTTGCCGTGGTCGAGATCGTCAGCGCGATGGCGCGGACCTCGATAACACGTCGCCTTCGTGCCGGTTCTTATAGGGGAAATCCCGTAAGGCGCCCAGCGATCAGACGAGATTAACTTATATCAAACAAATTTTGACCGGCATTTATGTTCCTGATATGGTCCTTCCACTTGCAAAGTGCGGCCACGCCGTATCGGCGCTCGTCGCCGGCGGCTGAACCGGACGCCTAGCCAGTCCGCAAGGATGACCGATGCGAAAACCGAGCAAGGGAAATTGTAAGGATCACGAAGTGAGCTGATCCGGCATGCCGATGTGGCGAACATGACGCCGGCCGTCGCGACCGAAACGACGCGCAGGCCATGCGCCGCCCGCTGCATCCGGATACGACAAATGCCGTTTCACCCCATCCCGAAACTACTCCTGACAGCAAAATGCAGATGAAAAACAAAAAAATGAACATCAGCGTTATCGCTGTTGCCGCCTTCGCAGCATCGTCGGCAGCAATGGCACAGTCGTCGATCACCCTGTACGGCATGCTCGATGCAGGTATCGGTTACACGTCGAACATCAATGGCCACAGCCGGTACGGCCTCGATGGCGGCGCCTCGGGTTCGAACAAGTGGGGCCTCAGGGGCCAGGAGGATCTCGGCGGCGGCCTGCAGGCGGTATTCAAGATCGAGAATGGTTTCAACATCGGGACGGGCGGCATCGGCGGCCAGGGGCCGATCGGTAACACGCGTTCGCTGTTCAACCGCCAGGCTTACGTGGGCCTCGCGTCCAATCAGTACGGCGCGTTGCGCATGGGGCGCCAGCTCGACGCCGTGACGGAAATGGTTCAGGTCCTGACGGGCGACGCCATTTCGGCGTCGACCTTCTCGACGCCGGGCGACGTCGACAACAACGACAACACGACGAACCAGAACAACGCGGTGAAGTACATTTCGCCGATCATCCACGGCTTCCAGGCCGAAGCCGCGTACTCGTTCGGCGGCGTGGCCGGTGCAACGGGTTCGGGGCAATCGTGGTCGGCGGCCGCGACCTACGCTCAAGGTGGCCTGACGGTCGCCGGCGGCTACTTCCGTGCGGCCAACCAGGGCGAGAACGGATGGGTGAACGCAACCGCGCAACCGAGTTTCGGCGGCGCGCTCGGCTATCCGAGTTCGGGCTACAACGGCGGCAATGCGTTCAAGAGCGCGGGCATCGCGCAAGTCGCCGCGCAATACGAGGTCGGTCCGTACACGGCGGGCCTGCGCTACTCGAACGCCCAGTACAAGGGTAACGACGGCCAGCCGTCGATCCACTTCAACGTGCTCGGTGCGCTGCTGCAGTACCGCGTCACGCCGGCGCTGTCGCTGGCGACCGGCTACACGTATGTCTACGGTTCCGCAGCCACGCCCACGCAAGCCGCCGAGGGTCGCACGATGGCCTCGATCAACCAGGTGTCGCTGGGTGCGACGTACTCGCTGTCGAAGAGTACCGCGCTGTATGCGATGGGCGCCTACGTGCATGCGAAGGGTGCGCAGGCTTCCGCTGCCGACTTCGGCAACACGTCGTCGGGCGGCAACCAGGTTCAGGTCAACATCGGCATGTTCCACGGCTTCTGATCGCCGACTCGCGACACCGGAGCAGTGGCGGCATGGCTCCGGTGTCGTACCTCGCCCGGCCTGATCGGCGAACCTAGCCGCCCTCCTGACTCGCCATGCCTTCCATCCACGCCTCGAACGCGGACACGGCCGCATCGTCGGCGCGATCGGCGTTCGTCACCAGCATGTAGTCGTCGGCACGCCAGACGGGCGATGCGATGGGACACACGAGGCGCCCTTCGGCAAGATCGCGCCCGATCAGCGGCAGCGATGCCAACGCGACGCCGAGCCCTTCGATCGCCGCGCCCAGCTGGAGATTCACGTGATCGAATTCGACGTGGCGCGCGGCGCGCAGATCGGGCGCCCCCGCTTCCTTCAACCAGTGCGACCACGCGGAACGCGTCGTGGCCGAATGCAGCAGCGTGTGATGACGCAGGTCGGTCACGCTCTGTATCGGATGCTGGCGCAGCAACGCGGGATTGCAGGCCGGCACGCGCGGGTCGGGCATCAACGAACGCGAGACGACGCCCGCGCCTTGCTCGGGACCGGAGCGAACGCCGATATCGAACGCATCGGCGACATAGCGCAGCTTGCGCGACGTCGTCGACACCCTGACGTCGATGTCGGGATACCGCGCATGGAAATCGGCGAGCCGCGGCAGCAGCCAGCACAGCGCAAAGCTCATCGGCACGTTCACCCGCACGACGCCTGATATCCGGTGCGCGAACGGATTGTGGCGCAGCCGCACCACCGCGGTGCCGAGGCGCTCGAACGCGTGGCTGACGTCGTTCAGCAACGCGGCCCCCTCGTCGGTCAGCACGACGCCACGCGGACGACGATCGAACAACGGCAGGCCGAACCAGTCCTCCAGCAACCGGATCTGTTTTCCGACGGCCCAGTGGGTGACGTGCAGTTCCGCCGCGGCGCCGGCGAAGCTGCCGTGCCGCGCGACCGCATCGAAAGCGCGCAGCGCATTGAGCGGGGGGAGTTCGTCCCGGTGCGTCGAAGCACCTCGGCTTTCGTCCATGACGTGACTTTTTCTCTCTGTTGACGGGATTTTAGCTCAATTGAAATGCCTGACGTCCCGGTCATAAAATTGCCACGTCGAGCCTGAAAACCACACCGCGAGCGCCTTCCATGCATCGCTCGTACGGAGAGAATGACAATGCGCTTGCCCGTTTTTTCCCCGCCCGTCGCGCGAGAGACTGCACCGTCGAGGCCGCGCGTGCTGTGGCTCTCCTGCGTTGCGCACGCCATACACGACGGCTATACCGACATGATCTACGCGCTGCTACCCGTGTGGCAGTCGGAATTCGGGCTCGACTTCGCGGCCCTGGCTATCCTGCGCGGCGTCTATGCGGGCACGATGGCGACGCTGCAGTTGTCCGCGGGGCGTGTCGCGCAACGTCTGGGCAGCGGCGCGACGCTCGCGATCGGTACGCTGCTCGCCGCGCTCGGCTATGCGATCGCGGGCATGTCGGGCGGCCTGCTCGGGCTGGGCGTCGCGCTCGCGATCTCGGGCGCCGGCTCCAGCACGCAGCATCCGATCGCGTCGGGCGCCGTCTCCCGCGTCTATGGGCGCGACGCGAGAGGTCCGCTGAGCGTCTACAACTTTTCCGGCGATCTGGGGAAATCCGCGCTGCCGGCCGCCATTTCGCTGCTCGTGACCATGATGCCGTGGCGTCATGCGCTATGGATCGTCGCCGGGCTGGGCTGCGCCGTGGCCGCCGGCATCGCGCTGTGGTTCCCCGCCGTGCCGCGCGCCGCCGCGCAGACGACGGCAAAAGAGCAAGCGCCCGCTCGACGCAGTGGCACCGGAGGAAGCGGATTCTCCGCGCTGTTTTCCATCGGCGTGCTCGATACGGCCGTACGCATGGGACTGCTTACCTTCCTGCCTTTCCTGCTGAAGGCAAAGGGCGTTTCGCCGCAACTGCTGGGAACGGCGCTTGCACTCGTTTTCATCGGCGGTGCGGCCGGCAAATTCATGTGCGGCTGGCTCGGCGCGCGGATGGGGACGGTGAGGACGGTGCTGCTCACCGAGGGCGGTACGGCCGCGTGCATCGTCGCGGTGATCTATCTTCCGCTGACGCTTACCATGGTGCTGCTGCCGATTCTGGGCATGATGCTCAACGGCACGTCCTCGGTGCTGTACGGAACCGTCCCGGAGATGTCCGCGCCCGAGCGCACCGAGCGCGCATTCGCGATTTTCTATACCGGGACGATCGCATCGGGCGCGATCTCGCCCGTTCTCTACGGTTTCCTGGGCGACAGGATCGGTGTGCACGGCGCCACGTATGCGACCGCGTTGACCGCGCTGGCGATTTTTCCGCTCGCTCTCGCACTGCGCCCGCATCTGACAGACCACTCACAGGATGAACGCCATGACGAAGCCTGACTATCCGAGCGTCGCTCTCGTCGGTCCCGGTGCAATCGGAACGACCGTCGCCGCGGCCCTTCATGAAGCCGGCCGTACGCCGGTGATCTGCGGCCGCTCGACGCACGAGCAGTTGACGTTGCACTTCGACGGCGGCGAGATCGTCGTGCCCGGGCCCGTGCTGACCGATCCGCAAGCGGTCAACCAGCGGTTCGATCTCGTGTTCGTTGCGGTCAAGTCGACGCAGATACCGAGTGCGGCACCGTGGGTCTCCGCGCTATGCGATACAAATACCGTCGTCTGCGTGCTGCAAAACGGCGTCGAGCAGAAAGCCGCCTTCGCGCCGTATGCGGCCGGCGCCACGATCGTGCCGTCGATCGTCTGGTTTCCCGCACAACGCGAATCGGGCACGTCGGTGTGGCTGCGCGGCAAGCCTCGGCTCACGCTGCCCGATACGCCCGCGAGCGACGTGGTGGTCTCGGCCTTGCGCGGCACGCGATGCTCGCCCGAGGTGGCGGAGGATTTCATCTCGCTCGCGTGGCGAAAGCTGTTGCAGAACGCGGTGGCGGGGCTGATGGTGCTGACCGGTCGCCGCGCCGGCATGTACTCGCGCAGCGACATCACCGAACTGTCGCTCGCGTACTTGAAGGAATGTCTCGAGGTCGCGCGTGCGGAGGGGGCGAAGCTCGGCGATGAAGTGCCGCAGGAGATCGTCGATGGCTTCCATGGCTTTCCGCCCGATTTGGGGACGTCGATTCTTGCCGACCGGCAAGGCAACCGTCCGCTCGAATGGGACTGCCGGAACGGTGTCGTGCAGCGATACGGACGCACGCACGGCATTCCGACGCCGATCAGCGATCTGGTCGTGCCGCTTCTCGCGGCCGCGAGCGATGGTCCGGGCTGATGCCCGCCCATAGCGGGGAACGGGCGATCCAGCCGAGCCGCCCGAATCCGCGCTGGACGCGACGTCGATGGCACATGCCACTGCGGCTGCCGTCATGGCCAGCTTCATGGAATCCCGCGCCCAACGCGGCGCTGCTAACGTCTGACAAAAGAGCCGGCTCCCGCTTCCGCAGGAAGCAATCGCCCCTCGCCCCCCCGGCGCGCGCCGCTGCGACATCAATCCCGGAAAAAACTGACCGACCTAACAAATAGTTACCGTTCGTTTCAAAGTTACCCAAATAGTGAGCTGCGCCCCGGCTATTCTTCCGTCACCCACAATAACCATCCCATGGGGGTGACATATGAACAATATGATCAAGAGCGCCCTGTGCGCCGCGTTCGTCCCATTCGTCCTCGCCGGTTGCGGCGGCGGCGACGACGGTGGCGGTGCGCAAACCGGTACGCTGCACGTCGCGATGACGGATGCGCCATCGTGCGGCTTCGACCACGTGTACGTCACCGTCTCGCAAGTCCGCGTCAACGCCAACCCGAACGCCAATGACAACGATGCCGGCTGGTCGACCGTTTCCCTCGCGACGCCGCAGAAGATCGACCTGCTGTCGCTGACCAACGGCGTGCTCGCCGATCTCGGCCAGACCGCACTGCCTGCAGGCCAGTATCAGCAAGTCCGGCTCGTGCTCGCGCAGAACCAAGGCAACACCCTTGCCAACTCGGTCGTCCCGACGGGCGGCACCGAACAGGCGCTCGCCACGCCGAGCGCGACGCAAAGCGGCTACAAGATCATCCAGCCGTTCACGGTCCAGCCCAACACGCTCGTCGATCTCGTGCTCGACTTCAACGCATGCAAGTCGATCGTCCAGCGCGGCAACGGCTCGTACGCGCTGAAACCCGTCGTCACCGCGATCCCGACCGTCGTGAGCGGCGCAATCTCGGGTTACGTCGCCTCCGCCGAAGCCGGTGCGACCGTCTATGCCGAACAAGGCGGCAAGGTCGTCCGCGGCACGGTGGCCGACAGCTCCGGCAAGTTCGTGCTGTCGCCGCTGATCCAGAGCTCGACGCAGGGCAACTACGACGTCGTGATCGTGCAGAACAACTTCGCGTCGGGCATCGTCCGCTCGGTTCCGGTGGTCGTGAACACGACCACGGCGGTATCGGCGTCCGCCGCACCGATCACGCTGCCGGCCTCGACGATGAGCACCGTCAGCGGTACGGTCACGGCCAGCGCGAACGCCTTCGTGCGCGCGCTGCAGACGATCGACGCGAACGCGTACGAGATCACGTCGATCAACGCGAACATGGACACCGGCGCCTATGCGCTGTCCGTGCCCACGGCTGCACCGATCGTCGGCACTTACTCGGGCTCGCTGCCGGTCGCGTTGACCGCGACGCCGGCCGCCGCAGGTCAATATACGATCGAGGCCGACGCGGCATCGGGCGCGACCCAGTCGGCCAACGTGAACGCAACGACCAGTCAGTCCAACGTCAACTTCAGTTTCTGACGCGCTGACCGCATCATCGAAAGGGCCGAACGGCCCTTTCCTACCAACGGGAGAACGAAGTGAAAAAAGGGGTGATCGCAGTGCTCGCAGCGGCGAGCATGGTGGGCGCGCTCAGCGGGTGCGTCGCCTATGTTCCGGGTCCACCGGTCGTGGTCGCGCCGCAAGGCGGGCCGGGGAATGGCTTCTGTCCGCCGGGACAGGCCAAGAAAGGCAACTGTTGACGAAATGCCCGCGCATCGCGGGCATTTTTTCATCCGTCGAATCCCCCGTTCTCCGCGTCGTCACTCCGCCATCTTCGGCGGCCATGCATGGCCTTCGGCCTGACAATGCCTGCACCACGCGTAAAGCGCGTCGTACATGACCAGACCATGCTCGAGCATGTCGTGATCGTCGGCAAACATGTCCGACAGTCCGAGCGAAATCGCATAAAGGCCGCTCGACTGCGGCGTCAGGTCGAGCCGCGACGTATCCGCGCCGCGAATGATGCGGGCCATGTGCTGCAACGCCCGATCGTCGGTCAGACCATACTTGTCGAGAAACGCGTCGAAGCTGCATTGCTCACCGACGTGCGTCAATTCCACCCCCGGAATGTCGTACGGGATCGCCCCGGTCTCGTCGGCGATCCGCAGCACGTCGCCCGGCGGGACGTACAGAAATTCGGGCGTCTCGTCGATAAAGCGGGCAATGAGCCAGGGGCACGCCACCCGGTCGATTTTTGGACGTTGTCGCGTAATCCATTGCATGGCAGCCTCCACGATCAGTGATGCAACAGCGGGTACACGATCAGGCCGATCACGGCGGCCCCGCCGACGACCACCGGCTCCGACAGCTTCTTGAACCTGACCAGCAGCACGATCGTCGCGAGCGCCATCAACGCGGTGGGCACGTCGACGATCGAACGCCGGGCCAGCACGATCACCGACCCCGTGATCGCGCCGACGGCCGCGGCCGTCACGCCGTCGACGAATGCCAGGATCGCCGGCAGCCTGCCGTACTTCTTGAAGTACGGCGCCGGCAACACCGTGAACAGATAGCACGGCAGGAACGTGCCGGCTGCCGCCACGCACGCGCCCGGCAGCCCCGCTACCAGATAGCCGATGAAGCCGACCGTGATGACGACCGGCCCCGGCGTGATCATCGCGACCGCCACGGCGTCGACGAACTGCTTTTCGTTGAGCCAATGGTGCTCGGTGACCACGCCACCATAGAGGAACGGCACGATCGCAAGCCCCGAGCCGAACACGAACGCGCCGGCCTTCGCGAAGAAGACGGCGAGTTGCGCGAGCTGCGGCCAGTCGACGATACCGAGCCATGCGCCGGTGGCGGACACGGGCAACGCCACGGCCGCATTGACGCGCCGCTGGCGCAACCACCTCGGCGGCGCGCGCGTGAACCAGACGAGCAGGCCCGCCGCAAGAAACAGCCACGCCACTTCGGATTCCGTGATCACGGTCACGGCGACCAGCGCGAGATAGATCGCCCAAAGGAGCTTGTCGCGACCGACGCTTTTCGCGGTCAGCTTGCGCGCGCTGATCGCGATGATGCCGATCACCGCCGCGCCGACGCCGTAGAACACCGACTGCATCCACGTCAGGCCGCCGAATCGCGTGTATGCGTAGCCGAGCAGCACCACCATCAGAAACGACGGCAGCACGAACGCGATCCCGACCATCGTGGCGCCGACGATCCGGTAGTGCACGTAGCCGAGATAGATCGCCAGTTGCGCGGCAAGCGGGCCGGGGGCCAACTGCGCGAGCGCCAGGCCTTCCTTGTAGTCCGCGTCCGCGATCCAGCGACGCGTGTCCACGAGATCCCGATGCATGTAGCCGGCCAGCGCAACCGGCCCGCCGAAACCCGTCGCGCCGAGCCACGCGAAGTACAGGATCAGTTGCCCCAGCGTATAGGCCGGGCGGTCGCGATGTGGATTCATGTCGAGGCGGGCGGAAAGGTCAGGGTTTGCGGTTACCGCGGAAATGCACGTACAACGAATCGAGTACCGCGCCGATTTCCATCAGCAACGCATCGTCGTCGGCCAGACGCTTGCGGGCGCCCGCGAGAATGGCCTCGAATCCGCCGGCTTCCGGCACGGTGGCACCGCCGACGTCCAGCGCATGCACCATGGCGCCCAGCCGGACGAGTCCGTCGTTGTCGCCGAGCCCGAAGCTCGCGACCAGCACCTCGAACGACACGCGATCGCCCACGTGCGTGAACGGCGCGCCGTCGAAATCGAAGCCGAGCGCGTCAGCCGGACAATCGGCAAGGTTGTCCAGCCACACGAAACGCGCATGCGGATCGATGAAACGCCGAATCAGCCACGCGCTGGCGACGCGATCGACCCACAGGTGACGGCGCGTCGCCCACTGCCTGCCCTGATACTGCGCGGGGTCGCGACGGGGAATGCCGCGTTGGGCGGCATGCGGCTCGCCGGGCGAGCGCCGCGCCTCGATCGCGGCGGTGAAATCCCGCCATTGCGCGTGGGCGCGCAGCGACGTTTCGCCGGGAAAGAAATCGATGCTTCGAATGGCGTCGTACGTGCGCGCATGGCGGCGTTGCAGGCGATTGAGATCGGCTGCCGCCAGATCGGACAGCGTCTGGCGGGCCTCCGAAAGCTCGGCGAGCCAGTCTGCGTAATCGCCCGCGCGATCGAACAGCGATTTGTATGCTTCTTCGTCCGCGGGATCGTCCGCATGGACATCCAGCAGCCACGCCTGCCCTTCGCCGTTACGCGCGTCGTCGGCCAACTCGCGCAACTGCGCCGCCTGCTCGGCATGCGCGGGCAACAGGTAGGCGCCGTCGCGCAGCGCGCCGCAGCCGAGCGCCTTGACGGTACGCCAGATACGCATGCGCGCAGTCGCGCCGGAAGTCGGCAGACTGACGATCAACAGGAGCCAGGACGTCGGGGCGGGAGTCATGACGGCAGCATAATGGGCCGTCGCGAGCACTGCAATTCGGTAGATATCGCTACAACGTTTCGGCGGCAAGCGGTTTCACTCGACGCGGGAGCGCGCGCCCGCCTGACGGCCGGAGCGCGTCGTCGCCGGACCGACGCCGCGGGACATCGTGACGATATCCTGCGAATCGAGCGGTTCAACGCATAAACTGAAAGCACGCCACGGCGAACGCCCGGCTCCATCGCACGCTTTCGCCGGCACCGTTCCGCATGCAGCCGGACGGCAAACGCAGGCCCACACTTGAAACCGCGCCAATGACAATCGATCCCGGCTCCATTCCTTACTATCTCGTCCTTCGGGCCGGCTGGCCACCCTATGTGTTGAATGCGGATCGTCAAGTGCTGCGCCGCCAGGCGAGTCCGCTATTGCTGGCATTCGCGCGCACGCGCGGCGCGATCGCCCATGTCGACGACAGCGCGTGGAACGTCTTCTCCGACAGCGAGGGGCTCACGGTCGTCGAACGTCGCGAGACCGGGTTCTTTTCGCTGGTCGCGGGAAACGAGACCGAACGTCAGTTGCAGTTGCTGACGACGCTCTGACATCGCCGCCGCGCGTGCCCGTGCGTGCACCAACCCCGGAATAAATCGACCGCTCGGCAAACGATGCGCGTATGATGAGTTCATCCGCGCGATCAGCCGTCCTTTGACCGTTCGCCCCTCCACCCGCCCGCTTGCTGCATCGCCCCTCCTTCGCGCTGCAACGTTGTCCCCTTCACCCATCGGCCCGCCCCATAACGGGAATACCGGCCGGATGTGTTCGCCCATGCGACTCGTCGTGGCCGAACGCCAGGAGTTCGTCATGAGCATGCACGTCTATCGTGGATTCGAGATTTATCCACTCATTTATCCTCACGTTGCCGCGCTGAACGGCAGCCCGCATAACTACGACGCCGGGTTCGACGCGGCCGTCAAGATTTGCCTGCGCGGCACCACCGATACGCTGACGCAGAGCCAGACCTTCAGATTGCGCGACACGTCCCCGTTCGACAACGCCGGTGACGCGCGTCGCGCGTCGGTGCGCTATGCCGAGAACATCATCGACGACAATCGCGGCAAACAGGGATTCTTCGCCAGCGCGTGCTGACGCGGCTCGTCAACGCCACATAGTGTGTTGGTATTTTGGAGGTCGAAATGATCATCGACGAACTGCTCGGCTTGATCAGCCGGCGTGAAGTCACCCGGATCGACACCGCCGTGCCTGCCGGCCTCGCCGACTCGGCGATGTGCCATCAACCCGAGCTGCACATGTTCATGGCGGTACGTGCGCTATCGATCGGCGCAGGCTATTCGGAATTCGAATCCGACGAGATAGCCAGCGCCGTCATGACGCGGCTCGGCTAACTTTCCGTTCCCCCTCTTTCCACACAGGATCTACATGACGACAATCACGCCGAAGCTGAACGAACCGATCGATGTCACGCTGCGGCGATTCCGGCGCGACATCGAGAAAACCGGGCTGATTCGCGAGCTGCGCAGTCGCACGAGCTACGAGAAGCCGACGACGGAGCGCAAGCGGAAAAAAGCCAGCGCCGTGGCCCGACAGCGCTTGCAGGCGAAGCGCCTGTTGCCGCCCCGAAAAATGTACTAGGCGCGCATCGTGTACAACATGCCGGCCGAGGCGCCTCCGTTCTTCCCGCTGACGAGATGCGAAGTCGATTTCGATCCGCAGAACGACAGCGTGACACTGCTGCCGAGCTTCTATGCGTTCGGGTGCGAGTACACCAGCCGCGGGTTTCTGATCGCGCGCAGCGATGCGTTCAAGCTGATTGCCGCGCTCGAGAAGGCGCTCAGCGTGCAGGGGTGAGCCGACACCGGCGCGGCAGCGCGCTCGTCGGATTGCCGGCGTCGATGTCCTTCATCATCAGCGAGTCGCCGCGCGCGCGATTCTCCAGCCCGACACGCGCCGCCGACAGCAGCGCCTCGTTGTCGTTGCCGATCATGCTGCAGCGCGCCTCGATCGCGTGTGGCTCGTCGTCCGGCGTCGGCTTCCGCTCCGGGTAGCCGCGGGCGCCTCGACATCTCCACGCAAGCACGCCCGCAACACGCGATGCACGACGTCCGGTGATAAGCTCGACGTCGACGCGCCGTCGCGCATCCCGTCACCCGACCGACTCTACGCCTCCCGCGAGTCCGCCCATGTCCATCGCTCCTGCTGTCGTCTCCGCCTTCACCCCCACCGGCAAGCTCCGCGCATCGATCAACCTCGGCAATCCGATCCTCGCGAACCGCGCCCCGGCAACGGGCGAACCGTTCGGCGTATCGATCGACCTCGCCCGTGCATTCGCCGAGCGCCTGTCGGTCGACCTCGAACTCGTGGTGTTCGATGCCGCCGGCAAATCCGTGCAGGCGCTGACCGACGAGCGCGCCGATTTCGGCTTCTTCGCGGTCGATCCGCTGCGCGGCGAAACAGTCGCGTTCACCGCGCCGTACGTGCTGATCGAAGGCTTCTATCTCGTGCCGGACGCATCGCCGATCCGCACCAACGCGGACGTCGACCAGCCGCACAACCGCGTGGCCGTCGGCAAGGGCAGCGCGTACGACCTGTTCCTCACCCGCGAACTGAAGGCCGCGACGATCGTGCGCGCGTCGACGTCGCAGGCCGTCGTGGCGACGTTCGTCGAGCAGCAACTGGAAGTGGCGGCCGGCGTGAAGCAGCAGCTCGAAACCGATGCCGCGAAAACGCCCGGCCTGCGCCTGCTCGACGAGCGCTTCATGGTGATCCGGCAGGCGATGGGCGTGCCGAAGAGCCGTGGCGACGCGGCCGCCGCGGCCCTGAGCGCCTTCGTCGAGGAGATGAAGGCGTCGGGCTTCGTCGCCGATTCGCTGCGCCGGCACGGCATCACGGGCGCCTCGGTCGCGCCGGCGGCCTGATCGAAAACCGGGTGCCGTCGCGGCATGCGCACGCGCGACGACGCAAGACGTGCACTACCCGCTCGGTACCCGAACACCGGCAAGTCACGCATCCGGCGAACCGGTGCTCGCGGGTTTGCCGGCACCGGTCGTCGACCGGTCGTCGTACTGACGAATTGAACGACGCTGCGCGCGGCGGCGCGTCGTCGATCGGCCCGAACGCACGGATCGGCCCGTTGTCATCGACCGCGAGCCTGTGATCGTCGAGCGCCGGGCCGCAGCGATGACCAAACGTCTGTCGTCGCATGACAAACCGTTACCCTTGTGCGAGAATCCGCCGACAATTGGTCTACCCAATGTCACTGCAGCAGCGGACGTATCGTCGAATCGGAAAAATTTGCTCGCCGAATTGCCGAAGCGCGCACCGCTGTCCGCTGCGTGAAACGGCCGCGCCCCGCAGCCGACCCAAGCACAAACGAAACACCTGCAGCCTGACGAGAGCATGGCAACCATGAGCATCCAGATGCTGAGAGCCCGGCGGAACGCCCTTAAACATGCTCAGTGCTTACCTCAATTAGCACGTCCACGCGCGCCCTGCTCCGACATCGTTCGACATCGGGTGCCGAACGCGAAGGCTCACCGCAGATGGCCCTGATTGCGTCACGCGGTCGCCGCACGCACTTGCCACAGCCGTGCGCGCGTTGCGTCCCGCGGTTCGATGTTTCCTCCGAGGGTGCGCAGCGCGCCTGACGCACCCGTTCCTTTGCCGTGCCCGGCCCACGCCGTCGTCGTGCCCGTCGGTCTGTCGGCGGCGCGTGCGCCGTCCGCGCGCCCCGCGACGATCCGTTCGCGCCTCGCCCGTGGGCCGCGCGCGGCCGCGTCCGACGACGAAATGACGACGTGGGCGGTGTCGCCCACCTGCTGATGACAAGGACGACGCCCCGATGCGTGTGCTGATAGTCGAAGATGATCCCGTTCATGCGAAAGCCGCCGCGCGCGTCGTGGCGCCGCTCGGACACGAGGTGGTTGAAGTGCGCGACGGCGAGTCGGCGCAGCGACTGTTGCGCGCGGAGCCGTTCGACCTCGTGATCCTGGACTGGCTGCTGCCCGCGATGAGCGGCTTCGAAGTGCTGTACTGGATTCGCCGCACGCTCGGCACGTCGCCGGCCATCCTGTTCGTGACAAGCAAGACGCTCGAGGGCGACATCGTGCTGGCGATGGACGCCGGCGCCGACGACTACATCGCGAAACCGTTCCGCGTCGCCGAACTCGCGAGCCGGGTGAACGCGCTGCTGAAGCGCTCCGCGCGCGATGCCGATCGCCTCGGCCTGATCCGCGCGGGCGACTACGTGCTGAATCCGCGCGAGCGCACGATCCTGTTGCGCGGCGCGCCGCTCAAGCTCACCCCGAAGGAATTCGACCTCGCGGAACTGTTCTTCGGCAACCTCGGCAAGCTGCTGTCACGCAAGCTGGTCTGCATGAGCACGTGGGGGCGCGAGCTCGATCCGGAGTCCCGCACGCTCGATACCCACATCTACCGGATCCGGCAAAAGCTGGCGCTCGGGCCCGAGAACGGATTGCGCCTGAGCGCGGTCTACACGCACGGCTATCGCCTCGAAGCCGTGCCGTCGAGCCGCGATCACGCCGGTGCGTCAGTGCACCACCACGCGCTCGTGCAGCCTGCGTCGCCGCCTCCGCTCGCGCCCGCAGGGCTCGAGTGCGAATGAAGCCGCCGTCGACGCCCGCGTTCGCGCGATGAGCCACATCCGATGCTGACCGACGATGCGCGCATTCCCGACGGTTTCATCCGCGAATGCATCGTGATGGGTGCGTGCGTGCTGCTGCTGTGCGTGGCGCTGACGACATCCGGCGTGCTGCGTCGCGCCGACCTGTTCTTCTTCGACGTCGTGCAGCCGCTGCTGCAGCGGCCGTCCCCGCAGAAGATCGTGCTGATCGCCATCGACGGCGCGAGCGCGAAGGCGCTCGGCGGATGGCCGGTCAAACGCGCCGATTACGCGACGCTGGTCGACCGGCTGACCGCGGCGGGCGCGGCCGCCATCGGGCTCGACGTCGCGATGACGCATCCGGGCAGAATCCTGCCTGCCGGCGACGCGTGGCTGGCGAGCGCGATCGCGCGCAATGGCCGCGTGGTGCTGCCGGTCGTGGTCGCCGACGACGACGGGGACGGGTTGCCGAACGTGGCGCCGCCGCTCGAGCCGATCGCGCGCGGCGCATTCGCGATCGCGCAGGTCAACGCCTCACCGGACGCGGACGGCGTGTCGCGCAGCTTCTATCTGCGCGAAGGTCCCCCGACCATCGACTACGAGCACATGAGCGCATCGCTGCTGCGTGCGAGCGGCGTGCCGTTCGCGGAATGCGACGAGCGGCCGGCGCGTCACGCAATTCGCTGGACCAGCGCATGCCGCCGCTACGTGCCCCTCGGTGCCGGCCCCTCGTATCGCACGATCTCTTTCCTCGATGCGCTCGAAGGCCGCGTCGATCCCCGCTTGTTCGAGCACGCGATCGTACTGGTCGGCCCGACCGCGAGCACCGCGGACACGCAGTTCGTCACGCCGGGCCAGGCGCCGCCGCCGCGCGCCGGCGTCGAGTTCGTCGCGCAAGCCACGTATGCGCTCGCAAGCAGCGCACTCGTGCGCAGCGGATCGTGGGCCGCACAGTTGCTGTTCAGCCTGTCCGTGCTGCCGTGGCTTTGTGCGGCCCTGTACGCGCTCGGGCCGCGCGCCGCGCTGCTCGCGTCCACGGCGATCGCGCTCGCCGCATGCGCCGCGTCGCTGCTGTTGCTGAAGACCGCGCATCTGTTCTGCTTTCCGGCCACCACGGTCACCGCGTGCTTGCTGGCCTACGCGCTCAGCGCGTGGCGGCGGCAGGAAACGTTGCTGCGCTATCTGACCCGCGAAGCCGAACGCGCGATCGCGGACCCGGGCCTGCCGGGCGACGCCCCCGTTCGCATGAATGCGATCGATCCGTTCCGCCGGCGGGTCATCGTGATGACCGCGATGATCGCGCGACTGCGGCGCTCCGCGCACCTGATTTCCGAATGGATGAACAGCCTGCCGGAAGCCACGCTCCTCGCTTCCGCTTCGGGTGCCGTGATGCTCGCGAACCGCCTGGCGCTCGACCTGTACGGGACGGACGCCGCGCCACGCGGTGCGCGACCGCCGGTCGCCGGCCGCCATGCGGCACACGTGCTGCGCGACATGACCGCATCGAACGACGTGGCCCGCTACGTGCAACGCGCGCTGCGAACGCTGGCCGAGCGCAACGGCGTCGCGAACGCATGCGAACCGTCGGTGCCGATGGACGGCCTCGAGATCGTCGATGCGAAGCAGCGCTCGCTGCTCGTGAAATGCGCGATCGTCCCCGCGCACGAAGCGAGCGACGCGATGCTGATCTTTCACGTGGCCGACGTCACGCCGATGCGGGCCGCCGAACGCCAGCGCGATACCGCGCTGCGCTTCCTGTCGCATGACATGCGTTCGCCGCAAGCCGCGATACTCGCGCTGATCGAGCAGCGCCGGGATACGCCGGCCGAGTTGCCCGAAGCGCAGTTCACCGGTCTCGTCGGTCATTACGCGCGCAAGACGCTCACGCTCGCCGACCAGTTCCTGCTGCTCGCCCGCGCGCAGGCTCGCTCGCCGAAAGCGACGGAGGTCGATCTCGCGCCGCTGCTCGGCGACGCGGCCGACGACCTGTGGGCGCATGCGAGCGCGAAGCGGATCAGGATCCGGTTGATCGCGGAACCGGGGATGCTCGTCGTCGCCGATGCGCTGCTGCTGCGTCGCGCCTTCGCGAATCTGATCGACAATGCGATCCGGTTCAGCCCGGAGGGCGCAACCGTGACCGTCGCCGCTCGCGAAGGCGGAGAACACTGGCGCGTGACGGTCGCCGATACGGGTGTCGGCATACCGGAACATCAATTGCCGAACCTGTTCACCGAATTTTTCCGCGTCGACGCGGGCGGCGCGACCGCCGGGCATGGCCTCGGGCTCGCGTTCGTCAAGCAGGTGGTCGACGCGCTGGGCGGAGACATTCGCGTCGAAAGCGCGGTCGGCCACGGGTCGGCCTTCACGTTGCTGCTGCCTCGAAACACCGCGCCGCGCGATCGTTGAAATCCGGCGCGTGGCGCCGCGCCCCAGGCGTGCCGCAATTTTTCCCGATTCCCTCCTCGGCTCGAAAGCGTCCCCACGAGGTCGCCGCGCCACGCTCCGAATTCCATTTCATCGATTTAACAAATTTACGGTTTTTTGCTCATGTCTGCGGTTATCAAAAATCGCGACAAAACGCATTAATTTTGTTGCGAAAAACCATCGCGAGCGGCCTAAAACCAAGACTCGATCATGCTCGGACATGCCACAAAGCCGCGCCGCTCGGCCTCGCGAGCACGCCCGTTTTCTTTGTTCACATTTCGCTCACAATTATTCAGATTTGCTCCCTCTCGCCTCCGAATACCTTTCCCTTATTCTACGGATCAGCGGGTTCTTGCCCGTTTCGATTAATCAAATATGTCGTTGAAAACGGCATAAAAATTCGATTGGTTTAATTCAATATTTTTTCCTGCCAAGCGAAATCGATCGATCGAAATCGTTTTATTGCAAGACTCGTTTCCCGATAAATACAGTTTTCATACGGCTCGACCGACATTCCGCGCACCCGGGTATTCCGGGTTGGCCAGTGCGTGAATGGCGCGCGCCGCTTACCGGCAGAAATCCATGAATAAAACTTACCGCACTGTGTGGAACGCGGCACGCGGCGCAATCGTCGCGGTGTCCGAACTCGATCGGGCGAACGGCAACGGGAAAGCCGGAACCGGAGCCGACGCGCGCGGCACCGGCACGTCAGTCGCGCTGAAGTCGCTGACCGTTGCCGTGCTCGGCAGCATCGCGATGTGGTCCGGCGGCGCGGCGGCGCAGGTGGCGGTTTCCGGCACGAATTGCCCGGGGACGGCGACCGCGAACACGAACAACGGCATTGCGATCGGTTGTACGGCGAACGCTGCGACGACGAGCGGGGCGATCGCGATCGGCGCGAACGTCACGGCGAACGGCGTCAACGGCACGGCCGTCGGCATCTTTTCGCAGGCGACGGCTCAAGCCGCATCGGCCTTCGGTACGTCGGCGTCCGCAGGTGGTACCAATTCCGCCGCGCTTGGACCGGCCGCGAAGACATCGGGCGCCGCCAGCACTGCGGTCGGCCCTTTCGCGAACGCGTCGAATACAGCCGCATTCGCCGGCGGCAACGGCGCGGCCGCGTCCGGCTCGTCGGCGGTTGCGGTCGGGTCCGGGTCCGCCGCATCGGGTGACAATTCGGTCTCGGTCGGCCAGAGCGCAGTGGCGGACAGCCTGGGCGGGACCGCCGTCGGCAGCGCCGCGCAGGCGACCGCTTCGGGTGCCGTCGCGTTCGGCAGCAACTCGACGGCGTCGAGCGCCAACGCGGTTGCGCTCGGCTATCAGTCGACTGCCGCCGGCACGAATTCGATGGCGTTGATGACAAACGCCATCGCGAGCGGCACGCAATCGATTGCGATCGGCACCAACAGCACTTCGTCGGCCACGTCCTCCGTTGCGCTCGGGCCCACCGCGCAGGCCACGAATGCAGCCGCCACCGCGCTCGGCAACGGCGCGAAGGCGAGCGGCAACACGGCGCTCGCGATCGGCGGCCAGGCACTCGCAATCGGCGACGGCACAGTGGCGGCGGGCCAGGGCGCCGGCGCAGGCTCGACGAACGCCAACACCGGCTCGATCGCGGTCGGTGTCGCGACCGGCACGCTCGTGAGCGGTGCGCAGAACACCGCGATCGGCGGCGGCATCGCGAGCGCGATGCGCGGCGCGGGCTCGGGCGTCACCGGCACGCGCAACGTCGCCCTAGGTAGCGGCAATGGTGCCGTCACGTACGACGGCACGCTGGCCGCTGCCGCGGGCAGCCTCGTATCGGGCAACGACAACGTCGCGATCGGCACCAACGCGGGCATCGGCGTCACGGCAAGCGGGACCACGTCGGTCGGCCTGAACGCGAACGCATCGGGTACGAATGCGATCGCGATGGGCGTCGGCGCTCAGGCGAGCGGCGCGAACAGCCTGAGCATCGGCACGGGCAACGTCGTCAGCGGCGCGAATTCCGCCGCGATCGGCGATCCGAGCACCGTCACGGGCTCGGGCTCGTATTCGCTCGGCAACAACAACACGATCAATTCGAACAACGCGTTCGTCGTCGGCAGTGGCGTGACGGTGCCCACCGGCCTCGACGGCACGGTCGTGCTCGGCAACGCGTCGACGGTGTCGGCCGCCGTGCAGACGCCAAGCGCCGTCATCGGCGGCGCCACGTACAACTTCGCCGGCGGCACGCCCGCGGCGGGCGACGTGGTGAGCGTCGGCTCGGCCGCCGCGCCGCGGCAGATCCAGAACGTCGCGGCCGGCCGGATCAGCGCGAGCTCGACCGACGCGATCAACGGTAGCCAGCTTTATGCGTCGAATCTGGCGATCGACGCGTTGTCGACGTCGACGGCGTCGAGCATCACGTCGCTGTCCACGTCGACTTCGACCGGCATCGGCTCGCTGTCCACGGGCATCGGTTCGCTGTCCACGAGCCTGAGCTCGACGAACAGCACGATCACGTCACTGTCGACCGGACTGTCGAGCACCGACAGCACCCTGACCTCGCTGTCCACCGCCACGTCGACCGGTATCGGTTCGCTGTCGACCAGCCTGAGCTCGATCACGAACAACAACACGAACCTCGGCAACAGCACGGCCGGCGCGATCGGCGGCGGCGCCACCTACGATCCGACCACCGGCACGATCTCGTCACCGTCCTACGTCACGTACAACAGCGACGGCTCGACCACCATCAACAACAACGTCGGCTCCGCGATCGACAACATCAACGCGAACGGCATCAAGTACTTCCACGCGAACTCGACCGCGCCGGACAGCCAGGCGCGCGGTCTGGACAGCGTCGCGATCGGCCCGAACGCGATTTCTCGCGTGGACGGCAGCATCGCGCTCGGCTCGGGCTCGGTGGCCGACCGCGCGACCGTGCCGTCGTCCGGCATCATCCGCAACGGCAGCGCGTCGATCCCGTTCGACACGACCGACCAGACGCTGCTCGGCGCGGTATCGGTCGGCGATGCGACGAACCGGACGTACCGCCAGATCACCAACGTCGCCGACGGCACCGGCCAGCAGGACGCGGTGACGGTGCGCCAGCTGACCGGCGCGCTGCAGTCGTTCGCGGTCACGGGCCAGAAGTATTTCCACGCGAATTCGACGGCCGGCGATTCGCTCGCGGTCGGCGCGGAATCGGTCGCGGTCGGGCCGACGACGGTCGTCAACGGCGACAACGGCGTGGGCATCGGCAACGGTGCGATCGTCGACCAGACCGCGCCGGGCGGCATCGCGATCGGCCAGGCGGCGAGTTCCGCGCAGGCCGATGCGATCGCGCTGGGCAGCGGCGCGACGGCAACCGGCGCGCAATCGGTCGCGCAGGGGGCGAATGCGGTGGCGGTCAGCGTGGGCAGCGTCGCGCTCGGCTCGGGGGCGCGCAGCAGCGCGACCGATGCGCTCGCGCTCGGCGCAGGGGCCTCGGCGACGTTCGCGAACAGCGTCGCGCTCGGCGCCGGTTCGCTGACGACGGTCGGCGCGCTGACGAACTACGTCGCGTACGGGCTGAGCAGCCCGCAGTCGTCGGCCGGCGAAATCAACGTCGGCAATCGCCAGATCACCGGGCTGGCCGCCGGCAAGAACGGCACGGACGCGGTGAACGTGTCGCAACTCGATTCGGTCGCGAACCAGCTGACGACGCTGATCGACCAGCGCACGACCAACCTCGGCGGGCAGTACACGACGAACCCGCCCGGCGGCAACGTGCCGCCGGGGGCGAGCGGTTCGAATTCGTCGGCGGGTGG
>NZ_CADFEH010000048.1:0-48114 GCF_902833155.1 Burkholderia sp. BCC1047 | reverse complement strand
CTCGCAAGCGGGGCATCCGGCACGATTCGTCAGCAACTCAGCGGCCAATCGCATACGAAACCCTTTTAAACAGTGCCCCGATCGTCGGAACGAGGCGCTTTTCAACAGCCTGCTAAGAGCTCGTCCACTTGGAACTCGAGGACCTTGTTTCGATTGCATTGCTTCCTGAGTTTGTTGAGCTTGACTCTCCAATACAAAGGATCGCTAACAGAAGATTTGTTGATGAAGGCGTGCTGCGCTTGTTCAAGGAGTCCGATCGCTCGCCTTATATGTACCAACTCGCGTTCCACATCGCAGTACCAGCTCATGTTCGCTCCCTTTTGATCGAGATTTGCAACTTGAATTGATGCCTACCGAGAACACTATGGTTCGCTTGAACCGGCAGTGCAGGAGCTGATTCCGACAGATGTATGCCGTACGGTGCCGCAGGTTGAAGAGATGGAAAATACCGGGCGCAAGCCGGGGGGCGCGGTCCAAGCTGGACGGAGGAGCCATCGAACTGCACATGCGGCTCAGATGAAACCATCATACGCGCATCGTCGGACAGATAACCGTTTTATTTCAGCTGCAGCGAGGGGCAAGTGCGATGGCGCCGCATGACGTCGAGATGTTGTTGCGTAGCTTCGGCTTACGGTCATGAGCGCTCCAGATGTCGAGCGTTGCGCGCCGCGAGAGGGGTGAACGCTGCCAATCCTTCTGCTCAAAGGAGTGGACTCCGACGCATCTTGCGTGATTATGGTCGAGGCGATGAACGCGGAGGGAAAAGCTGTCACCTGTCTGAACCATACGTGTGCCGGATTCGCTGGCTGATAGCCGTTGTAATGTGTGGGCCGCAATCTGCTTGTAGACCCAGAATCGAGATGCGCATGCAGACAGCTTCGGACGAAACAATTCGAAAAATCTGCGTCACCCGGTGCTACCGGTTCCGTGTATAGTGGGCCTCCCCTTGTGGAGTACTCAACATGCAGACATATCCGATTCTTCTCTACAAGGGGTACGAACTTCATCCCCTTGTCTTCTCCCGTACGTTCATTCGCTTTGACAGGCATTCCCGTTACGCCGAAGGGTATGACATTGCGGTGCGCATATGTCGTCCGGCCTCTATGGCAAGCTCCCCCGGAAGTCGTGTTTTCCGGCTGAACCAGCCCCACACATTCTCCGACTTTGGAGTAGCGAGGCGCGCAGCACGGCAACAAGGTAAGGACATCGTCGACGGGAAAGTGAGCGGAGCTTCAGTCGTCGACTTATGAAAGCATTGCAGTGGCTGAGCCTGCGCTAGCGGTGCTTGATGTGCGACGACTTCCGATGCTTTCGATGGGCCGGGCGGAAGATCATCCTTGTGACACCGCCGATCGACGGCGGATCGCTGGCGGGGAATGTCCCCTCCACCGCCTCGTCGACATTGCGTTCGCTCTTACCGCCGTTGGTATGTTGCTCTCGATATCTGCTGCGCATAACCGCCTCCATGAAGCTGATGGTCGGATCGGGCCGCGCCGGATTCAGCTGGCCCACCAGCGTGAAACGCCTCCGGCCACGTGGCAGCATAGGCCCGATCGGAATATTCCGCCCGGTGCGAGCGCGATCTGCCACACAGCGCAAGGCATCGCGAAACGGCCATGCACACCGGCAAACCGTTCGGCATCGGACAGACTGAGCCCGCACCCCCGCGTATAGCTGGGCTACCGGGCCGAGTTCGCCGCCGACCGGATGAGTCGCGAGACGTCGACTCCTTCCCAATTTTTCATCAGGATCCGCCATGAAACTCGCTCTTCTCGCCCTCCCCCGACAGATTGCCGGCGCGTTCGCTGTGGCGGCGACGGTCGCCCTCGGCTCAGCCGTATTCGCCCCACTCTCGAATGCCGCCGGCTCTGCACCGGAACCCCACGTCATGACCGTGGCGGCTCAAAAGTCGGTCGACGGGCGCATCAACAGCCTGCACCAGCGTCTTGGCATCACGCCTGCCCAGGAATCCCGGTGGCAGCCGGTCTCGCAGGTCATGCGCGATAACGCGAACGCGATGGAATCGCTCAGGAAGATCCGTAGCGATCACGCGAACGACATGAGTGCGATGGACGATCTTCATTCCTACGGCGAAGTCGCCGACGTGCATGCCGACGGCGTCAAAAAGCTGACCACGGCATTTCAGCCGCTGTACGACAGCATGCCCGATACGCAAAAGCAGAACGCGGACGCGATTTTCCGTGGCAACGGTCACCACCTGATCAAGAAACAATAGTTCCGGATCGTACCCAGGAGAACATGATGGACGTTTCTATCGGACACGCACATCGAAACACGAGGGCGTCGAGATCGGGCATGCGACTCGTCGGCCTGATCGTTGCGTTCGGCTGCCTTGTCATTGCACCGCAGTTGCATGCGGAGAGAATGAATCGCGGCTGGGACCAGGGTAATCACGCGCGCGTGACGCATCACGGCGCTCGCCACTACGACCATCACCGGCATGGAGTCGACGACTATTACGATGCCGAGGATGACGTTTATGCCGCGCCTCCTATGGTTTACGCGCCGGCACCGGCGCCCGGCGTCTCGCTGTTCATCCCCCTGCGGCTGCGTTGACGCACGAATCCAGTCCGGCGGACGGGTACGCCCGGCGGCACGTGGGCGTGGCGATTTTCACTGATTGGTGGTCCTGATGATGATCGAGAGGATGTGTTGCGATGTGCCGGGAGGGGCGGTTCGCGGCCGTGCATGCTTTGTACAGTTTCGTACCGCATCGGGCATTCGTCGCGTGTAGCGTTTCAATCATGCCGGCCACCCGAGGGGACGCGCTCGGCAGGCATCGCTCTGACGAGGACATCATGTTGCGAAGCATTCGAAGGTTGCACGGAGATACGGTTCGAGCGAAGGACGGCGATATCGGGCACATCCACCAGGCCTACTTCGACGATGACAACTGGTGTATTCGCTACCTCGTCGTCGAGACGGGCGACTGGCTGCACGACAGGCAGGTTCTAATCTCGCCATATTCCGTAACACATCCCGAATTCCGCACGCTATATGTCAGTCTGTCGCAACAGCAGGTGAGAGACAGCCCGAATCTGGACACGCACAAGCCGGTATCGCGCCAGCACGAGATCGAGTACCTGCGTTACTACAACTACCCGACTTACTGGGGCGGCCCGAACCTTTGGGGGATGGGCGCATACCCTGCTTTCGATCCCGCCGGGCCGTCGCAGGACGCCGACGCGGGCGATCCGCTTCTCCCGCACACCGCGCCGGCCGGCACAGCGGCGGATACGCATCTGCGCAGCACCGGCGAGGTCGACGGATATCGGCTCGAAGCCAAGGACGGACATATCGGTCACGTGTCTGACTTCATTTACGACGATGAAGCCTGGGTGATCCGCTATCTGGCAATCGACACGTCGAGCTGGTGGTCGACCGGCAAGGAAGTGCTGATCGCGACTCACTGGCTCGACCAGGTGGACTGGCCCACGGAAACGGTATCGACCACGCTCACGCGCGACGCGATCCGACAGAGCCCGCCATACGACGACTCGCAGCTCGTTCATCGCAGCTACGAGATCGAGCTGCACGAGTTCTACGGCAAGCACGGCTATTGGCACGGAGACCGATAACGCTGACCCGCGCAACGGGTAGCCAACGCAACCACCCTTCCATGCGGGATATCGCGTGACAGGACACCAGGGAGCAGCTGCATGACCTCAACCGATTTCCCGCCAACCGAAGGTTCGGCACTCGATGCGCTCTGCATCAATACGCTGCGCTTCCTGTCGATCGATGCCGTGCAGAAAGCAGCGAGCGGACATCCGGGCTTGCCGCTCGGCGCCGCACCGATGGCCTATGCGCTATGGATGCGCCATCTCAAGCATCACCCCGCCAATCCGGCGTGGCTCGATCGCGATCGCTTCATCCTGTCGGCCGGACATGGTTCGATGCTGCTGTACAGCCTGCTTCACCTCACCGGTTACGACCTGCCGCTCGATCAGATCGTCCGCTTCCGGCAATCGGGCAGCCTCACGCCCGGCCATCCGGAGCGTGGCCTCACGCCGGGCGTCGAGACGACCACCGGCCCGCTCGGCCAGGGCCTCGCCAACGCCGTCGGCATGGCGATGGCGGAAACGCGGCTCGCCGCGTGCTACAACCGTCCCGGCTTCGAGATCGTGGATCACCACACCTATGCACTCGTCAGCGACGGCGACCTGATGGAAGGCGTCGCGGCGGAAGCCGCATCGCTTGCCGGCCATCTCCGGCTCGGCAAGCTGATCTGCCTGTACGACGACAATCGCGTCACGCTATCCGCCGGCACCGCGATCACCTTCACCGAAGATCGCGCGCAACGGTTCGACGCCTACGGCTGGCATACGGAAACGGTCGACGACGGCAACGACCTGGCCGCCATCGACGCGGCGCTGCTCGCCGCACGTGCCGAGCAGCGGCGTCCGTCGTTGATCCTCGTGCGCACACATCTCGGCTACGGCTCGCCCAACCGGCAAGACACCTACCAGGCTCACGGATCGCCGCTCGGCAATGCCGAGGTGCGCCTGACCAAGCACAACCTCGGCTGGCCGCCCGATCCCGCGTTTCATATCCCCGCACCGGCGCTCGCGCATTTTCGCCGGGCGCTGGCGGAGGGGCAAATACGGGAAGCGCACTGGAACACCTTGTTCGCAGCCTATGCGCGCGCGTTTCCCGAGCTGGCGGAGATGCTGCTGAGCTCGGTGCGCGGCGCGCTGCCCGACAGTTGGGACCGCGATATCCCGGTCTTTCCGGCCGATCCGAAAGGCATGGCGACGCGGGTCGCTTCCGGCAAGGTGCTGAACGCCCTCGCCCCCCGCGTCCCGTCGCTCATCGGCGGCTCCGCCGATCTGAATCCCTCCACCTTCACCGCGCTGACCGGGCACGGCGATTTCGAGGCCGCCGGCATGAACGCGCTCGACCGGCAAGGTTCCGACGGCGGCGGCTGGAGCCGCAGCGGCCGCAATCTGCATTTCGGCGTGCGCGAGCATGCAATGGGCGCGATCCTGAACGGCCTGGCGGCCCACGGCGGCATCCTGCCGTTCGGCGCGACCTTCCTGATCTTTTCCGATTACATGCGTCCGCCGATTCGGCTCGCCGCTTTGATGCGTCTGCAGGTGATCTACGTGTTCACGCACGACAGCCTGGCCGTCGGCGAGGACGGTGCGACGCATCAGCCGATGGAACAGCTTGCCGGCCTGCGCGCGGTCCCTGGCCTGCTGGTGATTCGACCGGCCGATGCCAACGAAACGGCCGTCGCGTGGCGCGTGGCGCTCGAAGCGCGAGAACGGCCGACCGCGCTGATCCTGACCCGCCAGGACGTGCCCACCATCGATCGTCTCCGGTTCGCGCCGGCAGAGGGCTTGCGACGCGGCGGCTACGTGCTGGCCGATGCCCCCGACGGCCGCCCCGCGCTGATCCTGATCGCGACAGGCTCGGAAGTCGGGCTCGCGCTGGCAGCGCACGCCGGGTTGCTCGCGCGCGGCGTGGCGGTTCGGGTGGTGTCGCTGCCCTGCTGGAGATTGTTCGACGCGCAGCCCCAGTCGTATCAGGACGCCGTGCTGCCGAAATCGGTCGGCGCGCGGCTGGCGATCGAAGCGGGTGTATCGCAAGGCTGGCACCGCTATGTCGGCGATCGTGGCGACGTACTCGGCATCGCGGGCTTCGGCGCGTCGGCGCCGGGCGCCGAGCTGATGCGAGATTTCGGTTTCACGGTCGAGAACGTCTGCGACCGCGCGCTGAAGCTGCTCGCGTGATCCATGGGCGGCCCAGTGCGCGTATCAGGCGCCCGGGCCGCCGCCGTCATGGGGCGTACCGGCTTGGAGCACCGCGTCGATCATCGACTGCGCATCGGACACGATGCGCGCCACGTGATCCTCCCCGTTGAAGCTTTCCGCATAAATTCGGTAGAGATTCTCGGTACCCGATGGCCGCGCAACGAACCAACCGTGTTCCGTCATTACCTTGATGCCGTCGATCGCGGCCCGATTGCCCGGCGCCCGATCGAGTATCCGGGCGATCGCTTCTCCCGCCAGCTCGGTGTGCGTGAACTGACGCGGCGTTAGCCGCGCCAGCAGCGCGCGCTGCTCAGGTGTCGCTGCGGCCTGTACCCTCCGTTCGGCGGGCGCGCCGAAGCGGTGCGCCAGGTCGCGGTAAAGCTCCGCCGGATCGCGGCCGGTTCGGATCGTGATTTCGGCTGACAGCAACGCGGGAACGATGCCGTCCTTGTCGGTCGTCCAGGGTTGCCCGTCGAGCTGCAGGCACGTGGCCCCCGCACTCTCCTCGCCGGCGAACCCCAGCGTGCCGTCGAGCAATCCGCCAACGAACCACTTGAAGCCGACGGGCACTTCGTAGATTGCGCGATCGTGTGCGCGGGCGACACGATCGATCATCCCGCTGCAGACGATCGACTTGCCGACCGCCGCGCGCCCAGGCCACTTCGGCCGATGCGCATACAGGTAGTCGACGAGCACCGCGAGATAGTGATTGGGCGGCAGCAGGCCGTCGCTGCGCGTGACGATCCCGTGCCGGTCGTGGTCGGTATCGCACGCGAACGCGACGTCGAATTGGTCTTTCCGCGCGATCAGGCTCTGCATCGCGTACGGCGACGACGGATCCATACGGATCCGACCATCCCAGTCGACGCTCATGAAGCGAAAAGTCGGATCGACTTGCTCGCTGACGATCGCGAGATTCAGGCGGTAACGCTCGGCAATCGCACGCCAGTAATGTACGCCGGCGCCGCCGAGCGGATCGACGCCGAGCCGGATTGGCGCGCCGCGCAGGATGTCCATTTCGATGACGCTGGCCAGGTCGTCGACATACGTCGCGAGAAAGTCGTACCGGTGCGTCGTGGCGGCATGCGATGCTGTCGACAACGACACGCGGCTCACCCCCGCAAGCCGCGCTTCGAGCAGATCGTTCGCCGCCGTTTCGATCCATCGGGTGACGGCCTCCCCGGCCGGGCCGCCGGTCACCTGGTTGTACTTGATGCCGCCGTTGTCCGGCGGATTGTGCGACGGCGTCACCACGATGCCGTCGGCGAATCCGGCATGGCGTCCGCGGTTGTACTTCAGGATCGCGTGCGAAACGGCTGGCGTAGGCGTGTATTCGCCTGGCGGCGCCAGCATGACCTCGACGCCATTGGCCGCCAGCACTTCGAGCACGCTCGCCCGCGCCGGCTCGGAAAGCGCATGTGTATCGATGCCGACGAACACCGGACCGTGGGTGCCGTGCGAACGTCGATACCGGACGATCGCCTGCGTGATCGCGAGGACGTGCCACTCGTTGAAGCTGCGGGTCAACGCGGAACCCCGATGCCCCGACGTGCCGAACGTCACGCGTTGCGCCGGGACGGCCGGGTCCGGCATATCGGTGTAGTACGCGGTCACGAGGCGGGGCACGTCGATCCACAGCGCGTAGGGCGCGAGCCGGCCTGCCAGCGGACTGACCGGTGTCGCGGTGGACGGGACGGATGTCGTGGGTTTCAACATGCTTCCTGTATAGGGCACTGTCGCATTCTCGTTAGCGCACGGGCCGTGACTGCCGGCATGCGCGTGGCGGACGGCGGGCGCCGGGACCTTCCACAACCAACCGAACGCGCGACGCGCGAAGCGCCGCCCATTCCGCCACCCGCCATGCTCAAGCCGTGGCCGGCTTGCCCTCTCGGCGCTCGAGCATGAGAATAAGGGCGATGATGCTGACGAAATGCATGCGTTCAGATGGCGTCAGACTGCCGTGTTCCAGAATCGATTCCAGTCGAATTCGCCACAGTGCCCATGGCGCAGGCTCACCAGGCGCGACGCGTGCAATGAGTCGTTCGAGTGAACGTAGGTCTGCCTCGATTGCTGTGTGGGCCATGGCAATGCTCCGGTTGTCGTGAGGAACGGCGAATAGTCTATGACGAAGCACGGCGCCGCTCTGCCCGCTACCGTACATCGCATGCGCGTATGCATCGGGCAACTTCCCGGCGCGACGGCCGCAATGCAGGCGCCCGCCCATTTGTCCGCCATCGGACAGACGCCGGCGCGGCGCGCTGCGAACGTGGGGCGCCCGGAGCCGATACCGTGCGTGCCGCGAACCACCTCCACGACGCCGCATGGCGACCTGCGGCCGACACGCGGCGAGCGCAACGTGATCCATGCGAGGTATGCAAAGTGACCGAAACGATCGGATGCCTCATCTTCGGAGCCCTGCTGATTTTCATGGGACTCATCGGATCGTCGCTCAAGCGCCTGCCGCTGAGTGCGGCCATGGTGTATCTTGGGATCGGCTTTCTGGTCGGACCGGCCGGCACCGGCTTCCTGTCGCTGAAATTGCCGGACGACGTCACGACCTTGCGCGTCACTGCCGAGATCGGCTTGCTGATCTCGCTGTTCGCGATTGGCCTAAGGCTGCGTGTCCAGCCCGCCGATCCCCGCTGGATGCTGCCGCTGCGGCTCGGCGTCGTCGCGATGATCTTCACCGTCGCGTCGATCGCCGCGCTCGGCGTATTGGTGCTGAATTTCAGTCTCGGCGTCGCGGTACTGCTGGGCGCGATGATCGCGCCGACCGACCCCGTGCTCGCTCATGACGTCGGCGTGCGCGACGCGGGTGACGTCGAGCTGGTGCGTTTTTCGTTGTCCGCCGAAGGCGGGATCAACGACGGCACGGCCTACCCGTGCGCGGTACTCGGCATGCTTTTGTGCGGTTTCGGCACGACATCGGCGCTTCACTGGAGCATGGTCGGCGGCATTGCATGGGGTATCGCGTCCGGTGCGGGCACAGGCTGGCTGCTCGGCTTCGTCACGGCCCGGCTCGTCGCATTCCTGCGCAGCCGTCACGGCCAGGCGCTCGGACTCGAAGGGTTCTTCGCGCTCGGCCTGATCATGCTGTCGTACGGTGTGGCGCTCGCCATTCATGGCTACGGGTTCCTGGCCGTGTTCGCGGCGGGCGTCGCGATGCGGCGCGTCGAACATCGAACGAGCGGCCAGAAGACGTCTAAGGAGACGGTCGGTGTCGTGAACAGCGAGGATGTCGAGGCCACCGCCACCGATCCCGACAAAGCTCATGCCTTCGTCGCAGAATCGGTCATGGGATTCACGATCGAGCTGGAACACATCGTCGAAGCCGTCCTAATCCTGCTGATCGGCGCGCTCGTCTCACGGTATTGGCTCGACATGCTCACCTGGACTGTCGCGGCCGTTGTCGCGACACTGCTGTTCGTCATCCGGCCGGCCGCCATCCAGCTCGCGCTGATCGGCTCCCGGGCGTCGCACCACCAGCGCCGGCTGATCAGCTGGTTCGGCATTCGCGGCGTGGGTTCCCTGTATTACTTGATGCTGGCCATCGAGCAAGGGCCGCGTGCGCAACTGTTGCCGCTGGTTCCGTGGGTACTGGCCATCATCGCCATGTCGATCGTGCTGCACGGCATTTCAGCCGCGCCGCTGATGCGTCGATACGCGTGAGACCCGGGACGGGCGTAGTGACGCGATGCGTGGGCGGGTCGAACGGTTTGGCGCGATGCCACACCCGACACTCAAGGTGCCGGGCGACAGTCCGACTATGAATTTGAAGCGCCGATGATGTCCAGCGTCACAGCCTGCCCAGCAACATCAGAATGAGTAACACGACCAATACCAGGCCCAGCAATCCGATTGGACCATAACCCCAGCCGTTGCCGTAGCGCTAGGTCGGGATCACCCTGACCATCAGCAGCACGACAAGGATCAGTAGAAGCAGTCTCAGTGACATGTCGTCTCTCCTCAATCAGTCCGGTCGGTCATGCCGCGATGCGTCCGCATCGATGGCCTCGCCGAATGCAATCGAACCGATGTTTCCGTCGATACGCTCCCGTGCGATTCCACGTCGACGCGTGCACGCGCCGTTCGTCGCCGGTCGCGTCGAAATTCGCGGTTCCGCATCTCGAATGCCGGAGTTCCCCGGACGAAAGTCGTCCTGCTTCTTCACGCAGGGCTCGTGCGCGATGCAGCCGGTTCGGAACGTGTATCGACTCTTGCGATATCAAGGTAGGCGGACGCGGGCGTGGAGTCTGTCCGGCAACGTACCGGACGCACGGCACCGCGCGATCGATCGACCTGTCAACACCGACGAGCCGACGGTCGCGGGTACCGCCTGCGAGGTTCGTCACTTGCTCTTTTCGGGTAGCGGGGCCCGGTTCAGTGGAGATGCCCTCCGAACAAACCGAGCAACCCGATGACGATCAGGTAGATCGCAACGATGTAATTCAACAACCGTGGCACGACGAGAATCAGAATGCCAGCGATCAGCGAAACCAGTGGGCCCGCGCTTGTGAGGATGTGCATATGCCCTCCGCAAGATTGAAAACGACAGATGGATACGAACCCGTGCTGCCTCCGATGCTCGTTACAGCGACCTGAGCCGGGTGACACGCGGGCTCTTGGCGGTCGTGCAAGAGCCCGCAAGGAGCGAGCCGACGCCGGCGACGGCGATGTTGCATGCGTCGATCTGGCGGCCGCTCGCGTCGGATGTGCCGGTCGTCGTGCATCCCTGCATCACGACGCGGATGCCAAGACGCGATCCCGGCGTACCTCATGTAAGTGTTCGTCGCTGCATGATTCGCCTCAGGCTGTGCGTGGATATCCCCGACGCTACACACTGGCGAACGCGAATGCGGTACGAAAGCGTACCAAGCATGCAAAAACAGACAACCGCCCTTCGCAGCGTTCGACCCGAGAGCCGCCCGCATGCACCTGCTCGCGTGGCGGTGCCGGTTCACGTACGGCATCGTACCGACTTCCGTCACGAATGCGCTCAACCTGTATTCCGGTATCCTGATTGTCGCGCGCCAAAGCACCGGTACGACGCTTCGATGGTTCAGGATTTCGTACCGGTGAAACAGGCGATCCATGTCAAGGAGCAAGATGATGAACAGGGATCAGATGAGAGGCCGCATCGCGGAAGCGAAGGGCAAACTGAAGGAAATGGTCGGCAGAATCATGGGAAATCGATCGACCAGGATGCAGAGCAAGATCGAACACGTCGTTGGAAAGACGCAAGCGTCATTCGGTGACGCGAAAGAGCAACTCAGGAAGCGGCCGTAGGATGCTCACGCGAACGGTTCGGTTCTATCGCGCCGCGCGATCGGGCAACGTGACGCGAATTCACCGGATGTTGACGGCGCGTGCAGGCAACATCCGGTGAATTCGCCTCCCGACCGACCTTCACGATACCGCAATGCGTCGAGGGTGGTCGCTGTGCACGTCGGCAGGCGACTTGTGCTGTGCGTCTCCCACGCCGGGAAAGAACGCGTCCCACGCGTCCCGGACACCTTTCGCCGCGGTCGCATCTGCGGTCGCCTCCACTGCAAGCGTCTCCTGGTCGCTCGACTTGGCCGGATCGGAACACAAGCCTCGCCAGCGCGTGAAGGTGAGCATCGGCTTTTCCGTCCATTCGCCGTCGCCGAACTTCGCAAACGCCGTGTCTCAACTCACCAGTCGAACCTCATACCGTCCGTCGCGCACAGGTGCATATTGGTCCAGCGTAAACCATCGTGTAGATTGGATGTTCATCATTGCCTCGTGGGTTCATGGATCGTTGTACAGGACAACCCCGGTCGACGCGTGCGCGCTAATCGGCGCACCGATTCAGCCACAGCCGGCCTGCGGCGGTCATGTTGATCGAACCGCCGCTGCGAGACTCGTATGCAAGCCCGTGAGTCAACAGTTCATCGGCTATGACGCGTGGAATATCGGCTTGTGAATCGGGAATCCGATCAAGCGATCTGAGGGTCTCGACGACCTCGGGTGAAAGTGGGATGCACATGGCGGCCCCCTCGGTATTGACTTCATGTTGATCCGGACAACAGGCGCTGGTCTGTACGGTATCGACTATTTGGACGCAGGTTTTCCGGCACCGCGCTGACGCCCGATGATCAACCTGAATCGGCAACATGATTCGGTATCCGATATTTTTATTGCGTAATCGGTTTCGAACGCACACACTACAGAGACCTGCCGGTTCGTTGTCGAGGCATCGGCGCCCTCGAATCCTTCGGCGCCAACGGTTGCTCTGTCAGGAGCACATCATGACCATTCCCACTCTCGAATATCGCGGCCGTGAACTCCGCGTCTATTCACAATTGCTTTTCCCGCCGTTCGGCGATCCCCACGCCCCCGGTCCGAAACGCTTCGGTTCAATCGTACGCATCGACACGATTCCGTCGACCTCGGCAACGGTGCCGCGTTACTCGACCATTTTCGAGCATGGCGCTCCGCAAACGGCGGCGCTCGCCCTCGATCTGGCGATGCAATTCGGCAAGGACATCGTGGACGGCAGAATCGCCCCTGCGGCGATCTGATCCATCCGCCGCATCCGACTCGATGTGGCGTCTCGCGACGCGAGCACATCTCACTTAGGAGCGATCCATGAAATATCACTCAGGTACCTCGATCGACCGGCGCGATGACGCGACCCGGCAAAAGCAGCGGGACGATCTCGCGCGTGCCGACGTCGAACGCGCCGAGAAGCGCATCCGTCAGGATGCCGACATCAACTCCAATGCGAGCAAGTGGCGTTATTTGCGCCCCGACAATCGGGCGAGATGAGCGACGGATGCGCCACGCGCCGTGGCATACCGGTCCCGCACCGCAGGTCGCGGGCGGGCCGGTATCACCCATACCGGCGCAGGTGTATCGAGAATTCGGCGATTGCGTCGATGCCGATCTGCTCCGCGCAGAGGCACCAATCCTGCAACTGAGCCAGCAATTGCTCGTGCGACGCGTATGACCACGTCCATAGCTCGAGCAACGCGTCGTACATATCTACATATCCGCGCACGCTTCGCCGTGACGACGCGTGCGCGTGCCGATTTCCTGCCCTTCGACGGGCCTCCTATTTCCCGACCTGATTGCCGACAACCCCGCCGAGGGCCGCGCCGCCCACGGTGTCCAACGCACTGCCGCCTGTCAGGAACGCACCGGCGCCGCCGCCGACACCAGCGCCGATCACGGTATCCGTTCCGCGGTGGGACATGTCCCCGCAACCCGCCAGTACGATCGTCGTCATGGTGACGATCGCCGTTCCGACCGCCACGGAATATAGCTTTCTCATGATGATCCCCTCGGGTCGCCGCGGCGCTGTCCGATCCGGAACGGCGCGCGGAAACCCCTGGGCTGACGTCCCGATGAAATTCGAGACGTCGAATCACGATGAGGGGGGTAAATCGCGCGAAGTCCGTTCGCTAACGTACCGGCCCGGATGCCGATCGACCATCTCACGGAAGCGCCACTTGCGCTGCGCCCAGCACCAAAGCCGGCGTTGACCTGACTTCCTTGTGGTCGACACCGCACGGCGAACAGTTCCCTGAGCCTTACCGATCACGGCCGTCCCTGGCTCGTCAGGAAATCGGGCCGATTTCAGCTACCGTACCGTCGAGCTGCGAGCGACGAGATACGATAGTGAATCCCGCTCCCCCCGCTACGCCCGAATCGACCAGACAACTCCATCGCGCCCGATGCGAGCCTAGGAGCCACACATGCCAGCCCCCCCCATCACTGAAAATCACCTGCTTGCCGCACTGCCGGAGAACGAGCTTGCACGCATCATCCCAAACCTGACGATCATCGACATGCCGCTCGGGAAAGTGCTGTACGAATCGGGTGGCCAGCTTCATCACGTCTATTTTCCGACTACGTCGATCGTGTCGCTGCTGTACGTGATGGAGGACGGCTCGTCTGCGGAAATCGCGATCGTCGGGCATGAGGGCATGATCGGCGTGTCGCTGTTCATGGGTGGCGAAACGACGCCGAGTCGCGCCGTCGTGCAAAGCGCTGGGCAGGCCTACCGGCTCGACGCGAGCGTCCTGAAAGAAGAATTCCGGCGCGGCAACGCGATGCAGCGTCTGTTGTTGCGCTATACGCAGGCGCTCATCACGCAGATGGCGCAGACTGCGGTATGCAACCGTCATCACTCGATCGATCAGCAGCTGTGTCGCTGGCTGCTGCTCAGCCTCGACCGCCTGCCATCGAACCAGTTGCGCATGACGCAGGAGCTGATCGCCAACATGCTGGGCGTGCGCAGGTCGGGCGTGACGGAAGCGGCATTGAAGCTGCAGGACGCTGGCCTCATCCGCTACAACTACGGCCATATCGAGGTGCTGGACCGACCCGGGCTCGAAAAGCGCGTGTGCGAATGCTACAACGTGGTCAAACGCGAATTCGATCGCCTGCTTCCTGACCTGAAGCGGCTCTAGGAATCCGTCCGCAACGCGGCACGTCCCGAGGGTGTCTACTTCGCCGATTCAGGACTGCCGCAAGAACCGGCGATACCATCAGACGGCGAAGCAATTCGACAACGGCTCCCGGCCTGCAACGGCGCTGGCCGACACTGCGCGGCATCGTACCGACTTCTTCGTCCGGCCCGGTCATCCTGTATTCGACACGCGTGCGTAGTCGATGCCGATACGCCCGCGCAAGGCGAATTCACGGGAGCAGGCAGATGAACGACCGCAAGCAGAAAGACGACGCTGTCGGGCAGCAACGCCGTAAATACGAGCAGGACAACGCAACGGACGACGGTATGCCCGCCGCGCCCGAAGTGCCGATGCATACGTGCCCGACCTGGCAAGAACGATTGCGGACCGCGAAGCAACGGATCGCCGATTCGAGAAAGCGCTGGGGCATGGCCTATCCGCCGAATTGAGCACGCACTGCGATAATGATACAGCGTTGCTCCCGACACAGGCGGAGCATGACATTCGCGCTCCGCGTTGTCGTGCGCGCGTCCCGCAGGCTACGTCGCCGACGTTCCGGCATCAGGCCTGCTGGCACAGGCGGATCAAGAATTCGGCAATGGCCTTGACCCGCGCTGTTCTGTTCGGGTTCGGAAGATGGCGTCGAATTTGTTTCTGAAAAAGCAACGGCCGGAAAGTTTATCCGCGAACCGGTTGTCCTGGAACCACTGGATCAAGCTGTGCCACTGGCGCATCGATTCGACGGCGATCATGCGATAGGGAACCTCGGAGTCATTCTGGACGGGATCTGCATGCGGGGGAAGCGGCCTCCACAGTCGGACGTCTCGATTGAAAGCCCCGCCACGATTTCCGCGTCGAACGTCGCGAGGCTCGCGCCGGTGACGATTCGGCTTTTCGTGGCGACGAGCGGCAGCACGGCCTGGTCGGGGATCACGCCGGCGACATCCGATGGCGATGCGAGCAGACCTTCATCACAAGCCAGTGCCGTTCGTTTACAACGAAAGACGTGCCCTCGGTCCAGCGCACGATGACGTAGCCGTTCGAATGCGCGAGGTATCGCAGGCGTCTGCCGCTACCGTCATCCACGCGATCCCTGCAATCGAATGCTGGCTTCCTGACGGTAGTGGGCAAATCGTCGGGATTGAGTCTGTCGTGCACAACGGCAAATGTGCCCTTTTCCAGAATGAGGGCCGCACGCTCGCCATTCGCCCGGCAGCGCTTCAATTCGGCGAGCGCCAGTCCGGCCAGACTCTGCGGACCGAACGTCTGCGCCAGTCGGGCAGCCAGTGCTTCGATATTCATGTCGCCGCTCCCCCAGCAATCGCTTAGCCCCCCTTCGATGGATGGCTTAATCATCATCAATCGGTATGCCGATCGATCCGTCTGAGTGCTTGAGCAGTCTAGTATCGTGCGAACAATTCTTCTGTCCGCTACCGTGCCCGGGATTCGCAGCCGAGCGCAGCACGCGGCCGCGCGGCGTGGAATAGCCCCTCAACAGATTGCGGGCGGTGCAGCCGGTTCAGGTGGGCTGCCGTCGGGCTCATCAACGAGCATCCGGAGAATTTGCTGCAGTTGCCGCGCGCATCGGCGAGCATCCTCGGGGGCATTTGCATCGATCGCCTCGAGCAGGCTGACGAATGCAATGAGGAAGGAATCGGAGACGGGCGTCTCACGCGCATGCTCGCGCAGATAAGCGCTATAACTGAAAACGCGCTGGATGAATTCGATCTGGTGAGCGGCAAATTCGTCATCGCCCACGGAAGGTGGCACAACGGCGAGGACACTGTCGGACAACGAAGGAGGAAGACGGATGTAAGACGAGCGATCACTCATGCGGGTCTCGTGAAACGCACGAGCGCGGCGTGAATGCCCGAAGCACGGACGCTGTTTCACGACGGAAGGCGCCTATGCTATAAGTGTCTCTAGGATTTGACATGCCAACGCTCATCGTATTCTTTCATCGGCCACGCGTGATGTCAAATCAATTTGACACCAAACTTAACTATCGATCCATGCGATTTGATTGGGGCAAGTTGTTCGACGAACTGAAGCGCGAGGGACAGTTCGGCAGCGATGCGCAACTGGCCGACAGCCTGGGGCTGACGCGCGCGCAAATCTCGGCATGGCGCACCGGCAAAAGCGATCTCGGCATCCTGACCAAGATCAAGATCCTCGATGCGCTGGGCCACGACACGTTGCGTACGTCGCTGTCGAGCTTGCTGCCCGAGAAAAACCGGGAAACACAGGCCGCACAGCATGCGAAGCTTCTTGCGCGCATCGAACGAATCCGATCGGGAGCAGGCGTCGTGCCCGCCGAGCGGGACGACGCGGCCGACTCGTCCGTAGTAGCGAACAATCTTCTTGGCGAATTGCCCGTGGACGAGCGCAAGCGCATCGAGCCCCATCTGTCGTGGGTCGCGCTGCCACTCGGGCATGTGGTGTATGAACCGGGCGATCACCTGAGCCACGTCTATCTGCCGACAACCGCGATCATTTCGATGCTGTACGTGATGGAAAACGGTTCGTCCGCGGAGATTGCCGTGGTCGGACGCGACGGGCTGCTTGGCGTCGCGCTGTTCATGGGCGGTGAAACGATGCCGAACCGGGCCATCGTCCAGAGCGCGGGCGAAGCGTTCCGCCTGAGCGGACAGATCGTGAAAGAGGAATTCGCGCGCGGCGGCGCATTGCAGCGCGTGTTTCTGCGCTACACGCAGGCGCTCATCACCCAGATGGCGCAGACGGCCGTGTGCAATCGCCACCACTCGATCGCGCAGCAATTCTGCCGTTGGCTGCTGCTGAGCCTCGACCGGCTGGATTCGCGCAACGTGCGGATGACGCAGGAACTGATTGCCGACATGCTCGGCGTGCGCAGAGCCAGCGTGACGGAAACCGCAAAACGGCTTCAGGAAGAAGGCATCATCCGTTATTCGCGCGGATTGATTGAAGTCGTCGATCGCAGCGCCCTCGAGCGGCGCGTGTGCGAATGCTACATGGTAGTCAAGAAGGAAAGCGACCGGCTGCTGTCGCAAAAGTAGGTACTGCCTGGGCTGCGTCCCGCCATCGACATGACACGCATGCCTGCCGAACGCGTTTCTCAGCCAGTCGATGTCCATGCTGTCCCAATTGCCCATGTACCGGGTCTTCCGAAAACGCCCGACCTATTTCCCGACCTGATTGCCGACAACCCCGCCGACAGCCGCTCCGCCAACGGTGCCCAACGCACTGCCGCCCGTCAGGACCGCACCGGCGACGCCGCCGACACCGGCACCGATCACGGTATCCGTTCCACGGTGGGACATATCGCCGCAACCCGCCAGTACGATCGCCGTCATGGTGACGATCGCCGTCCCGACCGCCACGGAATGTAGCTTTCTCATGATCATCTCCTCGGGTCGCCGCGGCGCCGTCCGATCCGGCAAGGTGCGCGGAAGCCCCTGAGCTGACGTCCCGATGAAATTCGGGACGTCGATTCACGATGGGGGGTAAGTCGCGCGAAGTCCGTCCGCTAACGTACCGGCCCGCATGTCGACCGACCGTCTCACGGAAGCACCGCTTGCGCCGCGCCCAGCGTCACGACCACGCTGTGACGCCGACCGTCGTCCACGAGCCGGACCGCTGCTTCGCCAGCGGCCAGCCGCACGCCATCCGCGACGAGGCTGGACACGCCGCCGCTGACGTCCTCCGGATTCCTGACGACGATGTCGTAGTACGACGCCCCGTGACGCAGTGTTGCCTTGAAGCCTGGCCAGGATCGCGGTATGCACGGCTGAATGGACAGCATGTCGCCATGTCGGCGCAGGCCGAGCAGGCCTTCGACGCCCGCCCGATACAACCAGCCCGCCGAGCCGGTGTACCAGGTCCAGCCGCCCCGGCCGACATGCGGCGTGACCGAATAGACGTCGGCTGCGACCACGTAGGGCTCCACCCGATAGCGATTCGCGCCGCTACGCGTGCGGCTCCGATTGACCGGATTGAGCAGCGCGAACAGATTCGCAGCGCGATCGCCGTCGCCCATTTGCGCGAACGCGAGCACTGACCACGCGGCCGCATGCGTGTACTGGCCGCCGTTTTCCCGGATGCCCGGCGGGTAGCCCTTGATATAACCGGGATCGACCGGCGAATGATCGAACGGTGGCGCGAACAGCAAGGCAAGGCCATCGTCGCGGCGGATCAACTGCGCATCCAGCGCGTCCATTGCCCGCGCGGCGCGCGCCGGGTCCGCCGCGCCCGACAGCACGCTCCACGACTGCGCGATCGCGTCGATCGCACATTCGGCGTTGCCGGCCGAGCCGAGCGGCGTACCGTCGTCGAAGTAGCCACGCCGATACCACTCGCCATCCCACCCCGCATCGGCAAGCGCATCGCGCAACACGCCGGCGCGCGTCAGCCAGCGCGCCGCCAGTTCGCCCGAGCCGCGCGCCGTGGCGAGCGGAGCGAACGCCGTGAGCGTCGCATGCAGGAACCACCCGAGCCAGACGCTTTCGCCCCGCCCGGCCTCGCCGACCCGGTTCATGCCGTCGTTCCAGTCGCCCGTGCCGAACAGCGGCAGGCCATGCTCGCCGACCTGCGCGAGACTCGACTCCAGCCCGCGCGCGCAATGCTCGAACAGCGACGCGCTCGTTTCCGAGACGCGTGGAATGAAGAACGCGTCGTGCTCGTCGGCGGCCAGCGGTCGCCCGTCGATGAACGGGATCGACGCATCGAGAATCGCGCGGTCACCGCTGACCTCGACGTAGTGCGCAACCGCATGCGCGAGCCAGACGCGATCGTCGGAGATCCGCGTGCGTACGCCGCTGCCGCTTTCTGGAAGCCACCAGTGCTGCATGTCGCCCTCGGGAAACTGGCGCGCCGCCGCCCGCAGCAGATGCTCGCGCGTCAGGGACGGACGGGCGACCGCGAGCGCCATGCCATCCTGCAGCTGGTCGCGAAAACCGTACGCGCCGCTCGCCTGATAGAAGCCCGCACGCGCCCAGATCCGGCACGACAGCGTCTGGTACAGCAGCCAGCGATTCAGCATCAGATCCATCGCACGATCCGGCGTTTCGACCTGAACGGCGCCGAGCGTCTCGTCCCAGAACGCCGTCACGGCGGCGAATATCGCGTCGAGATCCGCCTGACGGTAATGCGCGATCAACTGTCGCGCCGCTGCCGCGTCGGCGCCCTCGCCGAGCAGCAAGACGATTTCGATGCTGCCGCCGGGTTCGAGATCGACCGTGGTTTGCAACGCGGCACACGGGTCGAGCCCGGCGCCGACGCGGCCCGACAACGGCGACGCGCCGGCCCTGCCCGGAAAACCGGCGGGATCGCTCAGGACGCCATTGCGGCCGATGAACTCGCGCCGGTCCGCGCTCCACGAGGTTTGCAGGCCGCATAAATCGGCGAACGCCACCCTGCCGCGATACACCTGACTCCAGTCGTTGCGGGCAAACAGCGCGCCGGTCGGCTGATCGATCTCGCTCGCGGTGTGCGGCGCCGCGACGCTGCGCGACGCACCCAGCGCCCACTCCGCATAGGTTGCGACGGACAGCCGGCGAGTCCGGTCGGACAGGTTGCGCAAGGTCAGGCGGGAAATCTTGACGGGATCGGCCAGCGGCACGAACTGCAGCAATTCGACGGCGACATCGGCGGCGGTATGCGTAAACCGGCTGTAGCCCTGACCATGACTCGCCACGAAAGGCGTCGCGCCCGGCGCATCCTCGCCGATCGAGCCCGCCTGCGGCCCCCAGCGCAGGCCGGTCTCGTCGTCGCGGATGTAGAACACCTCGCTCGACGGATCGGTGACCGGGTCGTTCGACCACGGCGTCAGCGGATGCTCGCGGCTGTTCGTCACCCAGGTATAGCCGCCTCCCTCCGCCGACGTCAGGAAGCCGCATGACGGATTCGCGACGACGTTGACCCACGGCATCGGCGTGCATTGGCCAGGCTGCAGGATCACGACGTATTCGCGGCCGCCCCGCGCGAAACCGCCGATGCCGTTGAAATATTCGAGACCGGCGCCGGCCTGCGCACCCTTCGGCGGCAGCGACGCGGGCGGCGGCAGCGGCGCGCGCGCGGCATCCGGGCGGGCGGGCAGCGGTGAACCAGCGAGGCGTCGCAACTGGTCCACCAGCCGGCCGTTGCGCGCGGCGAGCACGGCCCGTGCGACGGCCGGAAACAGCGCGCGCGCTGCGGCCGCCATCAGATCCTCGCGCAGCACGAAAATACTGCCGCGCCCGGCTTCGTCCGGCTGCTGCCGGTTCCGCACCAGCCCCTCGAGCGCCGCCTGCAAATCCTGCACGTACGACGCCGCGCGCTCGTTGATGATGACCAGATCGACCTCGAGCCGCTTCATCCGCCAGTACTCGTGCGCGCGGATCAGCTGCCGCACCATGGCGATGTGCTCGATGTCGTCGATCCGCACCAGCAGGATCGGCAGATCGCCCGATACGCCATGCGTCCATAGCGGCGACGCGCCCACGCCGCCCGCCGCCGACACCGCCGCTGCATGGCGCAGCAACGCGGCGGACCCCGGCCGCATCGACGCATCGCTGTAGAGCATGTATCCGGCCAGTTGCTGGAACAACGCGGCCTCGTCGAGGCTCACCGCGCTATGCCGCAGCTGCACCTGCGCCTGGGTCCACGCGAGCATCGCCGCCCGCGCGAACGATTCGCCGTCGCGATGCTTGTCGACCAGGTCGAGCAGCTGCGCGCGCGAATCCGCGACGATGGTCCAATAGACGATGCTCGCCTTCGCGCCCGGCTCGATGCGCAGCCGCTGCCGCAGCGTGAACGCCGCGTCCAGTACCGCGCCTTCGCAAGCGCCCAGCGCACGCTGTTCGGTCAGCGCAAGCGGCAGGCGAACGCTGCGCCCGCGTCCGATGACGCGCAATCGATCGGTGTCGAATTCTTCCGCGCCGACGGTTTCGCCGGACGTCACGGCCAGATGCGCGGCCCAAACTTCCGCCTCGTTCGGCGCGCGCTTGCGCCGCGTCGCCAGAATCGCGCCAGACGCCGGCACGTACTCGGTTTCGATGAACAGTTTCGAGAATGCGGGATGGGCATGATCGGCGGCGGGCGGAGCGAGCACGATTTCCGCGTAGGAGGTGAATTCGATCACGCGTGGCCGGGAGCCGGTATTGGCCACCGACACCCGCCGCACTTCCGCATCGTCCTCGGCGGATACCACCACCTCAAGCGACGTCGTCAAGGTGCCGTCGCGACGCGCGAACTCGGCGCGATCTTCGGTGAACGTCACTTCGTAGCTGTCCGGCACCACGCCGGTGGGCTGCCACGTGGCCGACCAGACCTCGCCGCTCTCGGCGTCGCGCAGATACAGATAGCTACCCCAATCGTCGCGCGTCGCGTCTTCCCGCCAGCGCGTGACGGCCAGATCGTCGCGGCGGCTGTAGCCGGAGCCTGCGGCCGTGAGCATCACGGCGTAGCGGCCGTTGGACAGCAGATGCGTGACGGGCGCGGGATCGTCCGCCGAGAGCAGGCGCCGTGCAACGCCGGCGTCGACGCCATGCATCCTGCCGGCGGGGCTCGCGTCGACCCGCGGCCGCCCTGCCGCGACCCGGCCCGGCACCCGTTCCTGCAACAGCAACTCGGTGGCGCGCACGGCCGGCTCGCCATGGAAGAAGGCGCGAATGCGCCCGCCCAGCAGTGCATTGGCGATCGACACGATCGACATGCCCTGGTGATGCGCCATGAATGCCCGCACGATCGCAACTGGCATGCCTTCCGGCACGCGCGCGGGCGTGTAGTCGAGCGCTTCGTAGAAGCCGAAGCGCCCGCACGCGCCGGTTGCACGCAACCGCTCGAAGTTGCGCACGGCTGCGTTCGGCGCGACCATCGCAGCGAGCGCGGTCGCATAGGGCGCGACCACCAGGTTCTGGTCGAGATCGCGCTTGAGCCCCAACTCCGGCACGCCGAAGCTCGAATACTGATAGGTCAGCTCGATGTCGCGCGTGTTGTACGCCGATTCGGACATGCCCCACGGCAGGCGCAGCCCGTCGCCGTAGGCGATCTGGCGACGCACCACCAGCTGATTGGTGCGCGCGAGCAGGCTGCTGTCCGGCGCGCGCATCACGAGCGACGGCATCAGGTATTCGAACATCGATCCCGACCACGAGATCAGCGCCGCGCCGTGCCCGATCGGCGTCGCCAGGCGGCCGAGCCGGAACCAGTGCCGCGCCGGGACATCACCCTTCGCGATCGCGACGAAACTCGCGAGGCGCGCCTCCGATGCCAGCAGATCGTAGTTGCCCGGATCGAGCCGCCCGTCGGCCACCGCGTAACCGATCGACAGCAGATTGCGTACCGGGTCGAGCAGAAAGCCGAACTCCATCGCATAGGCCATCTGCAACGCGGTATCGGCCAGCGCATGCAGGCGCTTGTTCAGCACGTCCGCTTCGTCCGGCGTGCGCGTCGCGTCGCGGCAATGCCCCTGCACCGCGTGCTCCAGCGCCTGCGCCCAAAACAGCACGTCGTCGACGTCGCCGCCCCGCCCCCCGCCGACTTCGTCCGCCAGCGCGCGCGCGACATCGGCGACCGTCGCGGTGAGGATCGTGATCTCGGACCATTCCGGCGCGGCGGGGCCGTCCGGAGCGCCGACTTCCTGGGCCGGCGCGGCGAGCGTCTCATCCAGCTCGGTCGCGGCCCGCTCGAATTCGCCGTGCAAGGTCGTCCGGGCATCGCCATCGCGGCACACGGCCTTGCGCAATAGCGCGAGCGTGTCACCGATCCCTTCGTACGCGGCCTGCCACCCCACACCGGCGGGCTGATTCGCCCAAGCCCGGCAACCGTTGCCGAGGGCGATCAGGTGGCCGGCAAGATTACCGCTGTCGACCGACGACACGTACTTCGGCTCGAGGGGTCGCAGATCGCGCGTGTCGTACCAGTTATAAAAGTGGCCGCGATAGCGTGACATCAGCCGCATCGTCGCGACGGTCGCCTCCAGCCGCGACACCGCGTCCAGCGTACCGAGCCAGCCAAACTCGCGGGCGCTGACGGCGGACAGCAGGTACAGCCCGATGTTGGTGGGCGAAGTCCGGTGCGCGACGACGGGCTTCGGGTCCTCCTGGAAATTGTCCAGCGGCAGCATGTGATCGTCCGCCGTCACGAACGTCTCGAAATAGCGCCAGGTCCGGCGCGCGTCGCGCCGCAGTCGACGCGCATCGTGCGGAGTCACCGCCAGCTCACCCGCCGACCGTGGTGCGCGGCTCAGCCAATACGCGATCGCCGGCGCGGCAAGCCAGACGAGTACGAACGGCACGGCCAGCCAGCCCGTATGACGATCGAAGCGCCAGCCCGCCGTCAGGCTGGCAGCCGCGGCAAGCAGCGCGAGCGTCACGCCGCCGCGCATTTGCAGATAGGTGGACGCGAGGGTCCGACGGTCGCTCGCGCCCGCTGCGGCCGCTGTCGTCCATTCGAGCAGGTGGCGACGGCTGATCCCCAAGCGAAACAGCGTGCGCGCGATCGCGTCGCCCATCGACCACGCCTGCTGCGGCAGCATGACGATCGACAGGCCGAACCGCGTCAACGCGAACCGCAACTCCATCGACCATGCATGGAGCACGCTGCGCGTGGTCATCTTCACGTGCGTGCGCCGCCAGCGCGGCACCAGCCCGCTCAATACAGGCAACAGGAACGGCAGCGCGATCGTCACCAGCACGAAGGCGATCCAGGCGAGCGATACGGGGAGCGGCAGCATCCATCCGGCCAGTAGCGCTACCAGCATGGCGGGTGCCGTGAGTGTGCGGCGCAGGTTGTCCAGCATCTTCCAGCGGCCGACCGCCGTCAACGGTTCGTGGCCGAACAGCAACCAGGGCAGGAGCTGCCAGTCGCCGCGCGCCCATCGGTGCAGGCGGCTCGCGGCGACGTCGTAGCGGGACGGCGACGCTTCGACAACCTCGATATCCGACGCCAGTCCGGCCCGCGCGAAAATACCTTCGAACAGATCGTGACTGAGCACCGCGTTCTCCGGCACGCGACCGGCGAGCACCGCCTCGAACGCGTCGACGTCGTAGATGCCCTTGCCCGCATAGGAGCCTTCGTCGAACAAATCCTGATAGACATCCGATACGGCTGACACGTAAGGATCGATGCCGTGCGCGCTCGACGACACGCGCTGGAACAGCGAACCCTCGTCGCCGCTCGCGAGCGAGGACGTGACGCGCGGCTGAAGGATGCCGTAGCCGCCGACGATGCGCCGGCTCGCCGAATCGAATACCGGCCGGTTGAGCGGGTGCGCCATCTTGCCGACCAGGCGGCGCACGGTATCGCGCAGCAACCGCGTATCGGCATCGAGCGTGATCACGTAGCGCACGTCCGGCGGCACGTGCGGCGTCCGGCCGGCCGCCGCGATGAACGTCGTGTCCGATGCGCCGCGCAGCAATCGGTTCAGCTCGTGCAGCTTGCCGCGCTTGCGCTCCCAGCCCATCCAGCACCGTTCGCCGTCGTTCCATACGCGCTTGCGGTGCAGCAGCAGAAAGCGCTCGCCTTCGCCCGGCGCAGCCGGATAAAGGCGATTCAACCGGTCGATGCCCTCCGTCGCGGATGCCAGCAACCCGTCGTCGCTGTCGGCGTGCGGCGTGGACGCGTCCATCCAGTCGGATAGCAAAGCGAAGTAAAGCGCGCCGTTGGGGCTCGCCAGATGATGAATTTCCAGTTGCTCGATCTGCTCGCCGAGCACAGCTTCCGTTGTCAGCAGCACCGGCACGGCGACCATCGTGCGCAGGTCCGGCGGAATGCCGTCGAGCAATGCGAGGCCGGGCAGGATCTTCGCGCCGACATCGCGCATCACGCCGCGATTGACGAGCGCAACCGCGGCATCCAGCGCGGGTAGCAGGCCGGCGACGCCGAGCCAGATCAGCCACTGACCGGGCGGCTCGATGCAAGCGAGCCATGCCAGCATGCCGGTCAGCAGCAGCGCGGCAATCAGCCCGATTCGGCCGAGATACCCGCCGAGACCGGCGTGGCGGGTGAGGCGCCGCAACCACAACGCAACGGGCGGCCGATAGCCGATCTCCGCTTCGAATGCGGCGCGGCCGTCCGCCAGCAGGTAGTAACCGGGGTCCGCCTCGCGGCCAGGCATCGCGCCGGCGGCCGGCGCGTGGCTCGGCCCCTGTGCCGCGGCATCGGAGACGACGCGACGGGCAATCTCGAGCTCGCTGACGGGCGCGCCGCGGGCAAGCGCTTCAACCGCGTCGCGATACAGATTGCGCGTTGGGAAATCCATCTCCGCGAAACCCGGGTGGCTGCGCAGCACCTGATCGACCAGACTGATGCGCTCGAACAACTCGGTCCAGTCCACCTCCGAAATCAGCCGCATGCTGGTGATCACGTTGCGCACGGTGAGGCTGGCGGCGCCCTGCTCGTGGTTGACGGAGGCGACGATCTGGTCCGGCGTCGCGCCGCGCGCTGCCAGGTGCCGATGCAGCCACGCCAGTGCCGGCGCGACGGCCGGATCGGGATCGTGCAGCCGCTGGATCAACTGCACCGCGAACGCATCGTGCGATACCATCTGCTCATAACGCGCGACGAGCGACTCCGTCTCCGCCCGCGCCTGCCCGCGTTCGCCGAGCAGGCGATCCGCGAGCGCGTCGGCGTCGAGCCGCGCGCGCCGGTCATCGATGATCTGATCCGCGAGCCGCCGCAGATTTTCGATCAGCACGATCCGCAGCGTGATCGCCACCGCCCATAGTTCACCGATCGTCAGCGGTTCCACGGCCTGATAGGCAAGCATGAAACGGCATAGCGCGTCGGGATCGAAACGGCTGTCGGTATGGGCGACGAAGGCCCAGTTGATCTCGAGCACGCGCGGATAACCGGCGAACGGGCCGTTGCCGAGCTTGGGCAGTTGGCGGTAATAACGCGGGGAGAGATCGTCCCGGATCTGCCGCACCTGTTCTGCGACAAGGTAGTAGTTGTCGAGCAGCCACTCCGCAGCAGGCATGATCTCTTCACCGCGTGCGTCTGCGGCCGCCGTGTTCTGATAGGCCTTCAGCAGATGATCCGCATTGTCTCTCAGCCGTGTGGCGAGCGACGGGCCAGAGATCACACCAGGCATTACCTTCTGCGCGCGAGCCAGGCTGCCCGCATGCTGCGCCAGTCGCTCCTCGCCGAAGAACTCCTCGCGAATCGGCCGGGCATTGCTCCATGGCGATGTCCGGCGTCGCGACACACGCGCAACGTGAATCTTCAAGGCGCTTCCTCCCCCATCGCCGCACCATCCGCAGCGGCTTCATGCCCGGCACACCCGGGCCGTCAGGCCGCTTCCGACAGCGATTTCGCGATGGGTTCGCACCGCAACGCTCCGTGCTGTGCGGATCGGACGGCTGCGTTCTCGCACGCCAGCGACACGAAGGCATCGCGAGTCGTATGCAGCGCGTTCGCCGTCCGATCGATGTCGTGCACGATGCGCTTTGACAAGCACAGCTCGATGCGCACCGAACTCGACGTCATCCGGCTCAGGTCCAGATCGATGAACCGCCAGATCCCGTCCCCGGCATCAACTTCCGACGCCTGCAATACCGACATGTCCGTGGTCGGTGGCGGAACGAGACGCGCGGAGCGGTCGTAGCGGGCCATGACCAGTTGCTCGGCGACCGCTTGCAGCTCGCCATACGAGTCGCCCTCCACACCGACCTCGGGGAAATCCGGAAGCGCGCCGCGATAGCGGGGCTGCCCATGCTGCGTGATGTAGATCGGATATTTCATGAACCGCTCCCGGCTGAAGAACGTGACGAACGTCATCGTGCATCGCGCAGGCTCGTCGAGTCGGTACGCTGAAGAACAGTCTCCGGGAAGCGTTTCGTGGTGCGCTGCACGTCGTTCACACACCTGATCGCCCGGTATTTCGCTATCCGGTCACGCAAGCGCAGCGTGCGCGATCGAGGTACGGCACCGTACCGATCGGCATGGCGATAGGGCGCACGCTCGCATCAGGGCTTCTGCCCCCTGTTGCCAGAACGCCCAAGACGACCCGAGATGCAGTGCGCCTCATCGCTCATGCGCCAGGTTGTCGTCACCGAAACGGAGCGTCACTATGAATCCCATCACACTCGTGTTATCTGCCGCGTTCGTCCTCGCGGCATTCGCCATCGGCGCGTGGGGCCACCTGTATCTTGCGGCCCCCCTTTTCATCGTCGCGGTCCTGATCGCACTGTCCGTGCGGGTCGCCAACGTCTGGGAGAAGTTCGTGATCCTGCGGATTGGCAAGCTGCAAAGCGTCAAGGGTGCCGGTTTTTTCATGATCATTCCAATCCTGGACAATGTTGTCGCGATCATCGACGAACGCATTCAAACCACCGCCTTCAACGCCGAACAAGCGCTGACCAAGGACACCGTGCCCGTCAACGTCGACGCCGTGATTTTCTGGCACGTCCATGACGCGCAGAAAGCCGCGCTCGCCATCACCGACTACCGGCAAGCAATTGACCGCGTTGCGCAAACCTCACTGCGGGAAATGATCGGGGCATCGATGCTGGCTGCATTGTTGTCGGATCGCAAGGCGGCCGACATGCACTTGCGCGACGAGATTGGCAGAAAGACCGTGGATTGGGGCGTGACCGTCCGCTCGGTCGAGACCCGCGATGTCGCGATCCCGGTCGCGCTGCAGGATTCGATGTCGCGCCAGGCGCAAGCCGAGCGCGAAAAGCAGGCACGGGTGATCCTCGGCTCGGCGGAGGCCGAAATCGCGACCAAGTTCGTCGAAGCGGCGCAGGTCTACGAAAATCATCCGGGCGCGCTTCAGTTGCGGGCGATGAACATCATCTACGAAACGACGAAGGAACGCGGAGCGACGATCCTGATTCCCAGTGCGATGGTGGACAGCCTGAATCCTGTGCTCGCGCTTGCGATTGCCGGGCATGACGTGGCGGGCGCCGCGCCCGTGCCTGCGCTCAAGACAGCGGCGTAATCGCTAGCTCGTATTCACCTGCGACGCCTTGCGCAGATCGCCCGGACATTGCCAGAACGGGGTACACCTACAATTTGATGACCAGTCTGTTGCGAATACTCCACCATGGGCAGGAGGCAGAAATCGCTTCACCACGTTACAACGCGGGGATGGTCGCGGCGAAGGTCAGTCCGACACTCATTCCAGATCGACCGTCGATCCTGATATAGCGTCGATTGCTGAACCTGCGTGAACGTGTCATTGCAAGAAGGTAGTGGCCGCGCTCATATCGCAAAGGCTGATCCTCGAATTGCACCTGGTTCGTCACCGAGACGGTGCCACCGACGCGCCACGCGACTGCTGCTCCGAAGTTCGCCTCGTTCGCGTCGGCAACCGAGCCGACAAGCGTTGCGATGACGGTGCATCACCTTGCGGGCGACCCACGCGCCCTTTTCCGCGCCTTCATTTCTTGTTACTCGTTGGTTGGATGGTATGTCTGTAGCCCGCTGGCTTGAAAAACAGACAGCAACCATTTGATTTTAAACAAATATTTAGAGGCGGCGGGGCGCAACCCCGCATGCAGTCCAGATCGCTCTAACCGGAAAATTGCACGGAGATCAAGGTTACCCCAATCAGCGTGGCCGCAGGCGTGAGCTGGTAGCGTGCGTTCACGTCGTAGTTGTTGAACTTGCGCGACGAACCGTCGAGATAATTGAGCTGCGTGTGGCTCCACGCGAAGCCGAGCGTCGCGCGGCCGAGCACGTAGTTCGCGCCTGCCGCGCCGATTTGCTGCTTCAGTACGCCGCCGTTCAGCCCGTAGAAGAACGCGCCGCTGTAGTCGTTGCCGGTGGTCGAGGTTGCGCCGCCCACCGCGCCGCTCGTATTCGACGCCGCATTCGGGTGATTGAACCGCACATAGCCGCCGCCGATCGACAGCGGGCCGTTCACGTAGTTCGCCGATGCGCCCCACGCGTTGTTGTTCGAGAATCCGGTGCCTGCGCCGCCATTGGCCTGGTTGCTGAACGCATAGAGCAGGTCGGCCGTGAAGCCGGCGATCGTGTCGCTGCGGAACTTCACCGCGTTGTTCAGCCGGAAGCTCTGGTTCAGGTTGTCGTTGTCGCCCACGTGCGTGGCCGGCGACCAGAAACCCGCGCCCGAGTATGGCGCGACGAGATCGGTGATCGGCTCGTACTGACGACCGAACGTCAACGTGCCGAGCCCTTTCTTGCCGAGGCCCACGTACGCAGACCGGCCGAACAGCCGGCCGCCCTGGCCGAGCCCGCCGTCGCTCGGCCGGAACCCGCTTTCCAGCGTGAAGACCGCCTGCAGGCCGCCGCCGAGATCCTCCACGCCTTTCAGGCCCCAGCGGCTGCCGCTCAGCTTGCCGCTCGTCTGCTGGATGTTGCTCGCGCCGCCCTGGTTGTTCGTATACGCGATGCCTGCATCGACGACCCCGTACAACGTTACCGAACTCTGCGCATGCGCGCCGACCGAACCGATCGAAACCAAACCCAGTACCACCGTTTTTTTGATCATGACCAACCTCTGTTTTTATCAGTACGTTTGCGAGGATCACGATGCTATTGACGACGGACGCGCCGATGAACGGCCGATCCGTGGTTTGTAAATCGCTGCGCGGCCGATTTGTAATGTGCATTGCTGCGGGCCCGACACGTACGACGCGATTGCGTCCGGCACGCCTGCTGCGGCGAACGCATCGTGCGGACCGCGAACGTCGGTCGCTGGAAACCCGTGGACGCGGTCATATCGATCGATGAAATCGTTCGATATCCGTAGTGCTCGTCGTTCGCATGACGATGCGTTTACGCAACGGCCCACTGGGCGAAGACGGGCCGATGCGCTATGCGCGTTCGCATATCGATTCCGCAAAACGTTGGTAGGGCCGGGCGAGGCGCGACGGTAGAGTCTGGCATCCGGCCGCTGGCCGGCATGCGGCGGGAACGGCAGGGCGCACGGGTACGTGCACTTCCCGACTGTGCAATCAACGAGAAAGGAGCCATTCGACATGAGTCGCGATGTACTGTTTCTGCTGGAACCAGGCTTTGCCGATCCGAAGCATCCGGGTCAGCGCTTCGTCTGTCCGCATGGACTGCCGATCGAAGGGCTGCTCGCGAGCGCGCCCGATCTCGCCGCGCGTCTCGACGTGAAGCGCGTCGCCTTTGAGCGGCCGAGACCCGCGGTGATCGACGTGCTCGACGACGCGCACCAGGGCCTGCCGGTGCTCGTGCTGGGCCGAGACCAGCCCGCGCCGGACGACGCGCAGACGCTCGGCGACGTGCGCTTCGTCACCGACGCGCGCCGCATCCTCGAACTGCTGGTCGAGCGCCACGGTTTTCCGGCGCTGCATTGACGCGGCGGTTCCACTTCTTATCCGATTCCATCCGATCGACAGGAGCATCCGATGTCGTCAATGTCGGCGGTACGTCGCCGCCTGCTGCTTGCCGGCGCCGCAGTCGCGGCGCACCCATTGGCCGCGTTCGCCGCGCCGGCCGCCGATGCCGATCTGGCCGGCACGACGTTGCGCGTCGCGACCTACAAGGGCGGCTGGCGCGCGCTGCTGCAGGCGGCCGGGCTCGACAACACGCCGTACCGGCTCGACTGGCGCGAACTGAACAACGGCGTGCTGCATATCGAGGCGCTCAACGCGGATGCGCTCGATATCGGTTCGGGTAGCGAAATTCCGGCCGTGTTCGCCGCGCGCCAGAAAGCCAATGTGAAGTTCATCTCGCGTGTGCGCGAAGACCTGAACAACCAGGTCACGCTCGCGCGCAAGGACACGCCGATCCGCAGCATCGCGGATCTGAAGGGCAAGCGCGTCGGCTACGTGCGCGCGACGACGTCGCACTATTTCCTGTATCGACAGCTGGCGGAAGCCGGCCTGAGCTTCGACGATATCCAGCCGATCAACCTGTCGCCGACCGACGGGTTGTCCGCGTACGATCGCGGCGACATCGACGCATGGGCGATCTACGGCTACAACGGCCAGCTTGCGCGCAACCGCTACGGCGCCCGCGTGCTCAAGACGGGGAAGGGTTATCTGTCGGGCAATTTTCCGGTGTATGCGAATCCGCGTACGCTCGACGACGCGCGTCGCCGCGCGGCGACCGGCGATTTGCTGCTTCGGTTCCGACGTGCGTATGCGTGGGCGAACGGGCATTTCCGCGACTATGCGCTCGCGCAGAATCACGAGACGCGTGTGCCGGTTGCCGATCTCGTCACGATGTTCGACCAGCGCAGCGAAGACTATGCGTTGCTGCCGGTGACGCCCGACGTGGTCGCGCAGCATCAGCAGGTCGCGGACGTGTTTGCGCGCATCGGCGTGCTGGACGGGCCGGCGCGTGTCGCGCCGTTGTGGGATACGTCGTTCAATGCGGTGGTGGCGGGGTGACGCGATGAAACGGAAAGCGCTTGCCGGTTAGATGCGAAGCAGGTTGCGCCGGAACGCATCGGCCTAGCAGCGAACCGTTGACGAAGGAATCTTCCCAAGTCTGGAACATGAGCAGTCCTGGGGGCGGCAGTTTGACCGCAAGAACATGCAGTCCACGGACCGACCGCCTGCACGTGCAGGCGGTCGGTCGGCACTTTCCCGTCATTCACCCGGGCGCCGCGTGACCACGACCGAATCGCTTTCCTCCGAAGCGAAGTACCGTCACGCGACCTCTGGCGTTCGACGTATCCACACAAGCGCCGTCAATTCACCCCGACAGCACTCCACGCGCGCGCGACCGTCGCGCTTTCCGCCGAGTTCGCGCCATACAGGTCGTTGGCCGCCTGGATCGACGCACGCCGCGCGTTCGGGTAGCTCGAGTTGGCGTTCAGGTACACGGTGAGCGTCCGGTACCAGATCTTGCCGGCCTTGTCGCGACCCAGCCCGCTGAACGTCGTGTCGCCGTTGCAGACCAGTTGCGCTCTCGACAGGCCGGTGTCGGTCGACGGCACCGACGGCCCTTCCGACAGCAGGTAGAAGAAGCGGTTGCCGACTCCCGACGTGAAATGCGGATCGTGGCGCGGATTCGACCACGAGAAGCCGCCGGACGGGTAGCAACTGAACGACCGGCCGTCGAGATCCTGCTTGTACATCTTGCGCAGGCCGCCGCTCACCACGCGCGCACCGATCACGTAGTTGCCGGGATCGTTCGGATTGTTCGCGTAGAACTTCACGAGCGTGCCGAAAATATCGGACGTCGCCTCGTTCAGGCCGCCCGCGTCGCCCGAATAGTTCAGGTTGGCGGTAGCTTCGGTCACGCCGTGACTCATCTCGTGCCCGGCGACGTCGACCGACACCACGGGCTTCGGCAGGCGCGTGCCCGGCTCGCCGTCGCCGTACGCCATTACGCGCGACGACAGCCATGCCGCGTTCGCGCCGGTCGTGCCGCTGCCGGTATTGAACACCACGTGAGCGTAGCTTCTCACGCCGCGACCGTCGTTGAAGATGCCGTTGCGATTGTGCGTGGTCTTGTAGTAGTCCCAAGTCAACGCGAGCCCGTAGTCGATGTCGGCCGCGACGGTCTGCCGGTCGGTGGTCGTGTTGTTGCCCCACACGTTCGTGCTGCTGGTGAAGATCGGCAGGTCGGTCGCTTGCTCGACTTCGTCCGAGGTCAGGCCGCGACCATCGTAGACCGAGCCGCCGCCGCGGCCCGGATCGAGCATCCGGTATGCGTTCGTGCCGGTCTGATCCGTCGTGAGCGTCAGGTTGCCGTAGTACAGCGAGCGGCCGGTGCCGGTCGCGGCGGCGGTCTTGATCAGGTCCTGTGCGTCGAGCACGGCGCCGGTGCGGGCGTCGACGTAGTACAGCACGGCGTCGCCGTGCGTGTCGGTCGACTTGCCGTAGACGCGTACCGCATAGGCCAGCGTCGGCGTGACGTCGCGGGCGAACACGACGAGTTCCGGCTCGTCGACGCGGCGCACGTCCGAGTTGAAGCGCGCGGCCGCGATGTGTCTGGCCCGCGTCGCGCCGACGTCGGGTGCGTTGCGTACCACGGCGCGGTTCCCGACCTTGCCGATCGTGCCGGCGAGATTGATCGGTGCGAGCTGCGTCACGCTTGCCTGCTTCAACTGCCCGTTGCTCGAATGGACGACCACGTCGCCGCCTATCACGGGCAGGCCCGCGTGGAAGCGATCGAAGCGTACGTGCTCGGTGCCGTCGGGATCGACGATCACGTCACGCACCTGGAACTGGTCGCCGTCGGTTGGGGCGCCTGCTTGTGGCCCCGCGAACTTCAACGTGCGTGCCGTGCCGCTGGCCGCCACACTGAAGGTGGCCGGGTTCTGCTGGATCAGTTGCAGCGCCTTGTCGACCGCGGCCGGCTGGTCGCCGGCCTGGGCAAAAGCGCTGAGACTCGCGACGGTAATCGCGGTGATGGGCAGCAGTCGAGACAGTTTCTTCATGTAATTCCCCAGGTTATGAGTGGGTTTGTTCGAGGAATGCATCAAGTGATGACTTTTAAACAAGACATGTCGCGAACAGCAGGGGGATGCTAGGAGGTCGTTTTTATAATTACAAGATATTTTCTATTGGATTAATTTTTCATGTCGCTACTGTCAATCGAGTCGGGATTTGGTGAGAAATTTGAAATGATCGTGTTGGTGGTGGTAACGGGGGCGATGCATCGACGACGTGTGGCTGAGACGCTTTGGGGTTTTCTCGTCGTAGCGGGTGTGTAAGGAGGACAAGCGATGAGAAGTCGAGTTAAGTGGATGGCTGGGATTTCTTTATTGAATACTGATTTCGATTGTTGCCGATTCGCGGGCCATCAAATTAATTTTCAATGCTTTTGATATCTTCTGTTTGTGACGTGAAGTCATTACATGTCCAATGGGCGTCGGGCGGGCGATGCTCGCATGACAACGAGTGGGAGGTGATTCGGTGAAGTATCTTGCTGATCGCTTCCGGCGATGTTCGAGGGTTTGGCAGACCGCAGGCTACAGACTGCGCACGGTATCTATATCGATCCTAGTTGACATAATGCGTATTATCGATTTAAAAGGGTCGAATCCCGGAGCGTGCAGCAAGGCCACGTCAAATATCAACCGCATTCCGGCGTAACCTCGCCGCCGTCGAGAAGGCATGCACCTTGCCCCGTAGCCTCATCTTTCCGAGCTAAAACAGGAGAACCGATGAGTGATCCCACTGCAAATTCCCGGACGGCTGCAAAAGCGGTGCCGCCCCCACGAGACCCCCATCTTCGCGCACTGGCGAACTGTATTCGCTTCCTTGCCATGGATGCAGTGCAGAAAGCCAACAGCGGACATCCTGGTGCGCCAATGGGGTTGGCTGACGTCGCGACGGTCCTGTTCAACGAGTTCATGAAATTTGACGCATCGGATCCCCACTGGATCGATCGAGACCGGTTGGTACTGTCCAACGGACACGCGTCGATGCTTCTCTACAGCCTTCTCTATCTCACGGGCTATGCCGACATGACCCTCGATGAACTCAAGCGCTTCCGGCAAGTCGGCAGCAAGACACCCGGTCATCCGGAATACTCGCACGCCGATGGAATCGAACTGACTACCGGTCCCCTCGGACAAGGCGTCGCGGAATCCGTCGGCATGGCGTTGGCCGAACGCGTCATGAATGCGCACTTCGGCGATGATCTTGTCGACCACTACACGTACGTATTTCTCGGCGACGGTTGCGTGATGGAAGGCATTAGCCACGAGGCCATTTCCTTGGCCGGCCACCTCCGGTTGGGCAGATTGATTGCGTTCTGGGACAACAATTCGATTTCCATCGACGGCGCGACCAAGCTCGCGGTTTCGGACAACGAGATCGAGCGCTTTCAGTCGGCTGGATGGCGAGTCCTGGAAATCGACGGTCACGACACGGATGCGATACGGCGCGCTATCGAGACCGCTCGGACGACGCATGACCGACCGACGTTGATCGCATGCAGGACGATCATCGGGTTCGGCTTTCCGACGAAGGCCGGGACCGAGAAAGCCCATAGCGATGCCCCGGGCGAGGATGAAATCGCGGGCGCACGCCAGGCCCTCGATTGGCATTCGCCGCCGTTTGAAATCCCGGATGACCTGCTGAAAGCATGGCGGGAGATCGGCGCGCGCGGCCGCAAGACGAGACTCGCGTGGGACGAGCGTGTCCGCCGGGCGCCGCAGGCGCTGCGCACCGAATTCGAGCGGCGCAATGCGGGAAAGCTTCCGGATGACTGGAAGGCGGCGATCGCGGCGGCACGGCGGGCGTTTATTGCCAGTGGCAGTGCAATGGCCACCCGAAAGGCCAGCGGTGAAGTGCTTGATTATCTCTTCGACGCGATTCCGGAATTGCTGGGCGGCTCGGCGGATCTTACGCAGTCCAACAATACGAAGACGAAGAACCAAATCGCGATCGAGCCTGGCCGGTTCAAGGGTTCATACCTCCACTACGGCGTCCGCGAACACGGCATGGCCGCCGCGATGAACGGCATTGCCCTTCATGGTGGCCTCATTCCGTACGGAGGCACCTTCCTTTGCTTTTCGGACTACTGCCGCCCGGCGATCCGGTTAAGCGCGATGATGCGGGTGCGATCCATCTTCGTGATGACGCACGATTCCATCGGTCTCGGAGAAGATGGGCCGACTCATCAACCCGTCGAGCACCTTGCCGCGCTTCGCGCCATTCCGCAACTCGCCGTCTATCGGCCGGCCGATCCAGTCGAAACGGCAGAGTGCTGGGAACTGATTCTCGAACAGCCGCGCAGGGCTGCACTCCTCGCATTGTCACGCCAGCCGGTCCCGCTCCTGCGCAACGAGCCTGGAAACGAAAACAAGTCGGCGCGGGGCGCCTATATTTTGCGGGAGGCCGATGGCGGGCCGCGCCAACTCACGCTGATTGCGACAGGCTCGGAGGTCGACCTCGCCGTCCAGGCACGCGACATCCTGCAACAGGACGGCGTGCCGACGGCCGTCGTATCGATGCCGTGCCGCCTGCTCTTCGAGGAGCAGCCACGCGATTACCGGCGGGCCGTGCTGGGCGTTTCTCCCGCGAGGGTCGCAGTCGAGGCGGCGGTCGAACTGGGATGGGAACGGTACATCGGACCGGAAGGCCGGTTCGTCGGCATGCACAGCTTCGGCGAGTCCGGGAAAATCAAGGACGTGTACGACAAGTTTGGCATCACGGTAGATGCGGTGGTTCGCGCGGCGCATCAGGTGTTATCCGAAGTGTGACATTGCTGCAATCCGCCTCGGATGCGATGACCTTGCAGGGCTCGTGGATGTGCTTTGAGAAGTGGGCGGCCTCGATTTTCGGTGGATTCGCGCGTAGCGTTAGAATAGCGCCCCTTCACATGGGAGACGACAATGTCCTGGTTCGTTTATGAAGTGCCCGAATACCACGAAGACGCCGCGCGCATCGAACCTTTCAGCGAGCTGCGTAGCCGTGTGCTGAAAGCCGGCGGCCCGGCCATGGCAGACGACCTGGAAAGCGTTCGCGAAAACGCCGCGGCGACGGCGGACACGCCGGAGCGCCCGCTGCGTACGCCGGAAAATCCGCAGGTCTTTCCGATTCCTTACGCCGACTCGATGATCCTGGTCGGGTTTATCTTCGATCTGAAACGCGAGTTCCGCCAACTGGTCGTGTCGCCCGTGGAAATGCCCTGGCTGAAAGACGCGTAAAGCGTTGCGCCGGCGGGGTGTCGTACCCGGTGATCTGTTTCGGCATCCGCGTTTTCATCACGAGCCGGCCCACCGCTGGATCCGCGACGCGATGAGCGAACGCGTCAGCCGTTGCCGAATCCGAAGCGCAGGCGTTCGACGGAGGCGCGGTAGCGCGCGCGCGGTCGCGAATCGCTAGCGCGCCCGATCGCGAAGCAGCAAGCGCGACCCAACCTCCACGATCGACGTAATCGCCGGCAGCAGTTCCTGGCCGAGCGACGTCAACTCGTATTCCACGGACGGCGGCGACGTCGGCAACACGCTTCGCCGGATCACGCCCCGCTCCTCGAGATCACGCAGCCTGCCGGTCAGCACCTTCGCGGTGATGGTCGGGTTATCGCGCCTCAACTCCGAAAACCGACGCGGCCCATTGCTCAGGCACCAGATCAGTTCGGGCGTCCACAGACCGCCAATCAACGCCATGCATTTCGACATCGGGCAGCCGGGAAGCGGCTCCACCTTCTTTCGCATTCTCAAGCCCATCGTCGCACCGTGAATGGTTTCCATTTGGTTACTTGAAAATGATGGTAACCGATGGATAGGTGGTTTCCAATGGAAACCTTCATCCCTACACTTGGAGCCTCACCTATCGATACACGGAGAGCATGAACATGTATGCAATAACGGGAGCATCCGGGCAACTCGGGCGCCTTGTGATCGACGCATTGCTTGAAACCGTGCCGGCCAACCGGATCGTCGCGGCGGTCAGGAATCCGGCGAAGGCACGCGACCTTGAAGCGCGCGGCGTGGTGGTGCGCGAGGCCGACTACAAGCGGCCTGAAACGCTCGCCACCGCGTTCCTCGGTGTCGACAAACTCCTGCTGATCTCGTCGACCGAAGTTGCCGGCCGCCTGCCATTGCACCGCGCGGTGATCGACGCGGCCCGGCGGGCTGAAGTCTCGTTGCTCGCCTATACGAGCATGCTGCACGCCGACACGTCGCCCGTCCGACTCGCGATCGAGCACCGGCAGACGGAAGAAGCCATCGCGGCCTCCGGCCTCCCCGCCGTCATCCTGCGCAATGGCTGGTACACCGAGAACCATCTGATGGCCCTTCCCGCTGCGCTCCAGCATGGCGCGTTCATCGGGGCCGCGAAGGACGGGCGCTTCTCTGCTGCCGCACGGAAGGACTATGCGGCTGCCGCGGCCGTGGTACTGACGACGGACGGCCACGCAGGAAAAACCCATGAACTGGCGGCAAACGATGCGTACACGCTGGCGCAGCTAGCCGCGGAGGTTTCGCGGCAGTCCGGCAAGACCGTCGTCTACAACGATCTTGCGCAGGACGCTTATGCAGACGCGCTGACGAGCGCCGGGTTGCCGCCCGAGTTTGCCGGCGTCCTGGCCGATGCCGACGTGGCCGCGTCGCGCGGTGCGCTGTTCGACGACGGCGGCGCCCTCGCGCGATTGATCGGTCGGCCCACGACGCCGTTGGCGAGCGTCGTCGCGACTGCGTTGCGCGATTAGGGCGAACAAGTCCCGATGAAGCATCAGCCTGCGCCGCTGCAGCGTGCGCGTTCGGCTGATGCTGCCGGCACGCGCTTCGGCAACAACGCACGCCACCCGATGGCCGGCACGTGGCTCACAACCGGTAAGTTCGCAGCGCATTGTGGACGAACAGCGCCTCGCGCTCATCGTCGCGGGCGCCCGCGACGATCGCCGCATAAGCGTGCCAGAGCGCTTGATAGCCGGCATGGAGCCGATCGACCGGGAAGTTCGACGCGAACATGCAGCGCGCCGCGCCGAACGCGTCGATCGCCTCCAGTACATACGGGCGGAAACTTTCGACCGTCCAGCGATGGTCGAACATCGCGAGCCCGGACAGCTTCATCGTCACGTTCGCCCGCCGCGCGAGCCCGCGCAATCCGTCGCGCCACTCGCGCCAGCCGTGCACGCTAGTCCGGTCGACGAACATGCCCGTGTGATTGACGATTACGGACGTGTCGGGATGCGCATCGAGGACGGCGAGCGCGGCGCCAACCTGGGCCGGGTACAACTGCAGGTCGAACGACAAACCGAACTCGCTCAGCATCCCGAAGTTCTCTCGCCAGCGCGGTTCGGCCAGATACTCCACGTCGACGTAGTTGTACCAGGGGTCCGGATGCCGGTTCAACACCTGCCGGATGCCGCGCACGTTCGGATGCGCCGCCGCGCCGGCGAGCCGGATGCGTGCGTCCGGCGCGAACAGGTCGACGCCCGCGACGATGCCGTCCGGCATCCCGCCGCTCGCCGGCGCATCGGCCAGCGCCTGCAGCCAGTCGACTTCGCTCGGCGTCGTCCACGCATCGTGGATCGCCTCGACATGCACGACCTTCAGCACGTCGATATCCGCGCCGGCGTCCGCGCGCAGGTCCGCGGGCAGGTAGCGGCGCGGCAAGTCCGCCACCGCGCCCGAGAACGCCGGCTGCGCGCGATCGAGCCAGCTGTAACTCAGCGCGTCGGCGTCCCAGAAATGGACATGGGGATCGACAACCTGCATGTGGGCTCCGTCAGTTCATGCGACACGATGATCCGCTGCAATGGGTCGGCACACGTCGAGCGTTGCCGATCCGTTGAACGGGCCGGCGTCACTCCAGATGAAACATCGGCTCCAGCGATTTCTCGACCGGACGTCCGTCCGGCCCGGTCGCCATCAGGTCGGCCATGTACGCCCACCAGCGACGCATCACGTCCGTTTCGGCGAGTTGCGCGATCCGGTGATCGGCCGGCCGTTTGAGCACGGCGAACAGGTGATGGGTGTCGTCGTCGAGAAAGATCCAGTAGTCCGAGATACCCGCTGCGCGAAGCGCGTCGGCGAGTTCCGGCCAGATCGCATCGTGCCGGCGCCGGTATTCGTCCCGCTTGCCGGGGTGCAGGCGCATCCTGAAGGCGATCGTTTCCATGGTCATGCCTCGCGGTTTCATTGCAGGTTCACGTACATGCCGCCGTCGACGAGCAGCGCGGCGCCGTTCACGTAGCGCGCCATGTCGGACGCGAGAAACACGACGCAGTCGGCGACGTCGTCCGGCTCGCCGAGGCGGCCGAGCGGAATCCGGCGCTCGAAGTACTCGGTCTTGCCGGGCGCGGCGAGATCGTCGTCGTTGATTTCGGTGCGGATCGTGCCCGGCAGCACCGAATTGCAGCGGATCCGATGCGGCGCGAGCGCGACCGCGCACGACTGCATCAGCGCATGGACGCCGGCCTTGGTCGGCGTGTAGTGCGTCTGCATGCCGCCGCCAACCAGCGCGCTGATCGAACTGGTCGCGACGATCGCGCCGCCGTGCCCTTGCGCGGCCATTTGCCGGGCGACGGCCTGGGTCATGTAGAACGCGCCGTGCAGGTTCACTGCCATCGTTCGTTGCAGCAGCTCGGGCGGCAAATCCAGGAACCCGTGGAACGGGCAGATGCCGGCATTGCTCGCCAGCACGTCGATCCGGCCGAATCGCTCGACCGCGGCCGCGACGAGCGCGCTGGCCGTGTCCGGTTGCGCGACGTCGCCCGGTACGGCCAGCGCATCGCGCCCCGTCGCGCGGATCGCGTCGACGAGCGCGTCGATCTCGTGCTCGGCCTGCGCGGGCAGCAGCGGGTTCGTCCAGTAGTTGACGACGATGTCGGCGCCATGCCGCGCACACGCCAGCGCGATCGCGCGGCCGATCCCGCGCGATCCGCCCGTCACGACGACGATCCTGTCCTCGAGCAATTTCGTCATTGCGCCCCTCCGTACGCTCAGTGTTCATACGGGCGCTGCATGCGCACGTCCGGATTCAGGCGCACGCCGAAACCGGGCGTGTCGGGCACCTTCATCCGCCCGCCGACCGGCACCGGCTCATCGAGCAGCAGCGGATCGAACATCGGCACGACACGATCGGCCTGCGGCGCCATCATCAGGAATTCGGCGAACGGGCTGTTGTGCCGCGTCGCGACGAAGTGATAGCTGTAGACCGACGAGCCGTGCGGAATCACCAGCACGCCACGCGCATCGGCGAGCGCCGAGATCCGCATCAACTCGGTGAGCCCGCCGCACCAGCCTACGTCCGGCTGAATGATGTCGCAGCACTCCATCTCCAGCAGCATGCGAAAGCCCCAGCGGGTCGCCTCGTGCTCGCCGGTCGTGACGAGCATGCCGCGCGGCACGTCGCGGCGCAGCTTCGCATAGCCCCAATAGTCGTCGGGCGGCAGGCATTCCTCGATCCATTTCAGGCCGAGCGCATGCGCTTCATGCGCGAGCCGCGTCGCATACGGCACGTCGAGACTCATCCAGCAGTCGAGCATCAGCCAGAAATCGGCGCCGACGCGCGAACGCATCTCGGCGAGCGCATCGAGATTGCGACGCAGGCCGACCTCGCCCTCGGCCGGGCCGTGATGCAACGGCAGCTTGCCGCCGATGAAACCCATCTCCTTCGCGAGATCGGGGCGCGCGCCGGTCGCATAGAACTCCAGCTCGTCGCGCACCTTGCCGCCGAGCAACTGGTGCACGGGCTCCTGCCGGACCTTCGCGAGCAGGTCCCACAGCGCGAGGTCGACACCGGAAATCGCATTGAGCACGACACCCTTGCGCCCGTAGTACAGCGTTGCATGGAACATCTGATCCCACATCTTCTCGATGTCGGTCACGCGCTGCCCTTCGATGAAACGCGCGAGATGCCGCTCGACGATGAACGCGCCGATCTCGCCGCCGGTCGTCACCGCAAACCCGACCGTGCCATCGCTGGCCTCGACTTCGATCACGAGCGTGCCGAGCACGTTGATGCCGAACGACTGGCGGCTCTGCCGGTATTCGGGGTAGCGCGACATCGGCGTCGCAATGTGGTCGTCGATCCAGTGACCGGCATCCTGATCGTGGTAGTCGGCACCGCCACCACGCACCGTCAGCGCGCGGACCGCGCGTATCGTCGGCATGCTCATTCTTCGGGTTCCTTGGTTGGGTCTTCGAGTGCGGAAGCCGCCCGTACGCGTCGGGCGCACGGATGGCGGCGGAAATCGCCACGTCGTTCCGCGAGAACGGAGCGTCAGCGTGCCCAGCGCAGCACCAGCGCGTCGAGCCGTCGCGCGATCTCGATCAGGCCCGCGCGCGTCGCCGGATGCAGCGGCGCGAGCGGACGGCGCGGCGCGTCCGATGCGATCACGCCGCCCTCCTTCATCAGCGCCTTCGCCGCCAGCAGGCCGGCCTGACGGTTCTCGTAATTGATCAACGGCAGCCATTGCTCGTACTGGGCGACCGCGTCGTCGCGCTGCCCGGCGAGATACGCGGCGAGAATCGGCCGCAGCCCGTCCGGATAGCCGCCGCCGAGGATGCTGCCGGTTGCGCCCGCATCGAGATCGGCGAGCAGCGTGATCGCCTCCTCGCCGTCGAACGGCCCCTCGATCGCGTCGCCGCCAAGCGCGATCAGTTCGCGCAGCTTCGCGGCCGACTGCGGCACCTCGATCTTGAAATAGCGCAGATTCGGAATCGTGTGCGCGAGGCGCGCCAGAAATGCGGCCGATACCTGCGTGCCGCTCATCGGCGCGTCCTGGTACATGATCGGGATCTCGATCGCGTCGGAAAGCGCCGCATAGAACTGCTCGATCGCGGCCTCGCCGCAGCGAATCGTCGCGCCGTGGTACGGCGGCATCACCATCACCATCGCCGCACCGGCCGCCTGCGCGGCGCGGCTGCGCGCCGCGCAGATCGTCGGATTGAAATGCGTGGTCGTCACGATCACCGGCACGCGTCCCGCCACGTGTTCGAGGATCGCCGCGATGAGCCGCTCGCGCTCGTCGTCGGTCAACGAAAACTGTTCCGAGTAGTTCGCGAGGATGCACAGGCCGTCCGCTCCGGCGTCGATGATGAAGTCGACACAGCGCTTCTGGCCCGGCATATCGATCTCGCCCGACTCGGTGAAGATCGTCGGCGCGACGGAGAACGCGCCCGTATAGCGGCGGTGAATCGGCGTAAGCAAGCTCATCTGTAACCCTCTCTTATAATCAGTGATCCGAATTGTATGGCGCGTTGGTCGAGCGCCAATGCCACGATAAATCACGCGTCACACGCGCCCGTACCGCCCTCGCAACCCGTCCGTCACGCCGCAATAAATGGCCTTCAGCTTCAGCCGCTTGTTGCGCGCATGCAGCAGCACGAACGCGACGTGCTTGAGCGTGATGAGATTGATCAGCAGCATCGCCGGATAGCGCCGCCAGTAGTCGCGCGCGACGAGGATGCAGTTGCGAGCCGCATAGTAGTGGCGCAGCGCGCTCTGATCGAAGATCTCGACGCGCGGCCAGTGCTGCTGCGCGGACGGGCTGCCGAGTTCGTGGGGCAGCGACACGTCGGCGTTGACGCATACCGGCACGCCGTGCGCCTGCGCGCGCATGCAGTATTCCGCGTCGACGTGGTCGATGAAGAAGTCCTCGCGGAAGCGGCCGAGCGCGCGATACGCGTCGAGCGAGATCGCGGTGCCCGACGAGATGATGACCGAGCATGACAGCAGGCCCTGCGCGCCGCCGTGGATCGGCGTGATCTGCGCGGACCAGCGGCGCACCGTGAACAACGGCAGGTCGCGCTGGAAATTACGGTTGAAGATCCGCGGGCCGACCAGGAAGCGGCTGTCGCCCACCCGCGCACAGCCGGCGAGCATGCGATCGAAATAGTCGTCCGGAACGTGCGAATCCTGATCGAAGATGAAGAAGACGTCGCAGCCGCGGCCGATCAGGAATTCGACGCCGGCGTTGAACGCACCGGCGATGCCGCCGCGATTGTGATTCGCGATCACGTCGACGCCGCCTGCGGCGAGCCGTGCGTACAGCGCACGATCGGCGACGGGCGAATTGTCGACCGCGACGACGGCGGGGCTTTTCGCGGGCAAGGTCAGCAAATGCTCGATCTGCGCCGCGGAGGGTTTATACAGCGTGACCAACGTACCGTGTGTCATGACGGCACCTCGTGACGATCAAGTAGCGATGCGCCGCGCCGGTCGATCCGGGCGGCCCGTCCTCCTTTGCACGACTGCTTGTCTCGTCGGCCCGCCTGCCCTGCCCGTTCGCGTGCTGCACGCGATCGTCGCAAGTGCTGCCGGCCTTTCCTTATTTTGCGTACAGCTTGACGACGCTCGCCTGGACGACGCGCGTGATTTCCTCCATCCGCCAGCGGATATGCGTGTCGGTCAGCGTCGCGCAACGTTCCGCATCGCGTTCGGCAAGCGCGTCGAGAATCTCGAGATGCTCGGTAAACGCCTCGTTGCGCCGCTGATCGACATCGACCCAGCGCACGTAGTGAATCCGCGCGTTGATCCCTTGCAGCACCCGGCCGATCTCGGCATTGCCCGACAACGCGGCCAGCTCCAGGTGAAACTGCTCGTCCTTGACGACCAGCTCGGCCGACGACATCCGCGCCGCATTCTTCATCACCTGCTTCCAGAAGCGTCGCAGCGCCTTGATGTCGTTGTCCGACGCGCGTTCGCACGCGAGCATCACCGCGGTCGTCTCGATCGAGCGACGCAATTCGAACAGATCGAACACATCCTTCCCCTCCAGTTCCCGAATGAAGAAACCGCGGTTCGGCACGAACACCAGCAGGTTTTCGGCAACGAGCCGGTTCAGCGCCTCGCGAATCGGCGTGCGACTCACGTTGAAGCGCTCGGCAAGCTCCAGCTCGTTGAACCGTTCGCCCGGCCGGATCTCGTACAGCACGGCCATCTGTTTCAACTGCTCGTAAATCTCGTTGACCGTAAGGCCCGTGCGCGTCGGCGCCGCGGTCTCCCGGCCAGCCATAACGGAAGTCGACATCTCGTCTCCTGGTTCCACCTGTTGTCACCGCGCGTCATTATCCATCGGCAATTTGCCTGCGCGCGTCTTTTTACATGCATGAGCCATGCGTCAGCGCATCAGCAGGCTGCCGAAGCCCGGCACGGGATCGTCGACGCCCGCGAGCCGCAGCGCGTGCCAGGCGAGCGCGTGATTGCTCGACAGTACGGGTTTGCCCGCGCGCGCTTCGATATCGGCCAGCGCATCGACGATGCGCAGGCTCGTGCACGACACGAATACGGCGTCGACGGCCGGATCGGCGGCGAGCGTCAGCACCGCGTGCTCGATCGACGCGCGCTCGATGCGGGCGACCTCGTTGTCGTCGCGGTGCTCGAACGATCCGACCCGCACGATATCGACGCCGCGCGCGCGCAGGTACGCGGCCATCGCATCGTTGATCGTGCGCTCGTACGGCGTCAGCAGCGCGACCCCGCGTGCGCCGAGCGCCGTCAGTGCGACGCGCGCCGCGGTAATCGGCGTGGTGCACGCGACGCCGGGCCGCGCCTCGCGGATGCGCTCGAACACGCGCTCCTCGCCGAGCACCATCGATGCCGACGTGCAGCCGAACGCGACGACGTCGAGGCGCTCGCCCGGCCGGATCAATTCGACCGCGGCGCAGATCCCGCCGTCCATCCGCGCGAGCGTCTCGGCGGTGATCTCGGCCGAATTCGCGATCCGGCTTTCGTAGAACGCGACGCCATCGATCGCGAGCAGACGTCGCCACTCGTATTCGATCGTATGATCGGTCGCCAGCACGACGAGGCCGATCGCCGCGCGCCGCGCGATGCCGGCGTCGAGCGAGAAATCGAAGCGCGCGTACGCATCGCGCGCCGGGCCCGCGCCGACACCCGGATCGGACGCGTCGGAGGTGGAGAGAAGTTCGCTCATTGCAGGGTCATCCCGGTGATGTCGATGTCGGGCTGCTTGCCGTGGATCAGATCCGCGACGATCTTCGCGGTGCCGCACGACATGGTCCAGCCCATATGGCCGTGGCCGGTGTTGAAAAACAGGTTGCGGTGCCGGGATGCGCCGATGATCGGCGTGCCCTCCGGCGTCATCGGCCGCAGCCCGGCCCAGTACGACGGCTTCGCGTAGTCGGCGCCGTTCGGAAACAGTGCCTGCGCGGTGGCCAGCATGTGCGCGAAATCGCCCGGCGAATGCGTGGTGTCGTAGCCGCTGAACTCGGCGGTCGCGGTCAGCCGCAGCCGGTCGCCGAAGCGCGCCCATGCGACGAGCTGGTTCTCCTCGACGCCGCCGAGCGCGGGCGGCTCGTGCGTGTCGTCGATCGGCAGCGTGACCGAGTACCCCTTGACCGGATAGATCGGCAGCCGGTAGCCGAGCGTGCGCGCGACGAACGGCGAGTACGCGCCGAGCGCGAGCACGTATCGATCGCCGGTCACGCGGCCCTGCGACGTCTCGACGTAGTCTATCGCATCGGCGCTCGCGCGCACGCCGTCGATCGACGTGCCGAAGCGGAATTCGACGCCGAGCGCGCGGCAGCGTTCGGCCAGCGCGCGCGTGAACAGATGCGCGTCGCCGCTCTCGTCGCTCGGGCAATGGATCGCGCCCGCGATCCCGGCCGCCGCGTGGCGCAGCGCCGGCTCGCGTTCGACGGTGGCCCGCGCATCGAGGATGTCGAGCGGCAGGCCGTTGTCGGTCAGGATCCGCATGTTCGCGACGCCGCGCTCGAACGATGCAGGGTCGCGATACAGGTACAACAGCCCGCCGCTCGTCCGGTCGTACTCGAGCAGTTCGTCATTCGTCGCCTGCTGAAGCCGCTGCTGCGCGTAACGACACAGCCTCACCTTGATCGACGTGTTGCGTCGCGAGCGCTCGGCCGTGCAGTTCTGCAGGAACAGCGCACACCAGGCCCACATCCGCCAGTCGGGCGTCCATTTGAGCCGCAGCGCCTGGCCGTCGGCAAACAGCGACTTGAAGAGAATCTTCGGCGCGCGCGGCGATGCCCAGGTGTACGAATGGCCGGGCGCGATCAACCCCGCGTTCGCGAAGCTCGTTTCGAGCGCGACGCCGTCGCGACGTTCGATCACCGTCACCTCGTCGCCGGCCTTCGCGAGAAAATACGCAGTCGTTACGCCGACGATGCCGCCGCCGAGCACGATCGTCTTCATCGTCTGGTTCTCCGTGCGCTAGCTCGCGGCGATCGCCGCGATCTCGACCGTGTACTGCGGAAACGCGAGCTTCGATTCGACGCATGCGCGTGCCGGTGACTCGCCCTGTGGCACCCACGCGTCCCATACGCTGTTCATCTCGGCGAAGCTGCGATAGTCGGCCAGCCAGATGCTTGCGGACACGATCCGGCGCTTGTCGAGCCCGGCGTCTTCGAGCAGCCGGTCGATCTTGTCGAGAATCTGACGGGTCTGCCCCGCCACGTCGAGCGACGTGTCGTCCGCCACCTGCCCCGCGACGAAGGCCAGCCCGCCCACGACCACCAGTTGGCTCATCCGTTCACTTACGCCGTATCGCTTGATCTCCACCATCTGACTGCCCTCCGAGGTCGTGTCGAGTTGGGCAGATTTAAGCACTGCAATTCACCTCTGTATACACTTTTTTCAGAAATATTGTCGATTGCGCCGGATTGGCGCGCCCGTGCACCACGGCTATCCACGCGCTTTATCCGCGTGCATAAATGCATGAAAACAGGGAGAATTTTCTATCTCAAACAATGTTTTCGCCATTCCTCACAGCGACTCGAAAATTTATTTGCAAACGATTTTTGTTCTGTGATTCTGTCGACACTTCTGTATATCAAACCATGCCGCCAACCGTGCGGCCGACCATGCGACGGGAGAACGAAGATGAAGGCAAGTCAGTGGAGTATCGGTATCTGGATCGCGCTCGGGGCGCTTGCGTCGGGCGCTGCGCAAGCCGACGTCAGCGTGGGTGCGGTGCTGCCGCTGACCGGCGCGAGTGCGTCGATCGGCGAAGACCAGCGCCGCGGCATCGAGCTCGCCGTCGCGCAGATCAACGCGAAAGGCGGCGTGCTGGGCCAGAAGCTCGCCGTGCGCATCGAGGATTCGGGCGGCTCGGCCAATACCGCGCTCGACGCCGCGCGCAAGCTCGCGACCGTCGAACACGTGCCGGTCGTGCTCGGCGAATTCTCGTCGTCGGTCACGATACCGGTCGGACAGTTCCTCGTGCGTCAGGGCGACGTGCACATCAACATCGGCTCGTCGAGTCAGCAGGTGCGCAAGATCGGCGCGGGCTCGTTCAGCGTGATCGGGCTGGACGACCTCTCCGCGCGCTTCGCCGCGCAGGACGTGTACGCCCGCAAGCTGCGTCGCATCGCGCTGATCGCGCCGAACAACGGCTACGGCCAGGGGATTGCCGGCGAATTCAGGAAGCGTTTCGAGGCGCTCGGCGGCACGGTGGTGTCGACGGTGCTCTACACGGAAGGACAATCGACCTATCGCCGCGAACTGGAGCAGGCATCGCGCGCGCAGCCCGACGCGTATGTCTACAGCGCCTATCAGGCTGTTGAAAAGCGCCTCGTTCCGACGATCGGGGCACTGTTTAAAAGGGTTTCGTATGCGATTGGCCGCTGAGTTGCTGACGAATCGTGCCGGATGCCCCGCTTG
>NZ_CADFEH010000047.1:0-52621 GCF_902833155.1 Burkholderia sp. BCC1047 | reverse complement strand
CACGGGGACTGATCTCGATCCGCCGCACGGTGGATCGCCTCCAGAGCATTAACTGAACCGCCGTATGCGGACCCGCACGTACGGTGGTGTGAGAGGGCCGAGGGGGTAACCCCTCACCCTACTCGATGCCGGCTTACGCCGCCGCGCCGTCAGATCTTCAGGTGCGCGAGCACCCTGGGTGCGACGAGCGCGACGAGCGCCGCGCACAGTGCGACGACCGACAGGCCGATCGTCAGGTTCGCGGCCTGCGCGACCGCGCCGATCACGACCGGACCGAACAGCAGTCCGAAATACGCGAGCCCGGCCACGTGCGCGAGCCCTTCGGCCGCGTGGATGCCCTTCACGCGCGCGGCGGCCGCGAACAGCACCGGCATCATGTTGGCCAGCCCGAGGCCCATCAGCGTGAAACCGGTCAGCACCGCGACCGGATTCGGCAGCAGCAGCGCGCCGATCATCCCCGCACAGGCGAGCGACGCGCTCGCGAACACGAGCTGCGGCGCGCCGAAGCGGGCGCGCACCGCGTCGCCCGCGAAGCGCGCGACGGCCATCCCGCCGGAGAACGCCGCGTACGCGGCGCTCGCGAGCGCGGGGCTCGCCGCGACGACGTCGCGCATGTAGACGGTCGCCCAGTCGTACATCGCGCCTTCGGCGATCAGCGCAACCAGCGCGATGCCGCCGAGCATCCACAACGCGGGCGAGCGCCAGCGGTTGCCGCCGCCGTGCGCCTGTTCGTGGTGCGGTACGTGCGGCAGCACGGCCGGGCTCGCGGCCACGAGCACCGCGGCGCTCGCCGCCGCCGCGAGCGCGAGATGCGCGACCGGCGCCATGCCGGCCGACAGCAGCGCGCCGCCGGCCGCCGCGCCGGCCATCCCGCCGATGCTGAACATCCCGTGCAGCGACGACATGATCGGCTTGCCGAGCGCGATCTCGACCGCGCTGGCCTCGGCGTTCATCGCGACGTCGAGCGTCGCCATCGAGAAGCCGAACAGCGCGAGCACCACGAGCAGCATCCAGTAGTCGGGCACGACGAGGATCAGCGCCGCGCACGCGGACATCACGAGCCCGCCGGCGAGGCACGCGGTGCGCGATCCGACGCGCGCGATCCAGCGCGCGATGGTCAGCATCGCGGCGATCGACCCGCCGGCGACCGCGAACAGCGCGATCGACAGCAGCCCGGGGCTCAGCGCGAACTTGTCGCGCACGGTCGGCACGTGCACGCCCCACGACGCGTACATCATGCCGGCGACGAAGAACAGCGCCATCGACGCCGTGCGCGCGCGCTGGCGGGCCGGCAGCGGCAGCACGCGATGCGCGTCGGGCGGCGCGGCGAACGGGGACGGCGATTCGGAGGAAGGGGATTCGGACACGGGAAGGCTCGTCAGGAAAATGCGCGGGCGCACGCGGCGCCGATCGGATTTGTCCGATTCTATCGAACCGCTTACGATCCTGCCGGGCGCTGGCCGTTCGGCCGATGCGCGGGCGCTCGGGCCGTCCCGCGGCAGTGGCCTCGTGGCGCATTGGCCGTTTGGCCGATGCGCGGCGTGCGGCGCCCGCGGGTAACATCGAAACCCTGGCCGACGCGCCGCCTTTCGACCGCAGGAGTCACCTTGAACATCGATCCCACCTTCGCGCTGCATCTGCTGCACCGCTGCACGTTCGGCACGCTCGCCACCCATGCGCGCGAACCGGAGGGCTTCCCGTATCCGACGGTCGTGCCGTTTGCACCCGATGCAAGCCATCGGCCGGTGATCCTGGTGAGCGGCCTGGCCGAGCACACGCGCAATCTCGCCGCCGATCCGCGCGCCGGTTTCCTCGTCGTCGACGCCAGCGCCGGCGATGTGTTGAGTGCCGAGCGTGCGACGCTGCTGGGCCGGTTCGTGCCGCTCGGCGACGATCCGCACGTCGCCGCGCGTTACCTGCGCTACGAACCGAGCGCCGCGCGCTATCTCGCGCTCGGCGATTTCGGGTTCTGGGCGCTCGAGATCGAGCGGTTGCGCCATATCGTCGGGTTCGGGCGGATGGGCTGGATCGACGGCGCGCAGCTCGATGCGCTGCCGCCGCTCGCGTTCGACGACGAACGGGCGCTGTGGGCGGCATACGACGCGAGCGACGCCCGCCGCGACGGGCTCGACCTGCTCGGCGTCGATCGCCATGGCGCGGACTGGCGATGCGACGGCCGCCGCGTGCGCACGCCGTTCGACGCACCGTCGGCCGACATCGGTGCGCTGCGCGAACAGCTGATCGCCCGCGCAAAGGATGTGACGTGACGTCACGGGTCAGTGATTTGTTCGTTTAGCAAACCGCGTCATCTGGTTTTCGCGAAACTCTCGTCCGATGAAAGCTTTGATTTTCTTCAATGCAGGGTAATTGCGTATGTTGAAAGACCTAATAGCCAATCGCTAATGTCCTAATCTCTATGGAGGAGCGTAAAAATTTGAGAAAAGGCCGCGGCCGGTCAAAATGACATGTGCGAATTTCAATTGATCTCGGGATTTTCATGAATCTCGCTTCTATCAAATCTTTTTTGTGCTAATCTCTGCCTTCAAAAATCCGAGGCACATATATTTCATGAATGGTGAGCTGGCTCAGACCGGCGCCATTGGTCAGATAGATAGAAAGGGAAACTATGTCTTCTTACAAGGACCTGCTGGCCCAGCGGGAGAAGCTGGAGAAGCAAATCGAAGAAGCGAAGTCGCGTGAATACGCTGAAGTGCTGAATGACGTGAAGCAGAAAATTGCCGACTACGGCTTTTCGCTCGCCGAACTCGGCCTCAGCCGCGCGAAGGCCGGCAAGGTCGGTCGTCCGCGCGCAGGCGTGGCGGCCAAGTATCGCGATCCGGAAACGGGCGCGACGTGGTCGGGTCGTGGCAAGCCGCCGCGCTGGATCGCCGGCAAGAACCGCGAACAGTTTGCGATTTAAACGTTCGTTTAGGTTGCCCGCTCTTCGAAAGAGCCGCGTGTCCGTCGAGGAGCGCGGCTTTTTTGTTTTCCGGACACCGGTGGCCCAGCCGGGTCGTCATGAAACTGTAAGCATGTCCGGTGAATGAAAATGCGACACGTTCGCATAAGCGATTGATTTAAATGAGAAATTTGTGGATATTGGCCGGGCTTGCGGGGCGCCTTTGATAGAATTGCGTACCGCACACCGATATCTCATATTTCATGTCCACGTTTTCCGGCGACGCGCAGAGCGCAGATAAGCACGCCGTTGCGCGCAAGAGCACGCTCGTCAGTATTGTCCTCAATGTCGTACTTGCGACATTTCAGATCGCGGTCGGCGTGATTGCGCATTCGCAAGCATTGATTGCGGACGGTGTGCATTCGATTTCCGATTTGATCTCGGATTTTGTCGTGCTGGTTGCGAATCGGCATAGCGGCGCATCGCCGGATGCCGACCACAATTACGGCCATAGCCGCTACGAGACGGTCGCGTCGCTGTTTCTCGGCGCGATCCTGATCGCGGTCGGTATCGGCATGCTCTGGCGCGCCGGCGACCGCCTCGTTAATCTCGAAAACATTCCGGCCGTGCATTTTTCCGCGCTGATCGTGGCGCTGACGGTACTCGTGTCGAAGGAAGCGCTGTTTCGCTACATGCTGCGCGAAGCGCGGCGCGTGCGCTCGGCGATGCTCGTCGCCAACGCATGGCATGCGCGTTCGGATGCGGCGTCGTCGCTCGTCGTCGCGATCGGCATCGTCGGCAGCCTGGCCGGGGTGCGGCTGCTCGATCCGATCGCGGCGGCGATCGTCGGCTTCATGGTCGCGCGCATGGGCTGGACGTTCGGCTATGACGCGTTGCAGGACCTCTCCGACCGCGCGCTCGATACGGCCGACACGGCCGAGATCCGCGCGCTGCTCGTCGCGACGCCCGGCGTGCGCGACGTGCACGACCTGCGCACGCGCAAGATGGGCGATGCCGCGCTCGTGGACGCGCACATCCTCGTCGATCCGAAGATCTCCGTCTCGGAAGGGCATTACATCGCCGAGACCGCGCGGGCGCGCGTGCTGTCCGACCCGCGCGTGCTCGATGCGCTGATCCATGTCGACCCGGAGAACGATGCGGCGCGCCGTCCGGCGCTCGCGCTGCCGCCGCGCGGCGAACTGGCGGCGCGGCTCGAGGCCGCGCTCGCGCAGCGCGGGCTGCATGCGGCGGCGATCAACCTGCATTACCTGAGTACGGGGCTCGAGGTCGACGTGACGCTCGACGGCGATCCGCGCGACACCGATGCGGCGCTGGCCGCCCGGCTCGACATCGACACGCTGAAGCGCGAGTTCGGCGCACGCCGGATCGGCTTCACGCGCACGTTGACCGGGCAGACGTGACTGGCAACCGGCGGCCGGCACCGGCAACGGCGAACGCGGCCCGCCGCAGGGCAGGCCCGCGCGTTACAGCGGCAGTTGCGTGTCGAACTTGATTTCGCGCAGCACGACGCTCGTGCGCACCTGCGACACGGCCGGGATCTTGAAGATGCGTTCGTGCAGGAACACGTCGTAGGCCTTGATGTCCGGCGCGACGATCTTGAGGATGTAATCGGCTTCGCCGGTCGTGCTGTAGCACTCGGTGACTTCCGGGCAGGTCGCGATCTCGCGCTCGAACTGCTCGACGCCGCCTTCGTTGTGGCGCGTCAGGTGCACGTGCGCGAGCGCGCAGACGTGCAGGCCGAGCTTCTCGCGATCGAGCAGCGCCGTGTAGCGCTGGATCACGCCCGACTGTTCCATGTCCTTGATGCGGCGCCAGCACGGCGTGCTCGACAGCCCGACCTGGTCGGAGATTTCCTGAACGGAACGGCGCGCGTCGAGCTGCAACAGGCGAAGGATTTTTTGCGAAAAGGAATCGAGCGTCACCTGCGCCTCCATGCGGCAGCTACAACACGCTGAATGTTAGAGCGCCGGGGAACGAAAGGCAATCTGGCGACGCGCCGTTGAGCGAGATTCGCTAATTTGCTCGCGGATCCGTGGGATTTTGTCCCGCCCCCGCGCTTTCCGACCGATCGGTATCCGACACGGCCAGGCCCGCGAGCGCGGCCTGCTGCCGGCGCAGGTCGGCGAGCATGTTGCAGAACAGCGCGCCTTGCTCGATCGCGTCGTCGAGCGCGACGTGCGTGTGCGGATGGTCGTCGAACCAGTGCTTCGGAAAGCGCGGCTTGATCGCCTTGCGGTACGGCAGGCCCGTCATCGCGAACGCGAGCGTCTTGATGTCGAGCGCCGACCACGAGAACGGGCAGCGCCCCGCGAACCGCATCATGTACCAGAACATGAACGTGAAATCGAAGCCGGCCGGCATCGCGACGAACACCGGCTTGCCGGGCAGCGCCTCGACCCATTCGACGTACGCGACCAGCGCCGCGTCGGGCGTCTGCAGATCGCGCCGGCACGCGGCCCAGGCTTCGGGCTCGGTCTTCCACCACGCTTCCTGCACCGGGTGAGCGCTGGCGCCGGGCAGCGTCTCGAGGTTCGCCGAGAACGTCGCGATCAGCTGCTTGTCCTCGGTATAGGCGGCCGACGCGAAGCTCAGCATCGAATGCGGGCCGGGAATCGGGCCGTCGGCTTCGACGTCGGTGCTGACGTAAATTTCCGGGATGGCGGTCTGGTTCATCCGAATACCTTGTCGGATACGAACGGGTTCGTGCGGCGCTCGTCGCCGAACGTCGACACCGGGCCGTGACCGGGCACGAACGTGACGTCGTCGCCGAGCGGCCACAGCTTTTCCTTGATCGAACGCACGAGATCCTCGTGATTGCCGCGCGGGAAATCGGTGCGGCCGATCGAGCCCGCGAACAGCACGTCGCCGACGATCGCGACGCGATGCGCGCGGCTGAAGAACACGACGTGGCCGGGCGTGTGGCCCGGGCAGTGATAGACCTCGAGCGTCTCGTCGCCGAACCGCACGGTGTCGCCGTCGTTCAGCCAGTGGTCGGGCTCGAACACGTCGGCGGCCGGAAAGCCGAAGCGCTCGCTCTGCGTCGGCAGCTTCTCGATCCAGAAGCGTTCTTCTTCCTGCGGCCCCTCGATCGGCACGCCGTAGCGCGTCGCGAGCGTCTTCGCGCCCGCGCAGTGATCGATGTGCCCGTGCGTGAGCAGCACCTTCTCGACCTGCACGTTCTGCCGCGCGACTTCCTGTTCGATCCGGTCGAGATCGCCGCCCGGATCGACGACGGCGGCGCGGCCCGTCTTCTCGCAGACGAGCAGCGAGCAGTTCTGCTGGAACGGCGTGACCGGAATGAGCGTGACTTTCATGAGGGCACCGGCGGCTAAAAGGAGCGATTGTACCGGTCGCGCGCGTGGCCTGCCGTGCGTGCGATGCATGCCGCGGCACGCGGATCAGGGCATTCCCGGAGCATGCCGATTGTTACAGCCATAGCGAGAATCAATGGTCCGCCGGGGGCCCTTTTCAAGACAAGGTTTTGATTTATGTATAATGCCCCCATTGCGCGTGAATTTCACGCCATTCGCTGGTGTATCGGCCCCGTTAAACGAGGCGTCCGATTCACCGTCAAGCATCAGCCGCCGGGGAGTCCGGCGGTGTATCCAGCACCGAGCAGTCGGTGCTCACGTCTTGTCCGGCCGGGTGCTGCGCGCCCGCCTGCGGCCCTGCTGCCGCGCCGCCGGATGAGGCCTGTGCCGCCGTTCCTGTGCGTTGGTCGTAACGACGCGCGCGAACGTGGAGCCATGTTCGATGGCGGCATGTGGGGTCTGGTCAGGCTGTTGGGGACAGGTTGCGCCAGACGTGAAAGCTAATCAGGACGGTTGCGGCCAGGACGAACGCCGCGCCCATGCTAGCCGCCTGCTCGCATTCGAGCGGGGCGTGCACGCATTTGCCGTCCGGGCCGCATATGTCTGCGTTGTGAAGCAGCGTTGTATCGATGCGGCCCGAACCACAAGGCGACACGTCGATGAATTTACGTTTTCCGAGCCGATTCGGAACCATTGCATTGTTTTTTGCGCTGACGGGCTGTGCGGTGCCATCCAGCCAGACCACCGGCAGCGTGAGCCAGAAGAAGGCGGTCGACAAGACCGCCGCCGCCGCGAAGGCGGACGACGACAAGCAGCCGCTCAATTTCGATTCCGCGCTGGCATCGATGCCGGCTGCCGACAGCAAGGACGCGAAGCAGTCGTCGCTGGCGGACGCCGAGCCGATCGACGGCAAGGATGTGTCCGATTTCCGCCAGAGCGGCCGCGCATCGTGGTACGGGCGGGATTTCCACGGCCGCCGCACCGCGAACGGCGAACGCTTCAACATGAACGCGTTCACCGCCGCGCACCGCACGCTGCCGCTGTCGTCGTACATCAAGGTGACGAACGCATCGACCGGCAAGTGGGTCGTCGTGAAGGTCAACGATCGCGGGCCGTTCAAGCGCGGCCGCGTGCTCGACCTGTCGTATGCGGCGGCCAAGGTGATCGGCCTCGTGCACGCCGGCACGGGCCGCGTGAAGATCGAAGGGCTGTCGCCGCAGGAAGCGCGCGATGCACGCAACGAAATGTTCGCATCGATCTCGGCGAAGTAACGCGGCGCAACAACCCGACGCAATAACACAACGCAACAACCCGGCGGATCGTCCGCTCATGCGCAAAGGGCTGCCTTCCGGCAGCCCTTTGTCATTTCCGCGCGGCGGCGTCGCGTCGCGCGTTAGCCTTCGTTGCCTTCCTTCAGCACGAGCGCACGCGCATACAGCGTGTTGCGCGATGCGCCCGTCAGCGCGGCCGCGAGCTTGGCCGCGCTCTTCACCGGCACCTCTTCCAGCAGCAGCCTGAGCAGCGCGTCGTGCGCGGTGTCGCCGGCTTCGCCGCTTGCCGCTGGCGCGCCTTCGACGACCAGCACGAACTCGCCGCGCTGCCGGTTCGCATCGCCGGCGAGCCAGCTCTGTCCTTCGGCCAGGGTGCCCTGAAACAGTTGCTCGTGTAGCTTGGTGAGCTCGCGCGCGATCAGCAGCCGGCGCGCGGGGCCGAACGCGTCGGCGAGCGCGTCGACGGTTTCGGCGATCCGGTGCGGCGCTTCGTAGAACACCAGCGCGTACGGGTGCGACGCCAGCGCCTGCAGCGCGGTCGCGCGCTGTTTCGCCTTCGGCGGCAGGAAGCCCGCGAACGTGAACGCGCCGGCCCAGTCGCCGGCCACGCTCAGCGCGGTCACGGCCGCGCTTGGGCCCGGCAGCGGAATCACCGGGAAGCCGGCCGCGCGCACGGCGTCGACGAGCCGCGCGCCGGGGTCCGAGATGCCCGGCGTGCCGGCGTCCGACACGTAGGCCACGCGTTCGCCGCCACGCAGCAGTTCGATCACGCGCTGCGCGGCTTCGCGTTCGTTGTGCTCGTGCACGGCGACGAGCGGTTTCGAGATTCCGTAGCGGGCGAGCAGCTGGCCCGTGTTGCGGGTGTCTTCGGCCGCGATGCGGTCGACGAGGCCGAGCACGTGCAGCGCGCGCAGCGTGATGTCGGCCGTATTGCCGATCGGCGTGGCGACCACGTAGAGCGCGGCGTCCGGGTAGTGCTGCGTATGCGCGAGTTCGAGGAGGGCAGTCATGGCAGGCAATGCACGCAATCGCGGCACGAGCGGAACAAGGACGGCATTGTGCCACGCGGCGCCGGCGCGGCCGGAGCGCGCCAGCGATCGGCCGCGTTCGGGCGACAACTTTTCCGGCGCGGCGCGATCCAAACCGGTCGGCGCGGCGTTCGAGCAGCGCGCGCGGCAGTTTCTCGAGCGTCGTGGCCTCGGGTTCGTCGCCGCGAACGTGACGATGCGCGGCGGCGAGCTCGATCTCGTGATGCGCGAGCCAGACGGCATGCTCGTATTCGTCGAAGTGCGCGCGCGGCGCAGCACCCGGCACGGCGGCGCGGCCGCGAGCGTCGGCTGGCGCAAGCGGCGGCGTCTGGTCGCGGCGGCGTTGCAGTTCTGGTCGCGGCACGGCGCCGGCGCCGCGTGCCGTTTCGACGTCGTCGCGTTCGAGGCCGGACGGCTTGCGTGGCTGCGCGACGCATTTCGTACCGACGATGCATAGCCGCGAGCTGTGACGAGATGTAAAGAGTTCTTGCCGGACCGCCGGAGAGGGCGCCGGAGTACGGTAAACTCGCCGCACCCACGATGTCGCGCGAGTTGTGCCGCGCGCCCAGTTCACCAGGAATCGATGTCAGTCGAACGTATTCAGCAACAATTCCGCGACAGCGCCGCGCTTCACGCCGAAGCGGCCGACGCGCTGTCGCTGCCGATCGCAGCCGCGGTCGATGCGATGTTCGCCGCACTGGCGAACGGCAACAAGATCGTCGCGTGCGGTGACGGCCCGTCGGCCGCCGCCGCGCAGTACCTCGCCGCGTCGCTCGTCGGCGGTTTCGAGCGCGAGCGTCCGGGCCTGCCCGCGATCGCGCTGGCCACCGACGCATCGCAGGCCGGCCTCGCGGGCGCGGCGGCGGCCGAGCAGTTGTTCGCGCAGCAGGTGCGCGTGCTGGGCCAGACGGGCGACATCCTGCTGGTGCTCGACGCGGGCGGCGCTTCGCCGCGCGTGCTCGCGGCGATCGACGAGGCGCACGAGCGCGAGATGACCGTCGTCGCGTTGACGGGCGGCAACGACCACACGGTCGCGGCCGCGCTGTCCGATACCGATATTCCGATCAGCGTGCCCGCCGTTCGCGCGGCGCGCATCCACGAAGTCCATCTGCTGACCATCCACTGCCTGTGCGACGGCATCGACGCGATGCTGCTGGGTGAGGATTGAACGAAGGAGAGCCGTCGATGAATCAAAGCCGCGTCAAACAGACGCTCGTCAGAACCACGCTGCTCGCCGCGCTGACGGCGGGCCTCGCCGTGTCGCTGCAGGGTTGTGTGCTCGGGGTCGTGGGCGCAGCGGCCGGCGGCGGCGCGCTGATCGCGACCGATCGCCGCACGCTCGGCGCGCAGACGGAGGATCGCGAGATCCAGGTCAAGTCGCTCACGCAGATCAACAACGGGCTGCCCGACCAGTCGCACGTGAACGTGACGGTGTTCAACCGTCGCGTGCTGCTGACGGGCGAAGTGCCGAACGATGCGTCGAAGCAGCGCGCCGAGGAAATCGTGCGCGGCATCAACAACGTGAACGGCATCGTCAACGAGCTGTCGGTCGGGCCGGCGTCGTCGCTGTCGTCGCGCGCGAACGACTCGTACCTCGAAGGGCGCGTGAAATCGGAGCTGATCGCGACGAAGGGCATCTCGGCGAACTACTACAAGGTCGTCAGCGAGCGCGGCAATCTTTATCTGATGGGGCTCGTCACGGTCGATGAAGGCAATCGCGGCGCGGAAGCCGCGAGCCAGGTGCCGGGCGTCGAGAAGGTCGTGAAGGTGTTCCAGTACGTGAAGCCGCAGGACGCGCAGGCGCTGCAGGACGCGTCGCCCGCGAGCGGCGCATCCGGCGCGCAGGCGGCTGCCGCCCCGGCGGACAGCGCGACGGTGGGCGCGGTGCCCGACGCGTCGGTGCAGTCCGCGCCGCTGCAGCCGCCCGCGCCGATCTCGAATTCGTCGAACGTGCATCCGGGCAATCCGAAGGCGAAGGCGCAATGACGGGCAGGCAGATGACGCAGATCAAACGATGGATGGTGCAGGGCGCCGCGGCCGCGGCGCTCGTGGCCGGCACGCTGGGCGCCGCGCACGCGGACGTCGGCGACGGCCTGAAGGTTGCGCGCAGCAACGCGTGCATGGGCTGCCACGCGGTCGACCGCAAGCTCGTCGGCCCGTCGTTCAAGGATATCGCCGCGCGCTACAAGTCCGATCCGCAGGCCGTCGCGAAGCTGTCGAAGAAGGTGAAGGACGGCGGTTCGGGCGTCTGGGGCGCGATTCCGATGCCCGCGCATCCGCGCATGAGCGACGCCGACGTCCGGTCGGTGGTCGAATGGGTGCTGGCCGGCGCGCCGTCAAAGTAACGCGTCGGGGGTGACGTAACCCCTATTGCCAAGCGCGGAAATGCGTGTGTATGATGATTGACTGTTGGGGCGGTAGCTCAGCTGGGAGAGCGTCGCGTTCGCAATGCGAAGGTCGGGAGTTCGATCCTCCTCCGCTCCACCAACGGAATTTGAAAAGCCCGATCGCGAGATCGGGCCTTTTTGTTTTTCCGCGGGGCCTTGGCCGACGCGCTAGGTCGCCAGCTCGTGGATCAACCTGAACGTCGGCACCGACAACACCGCGAACCCCACCGTAATGACCGCGAGCACCGCGGTCCTCTTCCGCAGCAGCACGCAGACCGCGATCGACAGCCCGCAGAACACGCAGGTCAGAATGATGATCCACCACAGCGCCGCATAGCCCGCCCCGCCTTCGAAGTTCGATACGTTCTGCGTGATCCGGGTCGCGGCATACCCGGCGACGGTCATGCTCGCGGGCAGGCACAGCAACGAATACAGCACGAAGACGATGATCTGTCGCGGTGTCGGATCGGATGACGTCATGAAAAGCGTTCTTGTGCGGACGGAAGAGGGCACCCGACCGTCCGCCGCGCGGGCCGATCAAGGCAGTCGGCAGAATGCGACCGTTTTCCACGTTTGGCAACCGTCCCCCGTCAGCCCACCCGCCATCCCGCCACCCGCGCGCTAAACCCGCCCCAAACTCGGCCGCTTCGGATTATACGTCCACCCCGGCACCAGATACCGCATCGCGACCGCATCGTCACGCGCCGTACCGCCCACCGCGTTGTACAACGCATGCGCGGCCTCGACCTGCACCATGTCCAGTTCGATCCCGAGCCCCGGACGTTCCGGCACGGCCACCTTGCCGCCGACGATCGCGAGCGGCTCGCGCGTGAGCCGCGCGTCGCCTTCCTGCCAGATCCAGTGCGTGTCGATCGCGGTGATCGTGCCGGGCGCGGCCGCTGCCGCATGCGTGAACATCGCGAGCGACACGTCGAAGTGGTTGTTCGAGTGCGAGCCCCACGTGAGCCCCCAGTCGCGGCACAGCTGCGCGAGCCGCACCGAGCCCTGCATCGTCCAGAAATGCGGATCGGCGAGCGGGATGTCGACCGCCTGCAGCCGCACCGCATGATCCATCTGCCGCCAGTCGGTCGCGATCATGTTGGTCGCCGTCGGGATTCCCGTCGCGCGGCGGAATTCGGCCATCACCTCGCGGCCCGAGTAGCCGCCTTCCGGCCCGCACGGATCTTCCGCATAGGCAAGCAGGTGGCCTTGCCCGCGGCACAGCGCGACGGCCTCGTCGAGCGACCACGCGCCGTTCGGGTCGAGCGTCGTGCGAGCGTCGGGAAAGCGCGCCCTGATTGCCGCGATCGCTTCCATCTCGTCGGCGCCGGCCATCACACCGCCCTTCAGCTTGAAATCGGCGAAACCGTAGCGCTCGACCGTGGCTTCGGCCTGCTGCGCGATCGCGGCCGGCGTGAGCGCCGCTTCGTTGCGCAACCGGAACCAGGCGTCCGAAGCGTGCGCCTCGTCGCGATACGGCAGATCGGTGCGGCGTCGGTCGCCGATGTAGAACAGGTACGCGAGCATCGGCACCGCATCGCGCTGCTGGCCTTCGCCGAGCAGCGCCGCGACCGGCACGTCGAGGTGTTGGCCGAGCAGGTCGAGCAGCGCGGCTTCGATCGCGGTGATCACGTTGTCGAGCCGCAGGTTGATCTCGTGCGGCTGGCGCAGCACCGCCGCCTCGCCGGCCGACGTCACTTCGTGGCGGATCGTGCGGCCGGCACCCGCGCCGGACAGCGCCGCGCGCACCGCATTGAGCGTCGCCTGGTAGCGTCCGATCGACTGGCCGACCACGCGATCCGTCATGCGCTCGAGCGCGTGGCGGATGCCTTCGCCGCCCGGTACTTCGCCGACGCCCGTGTGTCCGCTGCTGTCGTCGAGGATCACGAGGTTGCGCGTGAAGTACGGCGCGTGCGCGCCGCACAGGTTGAGCAGCATGCTGTCGCGGCCGGCGACGGGAATCACCTGCATGCGCGTGACGCGCGGGGTGCCGGCACGGCTGGGTTCGGACATCGGTTCGCTCCTGGTTCCGTTGGCGTGCGGGCCGCCGGACGCGCCGGCGCGGCCCGCGCCGTTCATTGAAGCTCGACGCGGCGAATCTCGCCGACGACGAACAGGTAGCAGATCACGGCGACGAGCGCATGCGCGACGACATAGACGAGCGCGCCGTTGAACGAGCCGCTGCGGTCGACGATATAGCCGATCGCGATCGGCGTCGTGATGCTGGAAAGGTTGCCGCACGTGTTGAGCAGCGCGCCGCTCAGGCCGGCGATCTGACGCGGCGCGGTGTCGGCGTTGACGGCCCAGCCGAGCGCGCCGAGCCCCTTGCCGAAGAACGACAGCGCCATGAACAGCACGACGATCACGTGCGAATCGGTGTAGTTGCAGACGATCATCGACATCGACAGCAGCATGCCGAACACGATCGGCACCTTGCGCGCGACCGACAGCGACCGGCCCTGCTTGAGCAGCGCATCGGACACGACGCCGCCGAGAATCCCGCCGAGGAACCCGCACACGGCCGGGATCGACGCGACGAGCCCCGCGTTGAGGATCGACATCCCGCGCGCCTGCACCAGATAGACGGGAAACCACGTGATGAAGAAGTAGGTGAGCGCGTTGATGCAGTACTGCGCGACGTACACGCCGACCAGCATCCGGTTTCTCAGCAGCGCCTTCACGTGACGCATCGACGGGCCGCCTTCGCGTGCGCCCGTCGCCTGGTCGATGTTGACGAGCGCGCCGCCTTCGGCGAGGTAGTCGAGTTCCGCGCGGTTGATGGTCGGGTGCGCCTTCGGGTCGTACATCGTGCGGTTCCACACCAGCACGAACGCGAAGCCGAGCACGCCCATCACCGCGAACACCGACTGCCAGCCGAACGCGTGCACGAGCCAGCCCATCAGCGGCGCGAACACGACGGTCGCCGCGTACTGCGCGGCGTTGAAGATCGCCGATGCGGTGCCGCGTTCGGCGGCCGGGAACCACGCGGACACGATCCGGCTGTTGGCCGGGAACGACGGCGCCTCGGCCGCGCCGACCAGGAAGCGCAGCCCGAACAGCAGCGCGAACGCGGCCGCGCCGCCGAAGAAGCCGATCCCGCCCTGCAGCAGCGTGAACAGCGACCAGAAGAAGATGCTGAATGCGTAGACGATGCGCGATCCGTAACGGTCGAGCAGCCAGCCGCCCGGCAATTGCGCGATCACGTACGACCAGCCGAACGCCGAGAAGATAAAGCCCATCTGCACGTGGCTCAGGTGCAGCGCGCGGGCGAGGCTGGGGCCGGCGATCGCGATCGCCGCGCGATCCGCGTAGTTGATCGTCGTGACCGCGAACAGCACGGCCAGCACCAGCCAGCGCACGCGGGTGCGCCGGGCCGTTGCCGACGCGGACGCCGGCAATGCGTGAAGCGGATTCATGACTTGTCTCCTCCGAAGGGCGGAAGGCGCCGTCGAGCGGCAGGCGCGTCGGGTGCGCGCGTAATGTATTGATGCCGCCGGCGGAGGCCGGGCACCGGACGCCGAGGGCAGGCAGGGCGCCCGGGCCATTCTGTCATGTCGATATTTGCGCTTTCATGCCAATTGCTGACTTGATCGATTCAGCATTTGAATCGATCGAACGAGGGGGGCACGCGCGCGCGTCGTCCGCGCCGCTGCCGTGATGGCGCGCCACATGCTGCGCGAGAAACTCGACGGCCGCGCGTACGCCGGGCAGCTGGCCGCGCCGGTGCGGCATCAGCAGCGTCGTCGTGACGGTGCCGGCGCACCAGCCGGGCAGCACGCGCACGAGCGTACCGGACGCGAGCGCGGCGCCGGCGATCCAGTCGGGCAGGCACGCGAGGCCGAGGCCGGCCGTCGCCGCCTGCAACAGCAGCGTCGATTCGTCGGCCTGCAGCCGCAGGCGCGGCGTCACGTCGACGGCATCGTCGCCGCGCTGCAGCCGCCATGGCTGCGGGCCCGGGTGAAGCCCGTCGTGCTGCGCGAGGTCGGCCGGCGTGTCGGGCGTGCCGGCCCGCGCGAGATAGGCTGGCGCCGCGACGACGACGATCGGCGACGCCGCGAGCGGCCGTTGCACGAGCGCGGAATCGGGCAGCGGCGCGAAATGGCTGCGCACCGCGATGTCGAAGCCTTCCTGCGCGATGTCGACGAGGCGGTCGCTCGCATGAATCTGCAGCAGCAGCTTCGGATGCGCGATCGCCAGCGCCGGCAGGCACGGCGCGAGGATGTGCTGCGCGACCGGCACCGAGCTCGTGATCCGCACGACGCCGGCCGGCTCGGCGGCCTGCCGCAGCACCGCGTCGCGCGCGCTGTCGGCCTCGATCACGGCGGCGCGCGCATGCTCGAAGAATTCGGCGCCGACCGGCGTGAGCCGGAAGCTGCGCGACGTGCGATGCACGAGCCGCGCGCCGAGCGTGCGCTCGAGTTCGGCCACGCGCTTGCTGACCGTCGATTTCGGCAGGTCGAGCCGGCGCGCGGCCGCCGACATGCTGCCGGCATCGACGGCCTGCACGAACAGGTAGAGATCGTTCAGGTTCACTTCCAGCGTCCATATGGAGAAACGACGGGTTTCGATTTTAGCGGCTACTGCGCCATCGTTCGCCATGGGAGCATGACGGCTCGTTCAACTTCCGCGGAATTCTTCGATGTCTCCGATCCTTCTCTACGGTATTCCCGCCGGCTGCTCGTTCGGCTCGATCGTCGCGCTCGAATGGACCGGCCGCCCGTACCGGCTTTCGCGCATCACGATGCCGGGCACTGTGACGAGCGACGCGTTCGTCGCGCTGAACCCCGTCGCCGAGACGCCGGCGTTCGTCACCGCGAACGGCGACGTGCTGACCGAAAGCATCGCGATCCTCGGCCATATCGGCGCGCAGGCGCTCGACAGCGGCCTCGCGTTTCGCCAGGGCAGCGCGGATTTCGACCGGCTGAACCGGATGCTGGCATGGCTGAACACGACGTTCTTCAGTGCATTCGGCGCGCTCTGGTACGTGTACGAACACGACACCGAAGGCGCGGAGAAGGCGGCGCTGCAGGCGTACGGCCGCGGCAAGGTGCTGAAGGCGCACCGGCAGCTCGAAGCGCTGCTCGAACGCGGCGAAGGCCCGTGGCTGCTGGGCGCGCGGCGCACGCTGGCCGACGCGTACTTCACGGGAATCGCGCGCTGGGCCGACTATCACGGCGTGTTCGAGCGCGATGCGTTCCCGCGCGTCGCCGCGCTGCGCGCGCGGCTTGCCGACGATGCCGGCGTGCAGTTCGCGCACGCGATCGAGGAGAACCTGCCGCCGTCGGCGTCGTCGGCGTTCGAAGGGCATGTGTCGCTCGACGACGCGCTGGCCAGCGCGCGCGGCATCGTGGCGCGGGCAAGGGCGACCTGATCGGCCACCGGGGTCGCCCCCGCAGGATGGAATTCGACAGTGACGATATTTTTTTACCCGGATAATATTGACATTCAATTAATACCCGGATAAAAATAGCGCCATTCCGATTCCAGCCCGCGGGCGACCACAATGACTTCTTCTACGCTCCTTCCTTCGTACACCGCCTTCGACGGCCATCGGCGGCTCGCATCGGGCCCGCTTGCGACGGTCGCGCTCGCGGTCCGGCAGGCGGCCGGCGACGCGGCGCCCGGCACGATCCTGATCTTCGACGACGCGACCGGTCGCTCGATCGACCTCGACCTGCGCGGCACGGCGGACGATATCCGCGCGCGCTATGCGGCGCTGTCGGGCGACGCAGCGGCCAGCGCCGGCGAGCCGGGCGGCGCGGTCGCAGGCGAACAGCGCGGCCGCGGCCGCCCGAAGCTCGGCGTGGTGTCGCGCGAGGTCACGCTGCTGCCGCGCCACTGGGAATGGCTCGGCGCGCAGCCGGGCGGTGCGTCGGTCGCGCTGCGCAAGCTCGTCGAGGACGCGCGGCGCACGCATGCGGCGGCCGACCGGCAGCGCGACGCGCAGGCGCGCGCATACCACTTCATGTCGGCGATGGCGGGCGACCTGCCCGGTTTCGAGGAAGCCGCGCGGGCGCTGTATGCGAACGATCCGGCGCGGCTGGCCGAACTGATCGCCGGCTGGCCCGACGACGTGCGCGACCATGCGCTCGCGCTGGCGCGCGGCGATCTGCCGCCGGCCGCCGACGACTGCTGACGGAGCGCCGACGCGATGACCGTATTCGACCTGAACCGCGGCGCGATCGCGCCGGTCGCCGACGAAGTCGACGTCGTCGACCTGCGTGTGACGGGCGCCATTCCGCGCGAACTCGACGGCACGTTGCTGCGCAACGGCCCGAACCCGCCGGGCGGCCGCTTCGAAGGCAACGACGTGCTGTCGTGGTGGCCGGAGGCCGCGATGCTGCATGCGATCGCGTTCGGCGACGGCCGCGCGGCCGGCTACCGGAACCGCTGGGCGCGCACGCGGCGCTGGGCCGCCGTCCATGCACCGGGGCAGGCGCCGCATCTGCCCGACACCAATCCGAACGTGAGCGTGCTGCAGCATGCGGGCGAATTGCTCGCGCTGGCCGAGGGCGGCGCGCCGCTCGCGATCACCGCCTCGCTCGATTCGTTCGGCGTGCCGGCGCGGCACGCGGGCTTCGACGGCGGGATGACCGCGCATCCGAAGGTCGATCCGGTAACCGGCGAGCTGATCCTGTTCCGCGCGGACTGGCGCGCCCCGTGGCTGCGCTACGGCGTGATCGACGCGATGGGCGTGAAGCGTGTCGACGTCGAGATCGAGCTGGGCGCGCCGTCGATGATGCACGACCTCGCGATCACCGAAACCCGCAGCCTGCTGCTCGACCTGAACGTCGGCTACGACTTCTCGCTGCTGAAGCACGGCCACCGGATGCCGTTGCGCTGGCACGACGACCGGCCCGCACGCATCGGCGTGCTGCCGCGCCACGGCGGCGACGTGCGCTGGTTCGGCGTCGAGCCGTGCTTCATCCAGCACGTCGTGAACGCGTACGACTGCGACGCGTCGTGCATCGTGCTCGACGCGGTGCGCTATCCGTCGTTCCTGCGGCTCGACGCGCGCACGGGCCGCTTCGCCGACAACCCGGTCGGCGAGCTGTGGCGCTACGTGATCGATACGGCGAACGGGCTGATCGACGAAGGGCCGCTCGCCGACGGCGGCATCGAGCTGCCGCGCATCAACGAAAGCCGGACCGGGCGCGGCTACCGCTATCTGTATGCGGTCGAGCAGCCGAACAACGCGGAAATGCGCGGCGTGATGCGCTTCGACCACGTGCGCGGCACGACCACGCACTACGCGGTGCCGGCCGGCGACCAGAACGGCGAGCCGGTGTTCGTGCCGCGCCCGGGCGGCGCGGACGAGGACGATGGCTGGCTGCTGGTGATGGTCTACCGCGCGGCGACGGATACGAGCGACGTCGTGATCCTCGATGCGCGCGCGATCGACGCGGGGCCGGTCGCGACCGTGCATCTGCCGCGCCGCGTGCCGGCCGGGTTCCACGGCGCGTGGGTGCCGCGCGAACGTTGAACGTGCGCGTCGGCGGCGCGCGTCACTGCGCGCGCAGCGCGTCGACGATCTTCAGCCGCGCGGCGCGCATCGCCGGCAGGAACCCGCCGACGAGCCCCATCACGAGCGAGAACACGAGCGTTTTCACGACGATCGCGGGTGTCAGCACGAAGCGGAACGACAGGTCCGAGAAGGTCTGGAAGTTGGTCGTCGAGAACGACGCGAACTGCATCAGCGACGCGCACGCGAGCCCCGCGACGCCGCCGACGAAGCCGAGCAGCAGCGCCTCCAGCAGGAACGCGGCGAGCACGTTGGTGCGCTTGAAGCCGAGCGCGCGCAGCGTGCCGATCTCGGCCACGCGGTTCGCGACCGACGCATACATCGTGATCATCGCGCCGATCATCGCGGCGATCGAGAAGATCGTCGACAGCGTGATGCCGAGGATGTTGATGAACGTCGACAGCGCCTTCGACTGGTCGCCGTAGAAGGTCTGCTCGCGCTTCGCCTCGTCGGTCAGGCGCGGATCGACGTCGATGTCGGCCTTGAAGCGCGCGAAGCCGTCGGCGCTCGGGATGCGCAGCACCATCGACGAATAGCTGGTGCGGCGGAACGACTGCATCAGCTGGTCGACGTCGCCCCAGATCTCCGAATCGAAGCCGCTGCCGCCCGCGTCGAAGATGCCGACGATGGTCCAGTCGCGCTGCGCGAAGTGCAGGCGATCGCCGAGCTGCGTGCCGCTGAAGCCTTTCGCGATCGCGCTGCCGACGACGATCTCCGACGAGCCCGGCGCGAACGGGCGGCCGGCCACGAGCGTCACGTGCGGCCGCAGCGCGAGGCCCGCCGGCGACACGCCGCGGATCACGACGTTCGACGGCTTGCCGGTCGACGTCTTCACGAGCGAGATCAGCACCACGGCCTCCTTCGACACGAGCGGCCGGCCGTCGGGGCCGAGCGCGACGGCCGGATGCATCTCGAGCGCATTGGCCTGCTGATGGTCGATCGAACTCTGGATCTCGGTCTCGGCACCCTTGCGGATCACCACCGCGTTGTCGGGTTCGCCGGTCGATACGAGCGTTTTCGTCAGGCCGGCATCGAGCATCTGCACCGTCGCGAACACGAAGATCACGAGCGCCATGCCACCGGCGGTCAACGCGGTGGTGAGCCGCCGGGTCCACAGGTTGCGTGCGATGTAGGTGAGCGGGATCGCCATGCGCGTCTCTATCCGATCGCCCGCAGGCCTTCGACCACGCGCACGCGCGCCGCCTGCCACGCCGGCACGATTGCCGCAGCGAAGCCGACCGCGACCGAGCACGCGGCCTGCAGCACGACCGTCTCGGTCGACACCTTGAATACCGGGAAAATGCCGCCCGCCGCCTGCTTGAACAGGCTCGCGACGGGCGGCGTCGCGAGCATCCCGAGCCCGCCGCCGGCCACCGCGATCACGACCGATTCACCGAACACGATCAGCGCGAGGAACCCGGGGCCGAAGCCGAGCGCCTTCAGCGTCGCGTATTCGGCCGTGCGCTCGCGCGCGCTCATCGCCATCGCGTTGGCCATCACGGCCATGATGATCAGGATCACCACGTACGACACGAGGCGGATCGCCGCGATGATCTGGTTCGACATCGCGACGAAGCCGAGCTGGAACGCCTGCTCGGTCTCGGTCAGCGTTTCGGCGAGCGAGTTCTTGAACACCGCGTCGACGTTGCGCGCGATCGACGCGCCGTCGTCGGGGTTCGCGACGCCGAGCACGAACACGCCGACCTGGTCGGCCTGCTTCGGCGTGCGCTTGCGCACCGTCTCGTTCAGGTAATCCCAGTGGAACACCAGTTGACGCGTGATCGTCGAGTCGTCGCGGCCGTCGAGAATCCCGCGCACGACGAAGTCCCACGTGCCGGGGTAGATCGTGCCCTTCAGCGGAATCACGTCGCCGACCTTGAAGCCGAACTGCGTCGCGAGCTGGCGGCCGACGAGGCAGCCGCGGCGGTCGCGATCGTAGTCGGCGCGCTGCTGCGCCGGCAGGATGAATTCCGGATACAGGTCGAGATAGTTCTCCGACACCGCGAAGCTCGCGAAGAAGTTCTTCGGGTCGCGGTAGATGCCGCCGAACCAGTTCGAGCGGACCACGGCCGTCACGCCGTCGACGCCGCGGATCCGGTTCTCGTAGCTCACCGGCAGCGGAAACACCAGCGAGATCGCGTTGCGCGTGACGAGCCGTCCGCTGGACGCGGCCGCCGCGCCCGCGTACCACGCATCGACGACGGTGTGCAGCAGCCCGAACGCGAGCACGGCGATCGTGAGCCCGAGCACGGTCAGCAGCGTGCGCAGCCGGTGCCGCAGCGCGTTGCGCGCGATCAGCTTCAGCACGTACATCGCGCGCGCTCGCGTCGATCAGGCCGCGTGCCCATCGATCAGCTCCCCCTTTTCCAGATGGACGAGCGAGCGCGCGGCGCCGGCCGCGTGCGCGTCGTGCGTCACCATGATGATCGTCTTGCCGAGCTCGGCGTTCATCCGCTGCAGCATCGCGAGCACGTCGGTGGCCGATGCACGGTCGAGGTCGCCGGTCGGCTCGTCGGCGACGATCAGCACCGGATCGGTGATCAGCGCGCGCGCGATCGCGACGCGCTGCTGCTGGCCGCCCGACAGCTCCGACGGGTAATGGCTCGTGCGATCGCCGAGATTCACCATGTCGAGCACGAGCTCGACGCGCTCGCGCCGCTCGCGGCGCGACAGGTGCGTGAGCATCAGCGGCAGCTCGACGTTCTCGAACGCGGTGAGCACCGGCATCAGGTTGTAGAACTGGAAGATGAAGCCGACGTTCGCCGCGCGCCATTCGGCCAGTTGCGCCTCGGCGAGTCGCGAGATGTCGAGGCCGCCGACGCGCAGCTCGCCGCTGTCGGGCCGGTCGATGCCGGCCACGAGGTTCAGCAGCGTGCTCTTGCCGGAGCCCGACGGCCCCATCAGCGCGACGAAGTCGCCTTCGCCGATGTCGAGCGTGATGTCGGTCAGCACGGGCACGATCTGGTTGCCGCGCCGGTACGACTTCGCGACGTGGCTGAGCTCGACGAGGGGTGGCCGGGCGTCGTTCACGCGCGCTACTTCTTCGCGACGGTCACTTTCGCGCCGTCCTTCAGCTTCGCGCCCGGCGCGAGCACGACCGTGTCGCCGGCTTTCACGCCGCGCACGGCGACGAGTTCGCCGATCCGCGCGCCCTTCGTCACGGCCACCGCATGCACGGCGTCGTCCTTCACGACGAACACGACCGGCCGGCCGTCGCGCTCGACCACGGCGCTCGCCTGCACGGCGGTCACCGGCTGCCGGTCCTGCGCGGTCGCCGGCTTCGACAGGAACGCGATCTTCGCGCTCATGTCGGGCAGCACGCGTTCGTCGCGGTCGACGAAGCGCACCTTCACGAGCACGGTGGCCTTCGAGCGGTCGACGGTCGGCACGATCCGCGACACGCGGCCGGCGAAGCGCATGTCGGGCAGCGCGTCGAGCTGGATCTCGCACGGCTGCTCGGCGCGGATCTTCGCGATGTTCGATTCGGCGACGTCGGCCTCGACCTCGAGCGTCTCCATGTCGGCGATCGTCACGACCGCGCCCTTGCTGTCCGACGCGGACGAGAACGGCGTGATGTTGTCGCCGACGTTCGCGTGCTTCGCGAGCACGATGCCATCGAACGGCGCGCGGATCACCGTCTGGTCGACCGCCACCTGCGCGGCCTGCGCGTTCGCCTCGGCCGACGCGATCGCGGCCTGGTCGCTGTTGAGCGTCGCGCGCGCCTTGTTCACGCGCGCCGTGTCGGTGTCGAGCTGCGCAGCCGGCACGGCGCCCTTCGGCGCGAGCGCGGCGGTGCGGCGCAGCGCGATCTCCGCATCCTTGAGTTCCGCCTGCGCGACGCCGAGGTTCGCACGGGACACCTGCACCTGCGCACGCGCCTGCGCGAGCGACGCTTGCACGTCGTTGCTTTCGAGACGCGCGATGATCTGGTCCTGCTTCACGCGCGTGCCTTCGAGCACGCCGAGCCACTCGACGCGGCCCTGGCCCTTCGACGCGACCGCGGCCTTGCGCTGCGGCACGACGTAGCCGGTCGCATTGAGCTGCGTGTCGTTCTGGTACGGATAGGCGGACGTGACGGACGTGGTGTCGACGGTCGGCCGGCCGGTGAGCGCGAGGCCGGCGACGATCGCGACGACGACGAGCGCGGCGGCGACCGCATAGCGCGCCCAGCGGCGCCGGCGCGGCACCGGGGCGATCGGACGCCGGTCGATTTTCAGTTTGTCCAGATTGTGATCGGGCAATTTGAGCGCCTCGAGACGGCGGCGGTCGTGCGACCGGCCGCGATCCGGTTTCCGGGGAAAGGGACGGATGGACGCCAGTATAAGCGTCGCCCCGGCGCCGCGCGAGCCGGTTTGCGGCGCCGTGCGGCGGCAGGCCCGTCCGGCCCGCCGGCGCCGGCCGACGCGCCCGCCCCCGGGGAAACCCGAGGATGCAAGCAACGTGTCAACTTGCCGCGAATGCGGTGCGTTATGGAACCAGTGCGTCAGGTTTTGTCGCGATGGCACGGCGAAAGCCGGCCTCGCGGCCTGGGGCTCCGGTGCGAATGCCTCGCATCTTTACTTACCGGTACGTTTGATTTTTTCTCCGCTAAAGGAAGAACAATGAAGAAGACGCTCGCTTCGATCATCGCCGCAGCATTCGCACTCGCATCGGTTTCGGCATTCGCACAGGCGTCCGCGCCGGCAGCCGACACGTCGGCTGCCGCATCGGCACCGGCCAAGAAGGATCACAGCAAGCCGAAGCACCAGCTGAAGCACCACGGTTCGAAGAAGGGCCAGGCGAAGGCTGCAGCCGCATCGGCCGCCGGCACGAACGACGCAGGCACGCAGAACTAAGCGGCTCCGCCGCCACGGCCGGCGTTGCCGGTCATCGGTCGGCCAACCCCGCATGCTCCGGCATGCGGGGTTTTGTTTTTTCAGGCGCCGAATGCGCACCGCGCCCGGCCGGCGGCAGGCGCTGCAGCGCGCCGGCATCTGTGTTTAACTCGCGGCTTCACGGAGCGAAGGAGCGAGACATGGATCTCGGGTTTATCGGGCTGGGCGAAATGGGGCAGGCGATCGCGACGAACCTGCTGAAGGCGGGCCACACGGTGCGGGTCTGGAACCGGTCGCGCGAGCGGGCCGAGCCGCTCGCGGCATTCGGCGCGAAGATCGTCGACACGCCGGCCGACGCGTTTCGCGGCGACGCGGTGTTCTCGATGCTCGGCGACGATGCGGCCGCGCGCGCGGTATTCGACGACGCGCTGCTGGCCCAGGCGCCGCGCGGGCTGATCCACGTGAACATGGCGACGGTGTCGGTCGCGCTCGCCGAATCGCTCGCGCACGCGCATGCGTCGCGCGGCATCGACTATGTCGCCGCGCCGGTGATGGGGCGGCCCGACGTCGCGGCCGCCGCGCGCCTGACGATCATGGCCGGCGGCCCGGCCGAGGCGATCGACCGCATGCAGCCGCTGTTCGATGCGATCGGCCAGAAGACCTGGCGCTTCGGCTCGCTGCCGCAGCATGCGAACGTCGCGAAGATCGCCGCGAACTTCACGCTCGCGTCGGCGATCGAGACGCTCGGCGAGGCGTCCGCGCTGCTCGGCGCGCACGGCGTCGCGATGCGCGATTTCCTCGACGTGATCACCAGCAGCGTGTTTCCGGGGCCCGTCTACGAAGGCTACGGCGCGATGATCGCCGAGCGGCGCTACGAGCCCGCGCGCTTCAAGGCGCGGCTCGGGCTGAAGGACGTCCGGCTCGCGCTGGAGGCCGGCGACGCGACGTCGGTGCCGCTGCCGGTGGCGAGCGTCGTGCGCGACAGCCTGCTCGACGCGCTCGCGCACGGCGGCGGCGACCAGGATTTCGCGGTGCTCGGCGAGGCCGCGCTGCGCCGCGCGGGCCGCTGACACGCGACAGGAGCGCGACAGACACGCGACCCGCACGGCATAATCGACAGTCCGTTTTCCCTACATTCATTTCAGGCAGAGGCAGTCATGAACTTGCATACGTGGTGGCTTTTCGTGGCGACGGTGTTCGTCGTGTCGGCGATTCCGGGCCCGAACATGCTGCTCGTGATGACGCACGGCGCGCGCCACGGGCTGCGGCGCTCGTCCGCGACGATGGCCGGCTGCCTGAGCGCGCTGGTGCTGATGCTCGCGGTCTCCGCGGCCGGGCTCGGCGCGGTGCTCGAAGCATGGCCGGCGACGTTCGATGCGTTGCGCTTCGCGGGCGCAGCCTATCTGATCTATCTCGGCGTGAAGGCGTGGCGCGCGCGCGTGGACGACGCGCCGGCGGCCGACGTCGATGCGGTGTCGCCGCAAGCGGCCTCGACATCGCGCGTCGCGCTGTTCCGCAACGGCTTCCTGGTCGCGGGCAGCAACCCGAAGGCGATCCTGTTCGCGGCCGCGCTGCTGCCGCAGTTCATCAACGCGGCCGAGCCGACGCTGCCGCAGTTCGGCATCCTCGTCGTCACGTTCGCGGTGATCGAGGTGAGCTGGTATCTCGTCTACGCGGCGTTCGGCACGCGCATCGGCGCCACGCTGAAGAGCCAGAGCGTCGCGAAGGTGTTCAACCGGCTGACGGGCGGGCTGTTCGTCGGCTTCGGCGCGATGATGGCGCTGGTCCGTCACTGACTCCCGGCCGACCCCGGCGTACGGAACGCCCCATCTCTCGCAAGAGGGTGGGGCGTTCGGCTTTTGGGCGCCGCTTCACCGGTGAGTGCTCACGCACGCGGCCGATCCAGCGCCGCCGCGCCGGGCCCGCGTCCGGTCGCCAGCCCGAACACGGTCGCCGCGCCGGCGAACGCGAATCCGACGCCACACACCGCGCTCCAGCCGCCCCATGCCCACGCGCTGCCCGCGAGCACCGCGCCGAGCGCGCCGCCGACGAAGAACAGCCCGACGAACAGCCCGTTCAGGCGTCCGCGCGCGGCCGGGTTCAGCAGGTTGATCGCGCGGCGACCGATCGTCTGATCGACGATCACGCCCGCATCGAGCAGCGCCGCGCCGCCGGCCAGCAGCGCGAGCGCGACGCCGCGATGCGCGTGCGCATCGAAGCCGAACCAGCCTGCACCGGCGACGCCGAGCACGACGAGCGCCGCGAGCATCGTGCCGTGCGCGAGCCGCTGCGCGGCCGGGCCGTGCCCGCGGTCGCCCGCGCGGCCGGCGAGCGGCGTGACGATCGCGCCGCTGGCGCCGGCGAACGCGAACAGCGCAATGCCGTGCAGATCGAGCGCGAACGGCGGCTGCGCGAGCCGCAGCCCGACGGCGGTCCAGAACGCGCTGAACGCGGCCATCGCGAGCGCGGCCGACAGCGCATGCCGGCGCAGCACCGGTTCGTCGGCAAGCAGCCGTGCCATCGACGCGAGCAACGCGCGGTAACTGGCCGTGATCGACGGCGTGCGCGCCGGCAGGCGCAGCGCGAGCACGACCGCGATCGCCGCGTTCGCGAGCGCGGCGAGCAGATAGAACGCGCGCCAGCCGGCCGATCCCGCGATCAGGCTCGCGAGCGGCCGCGACAGCAGGATCCCGAGCATCAGCCCGCTCATCACGTTGCCGACCGCGCGGCCGCGCTGTGCGTCGGGCGCCATCGACGCGGCCATCGGCACGAGCATCTGGATCACGCTCGACGCGGCGCCGGCCGCGAGCGTCGCGAGCAGGAACACGGTGCCCGACTGCGTGAAGGCGGGCAGCGCGAGCGCGGCCGCGCAGACGGCGAGCGTCGCGACGATCAAACGGCGGTTCTCGAGCAGGTCGACCAGCGGCACGAGCAACGCGAGCCCGGCCGCATAGCCGAGCTGCGGCAGCATCGCGACGAGGCCCGCGAGGCCGGGCGGCAGGTGCAGGTCCGCGCTGATCGGGCCGGTCAATGGCTGCGCGGCGAACAGGTCCATCACGATCACGCCGACCGTCGCGGCGAAGAACAGCGTCATGCCGGTGCTCAGTGCGGGCGGCGCGGGCGCGGCGACGGTCGGGGAAACGGGGGTGGAGCAACGATGGGCAGGGCAGTTCATCTGAAACCCGGAGGTGGAGGTCTAAGGAACTCCCATCGTAGGTGTCCGATCTTTATGCGACAATTGAAATATGTCTAACATGATTATGCGAGTTTGTTTTGAATACGCGTGATCTCCAGGCGTTCGTCGCGGTCGTCGACAGCGGATCGATGGTCGCCGCCGCCGCGAAGCTCCATCTGACGCAGCCGGGCCTGACGCGGCGCGTGCAGAACCTCGAAACGCTGCTCGGCGTGCCGCTGCTCGAACGGCAGAGCAAGCCGCTGAAGCCGACCGCCGCCGGGCGCGACGTCTACGCGCTCGCGCGCAACGTGCTCGGTGCGGTCGACGAACTGATGGCGGCGGGCGCGCCGGACAGCGAGCCGTCGGGCGAGCTGCGCATCGGCGTGCCGCCGTTTCTGTCGGAGCTCGCGCTGGAGCGGCCGATCGACCGGCTGCGCGACGCATTTCCGCGCCTCACGTTGCGCGTGACGGCCGGCTGGTCGCCCGCGCTGGTGCAGGGCATCGAGCGCGGCGCGCTCGACGTCGCGACCGTGATGGTGCCCGCGAGCGCGGCGCTGCCGGACGCATTGACGGCGACGCTGCTCGCCACGCAGCCGACGGTGCTCGTCGCCGCGCGCGATTTCCCGCTGCCGGACGGCCCGCTGTCGCTCGACACGCTGTCGGGCTTTCCGTGGGTACTGAGCCAGGACGGCTGCGGGATGCGTTCGGCGCTGAGCCGCGCGCTCGGCGCGGCCGGGCTGCCGTTCGACGTCGCGGTCGAGGCATTCGGCTCGGAACTGCAGTTGTCGCTCGTCGCGCGCGGTGCCGGCATCGGCATCGCGCCGCCGAACGCGCTGGCGCGCAGCGCGCATCGCGATGCGCTGAGGGTGGTGGAAACAGCGGGGCTGGAAACGCGGATCAACGTATGGATCGTGCACGGCACGCTGCCGGGCCGTCTCATGCGGCCGGTCGCGCTGCTGCGCGACGCACTGGGCGAGGTGCTGGAGCGGGAGAACGGAAAGGGGTCAGGCGCCGTGACGGAGAAGTAGAGGCCGCGTTCGAGGGAAAATCCTTATTTTCTCTACGGAAATGTTGCATTGCGGAAACCAATTCGCTATGATTGCACCTGTCTCCTCCATGTCTCCTCTGATATGGATTCAGCCCGCCGATCAGGCGGGCTTTTTTTTGCCTGCGATTGTGTCGCAGCGCTCCATTTCCATTCGCCGACGGCCGCCGCGCTCAGAACTTGTACGTCATCCCGACGTAGCTGATGATCGGGTCCGCCTTCAGGTCCGATTTCGACTCGGCGAGCACCGAGCCGTCCGCCGCCTTGATCGTCACCGTCGACGTCGTCTTCAGCGGGATGTAGGTCACCGACGCGACCAGCCCGAAGTGTTCCGTCAGGTTGTACTGCAGGCCCGCGTTGAACACCGGCTGCCACGACGACGATGCCTTCGCCTCCACCGACGTCGTACCTGGCTTGCCCGCGCCCGCCGCGAGGATCGCGCCGAGGTTGTCCTGCGTCTGCTTGATGAAGTTCGTATTGAGCTGCAGGTCGCTGAACCAGTTGTACGACACGCCGAGGCCGAGGAACGGGCGGAACTTCGCGGTCGCCTGCCCGAAGTAGTACTGCAGGATCACCGCCGGGCTCCACTGCCGCACGCTCTTCACGATTGGGTTGACCGAGGCCAGCCCGATGTTCTGCGTACCGAGCGCGCCGGCCGGCCCCGGCGGCTTGATCGTGCCCTGGCCCGACACCTTGAACACCGGCGGCACGCCGGCCACCGACGTGACCGCGATGTGGTCGGTCAGGAAGTGGCTGACCGTCAGGCCGACGGTGTCGGCGCCGCTCGTGTGCAGCCCGGTGCCGGCCGACGTGAACGACGGCGGCAGCCGCAGCGGCGTGTTGATCGGCGTCGGCGCGACGTTGGTCGTCATCGGCGTGCTGCTCTGCTGCGGCATGATGTGGAACCAGCCCAGCGTGACGACGTTGCTGCCGGCGCTCTGCGCGTGCGCGGCGAGCGGCGCCACGGCGGCGGCGCCCGCCGCCGCGCAGAGAAGGGTTTTCTTCATCACGGCTTTCCCCTCCGCTTACTGGACGAATGCGCCGATCGTGAAATACGGCGTCGATCCCGCGTTGTCGAGGAAACCGAACACGCCGCCCGAGAAGATGAACTTGCCGGTCGGCGACGTGCTGCCCGAACCCGTATGGATCGTCGTGACCGTGCCCGGCACCTTCTGCGTGTAGTCGAGGTCGAGCACTCTCGTGAGCGACGCCTGCGACGGCTGGAACGGATCGAGCAGCGTGGCCTGCTTGTCGATCAGCGCGGTGGTCCGGTAATCGAACTGGCTGTCGACGCCGATGTATTCGCCGTTCTGCGAACCGGCCGCGACGGCCGTCTGCGGCGCGAGGATCGAGATGCTCGATTCGTCGTCGGCGGTCAGGCCCGGCACGCCGTTGCTGTCCGGCGTCGGATTCGGGTTCGCGACCCCCGTGCGCACGAGGATCGGCACGAGCTGGTTGCGCAGCTTGCCCACGACCATGAAGCCCTTGCCCTGCGGCGTGGCCGACAGCGTCGGCTTCAGCTGGCTCGCGTAGTTGTTCGACTGGAACGCGCCGCTGCCGTCGGCCGACTGCACGAAATTCGTGCCCTGCTGCGTGCACGCGCCGCCGGCGAACTGGCCCGTCGTGTCGCACTTGGTCCACGTGCCGTCCGCGTTGATCGTCACCTTCGCGTCGATCGACGCCGGCCCGAATTTCTGCGACGGCACTTCGCCGAAGCCGATGTGGCTGTACGTACCCGCGACCTTCGTGATGTCGGTTTCGATCGACGAGAAGCCGATGAACGGGTAGTACGGGAATTTCGTGTCGGGCACCGCGGCCTGGCCGAGCACGCCGTCGAACTGGATCTCCTTGCCGGGAATCGTGCCGCCCGCGACGCCGAAGCCGACGAAGATGCGCGCCGGACGCGACGCATCGAGGCTCGCGCCGTTCAGGCGGAACGCGCACTGGTTCAGCTTGTTGGTCGGCAGCAGCGTTTCCTGCGTGAGCGTGCCGCTGTCGACGGTGCCCGCGCGGGTCGGCGTGACGGTGCCGGTCTTTTGCGGCACCGCCGATTCGACATAGGTGACCTGCCAGGTCATCTTGGTCGTGTCGAGCTGGACCTTCGCGAGTTCGCCGCTGCCCGCGCCGCCCGTAAACACGGTGTTGTAGTCGAGCGTGGCAGGGCAAAGCCGGTCTTCGACGAGCGGCGGCGGGTTGTCGCTGCCGCCGCCGCAGGCGGAAAGAAGGGGGGCGGCAAAGGCCGCCGCCAGAATGAGGTTGCGCTTCATGTTGCTCCTCCAGATTTGTCTTGTGCGGCGGCCAGCTCCCTGTCGGCCGCTTCTGTTGGTCGTGCTCGTCTTGTTGGCGCCGTGCCGAGCGCCTTCGTGCCTTCCCTGCGTCGCGCGGCGGCAGGCCGGCCGCTGCGTCCTCGATCGCTACTTGCTGATCTGCGCGCCCACGCCGAAGTACGGGGTCGACGACGTCGTCGAATTCGCCGACGTCGACGTGACGCCGCCGTTCACCGTGCCCTGGATCAGCGCCGCGTACAGCCCGCCCGTCGCGATCACCACGCCCGATGCGGACGGGTAGCTCGCGCCGCTCGGCGGGGCGGTCTTCGCGTTCAGCAGGCCCGGCGTCGTCTGGCCGTAGTCGAGCGTGAAGCCGTCTTCCTCGGCCTGCGTGGACGGGTTGATGAACGACGCGTTGCCGCCGCGGATCAGCGCGGCCGTGTACTTGAAGTTCGAGTCCGCGCCCGCGTAGCCGCCGTCGATCGCGCCCGACGTGATCGCCGTCGCCGCGCCGAGCACCGCGATCCCCGATTCGTCGTCGACCTGCGCATCGACGTGCAGTGGGGGCGTGCCGAGGTTCACGTTGCCCGTGCGCACGATCACCGGCACCGTCGCGCCGTTGAGCTGGCCGATCACCATATGTGCGCTGGCCGACTTGCCGGTCGCGCCGACGATCGGCAGTTGGGTCTGCGGCAGCGTCTGCGGCGCCTTGGCGCTGTCGAAGTAGCCGCCGTTCGCGCTCGTTTTCCACGGATCGCCGGTCGTCTGGCAGCCACCCGACCCGCTCGACGTGCACGCGCCGTTCGCGTCGAACGTCTCGCTCGAGGTCGAGCCCTTCGTCGCGTAGTTGCCCGACGGCACGAGGTGGTAGAGCAGCGCGTTGTACGTGCCCGGCAGTTTTGACAGATCGGTCGTCGTGTTCGCGAAGCCGAGGAACGGATAGAAGTCGAAGTGACGGTTCGGCACCTGGCCGACGTTCTGCACGACGCCCGGGATGATCGTCAGCCCGTCGTACTGGATCGTCGCGCCCGGAATGCCGCCGCCCGCGACGCCCATGCCGACCAGCAGCATCGGCGGGTTCGCCTGGTTGAAGTCGGCGGCCGTCGAATAGGTCGAGCCATCCGGCGCGGGGCCGGTGCCCGGCGTGAGGACGAACGCGCAGCGCGTCTGTTCGGCGGTCGGCAGCGTGCCGGCCGGCGGATGGATGACCTTGCCGGTGATCGTCGTGCCGACGCGGCTCGGCGTGACGGTGCCCGTCTTCAGCGGAATCGGCGATTCGAGCCACTTGAGCGTGTACGTCATCGCGACCGCGTCGATGTTGACGCTGACGATCTCGCCGCTACCCGCGCCGCCGAGATACGTGCTCTTCACGATATCCGCGTTGGCCGGGCACAGTGCGCCGTTGATCGGTTGCGAAGGCGGCTGCCCTTGCGTGCCGCAGCTCGAGCCGGAACATTGGGGCGCGTTGATCGGCGCGAGCGCGCCGCCTGAGTCCCCCCCACCACATGCAACCAGGAAAGGGGCAATGGCAAAGGCCGTTGCCACCCCCTTCGATAAGGTGTGCGACATGCCGCTGTCTCCAATCGTTTAATTGTGCGAGCTAATGTCGCTGCCTGGGTTTTTGCTGTCAATTGATGAACCCGTCTAAAAAAGGCGATTGAAACGGGATCTGCGAATTGAATGCTTGTCCAATAAGGCAAACGGTAAGAATTTAAACGCGAGACTGGCTGTCGAAAGCTGCCGAAGTGGGGAATGCGCGACGCCCGGCACGCGCTCGCAGCACCTTCTGGCGTATAACGGCAGCGTTTAAATCAACGGGTATCCGGTTTATCCCTATTCGGGATTGACTGGATAAGGAAGGGGCTGGATTAATCCGCTTGTAATCGCGCAATCGAAAGCTTGTAAATATTTGTAAATGCGCGGCGCGCTGTATTTATATATTGCCTGGTACGGGTAAATAAAAAGCCGGCCAATGGCCGGCTTTGCATGGCATGCGATGTTGAATCAGCGTTTGAGGCCCGCGTCCTCGGCCGCGCCGATGTTGAGGTTCATGCACTGGATCGCGGCGCCCGACGCACCCTTGCCCAGGTTGTCGAGGCGCGCGACCGTGACGAAGCGCTCCGCGTTGCCGAACACGAACAGGTCGACGCGGTTCGTGTCGTTGTTCGCCTGCACGTCGAAGAAGCCGCCGTCGAGGTTCGCGTCCGCATCGAACGGTGCGACGCGCACGAACGCTTCGTCCGCGTAGTACTCGGCGAACACGCGCTGCACGTCCTGCGGCGTCGCGCGCTTCGCGAGCTGCTCGGGCGTGAAGTAGGTCGTCACCGCGAGGCCCTTCAGGAACGGGCCGACGATCGGCGTGAAGATCGGCGCGTGGGCGAGGCCCGTGTGCGCGGCCATTTCCGGCAGGTGCTTGTGCGCGAGGCCGAGCGCGTACGGGCGCGGGCTCGCGAGCTTGCCGCCCGGCGCGGCGCTTTCGTACTCGGCGATCATCGACTTGCCGCCGCCGCTGTAGCCGGTGATCGAGTAGCTGTGCGCGGCGAACGTCGGCGCGACGATGCCCGCATCGACGAGCGGACGCATCGCGAGCACGAACGCCGACGCGTGGCAGCCGGGCACCGCGATGCGCTTCGACGTGCGAATCTTCTCGCGCTGCGCGCGGGTCAGCTCGGGCAGGCCGTACGCCCAGTCGGCGCTGGTGCGGAACGCGGTGCTCGCGTCGATCAGCGTGGTGTTCGGGTTCTCGACGAGCGACGCGGATTCGCGCGACGCGACGTCCGGCAGGCACAGGAACGTGACGTCCGACGCGTTGATCAGGCGGCGGCGCTCGTCGACGTCCTTGCGCTTCGCTTCCTCGATGCGCAGGATCTCGATGTCGCTGCGTGCCGACAGGTATTCGAAGATCTTGAGGCCGGTCGTGCCTTCCTGGCCGTCGACAAAAACTTTGGTGCTCATTTCGCTCTCACTGAATGAAACGGGAGCCGCGGCGCCCTGAAACCGCCATTTTAAGACGTCATCCGGCGGCACTGCAGCGCGCGGGGTGAAAAAAGACGGCCGGCAGGCCGTCTCGTGTCCATCTTCGTGTCCCTTTGACGCCCGCCGGCACGCGCGCGGGCCGGGGAACGCGCGCGCTCAGCGGGCGCCGGCGTCCCAGCGGGCGGCCGCTTCGGCGACGCGCCGGCCGAATGCCTTGCCGGTCTCGAGGTCGCCCGGCAGCGGCCCCTCGTCGGGCGTCGCATCGGCCGGCGACTGCGCGAGCAGGCCCGTGGAGCCGCCGAGGTAGTTGATGTCGTTGCGCGTGGCCGCCTTAGAGTTCGCCGGCATCAGGCTCGTGCCGACCCACACCATCCCATGCTGCATCGCCAGCGTGACGAAATATTGAATCGTCGAGAACTTGTCGCCGTTCATCGTCGCGGAGTTCGTGAAGCCTGCGGCGATCTTGTCCTTCCATTTCTGCGTGAACCACGCTTTCGACGTGGCATCGGCGAATTGCTTGAACTGCGCGGACGGGCCGCCCATGTAGGTCGGCGCGCCGAAGACGATCGCGTCCGCCGCGTCGAGCGCGGCCCAGCCTGCGTCGTCGAGGTCGCCGACGGCGATCAGGCGCACGTTCGCACCCGCATCCTGCGCGCCGGCGTGCACGGCTTCGGCCAGCTTCTGCGTGTGACCGTAGCCGCTGTGATAGACGATGACGATGTTCGACATGAAGCGTTCTCCGGAAAGGGACGGGAACGGCGGGCCGTCGGCCCGCCGCGTCACGCGTCGCCGGCAGGCGGCGCGACGGTCGCGCGGCACGGGATGCCGCGACCGGTGACGACGAGTCTAGCAAGCCGAAATGACGACACGACGTGCGCGTGCGGCCCGCGGAAATTCGCGGTGGCCGGCGATCGCGGCACCGCCGCCGGGCAGCGCGCGGCGCGACTACTGGCCGTAAGTGACCGTGAGTTGCGCGGTGCCGATCGCGAGCGTGCCGATCTCGTGCTCGAACATCGGCGCGGGGCGACCCTGCGAAATGCGCAGGTCGGTGCCTTTGAGCGCGTAAACGGTGATCACGTAGCGATGCGGCTTGCCGGGCGGCGGGCACGGGCCGCCGTAGCCGTCGATCCCGTAGTCGTTGCGTGCCTCGCTCGCGCCGATGCGGCGCAGGAAGCCGGATGCGCTCGCGTCGGCCGGCAGGCTCGTGACGGTTGCCGGAATACCTGCGACGGCCCAGTGCCACCAGCCGTGCCCGGGCGCATCGGGATCGAAGATCGTGACCGCGTAGCCGCGCGTGCCGGGCGGCGGGTTGCGCCACGCGAGTTGCGGCGAGCGGTTCGCGCCCTTGCAGTCGCCGCGGTCGAACACGTTCGCGGCCCGCACGCGGGCGCCGGGCGTCAGGTCGTCGCTCGTCACGGTGAACGGCCCTTCCGCATGCGCGGGCAGCGCCGCGAACACGGCGGCGCACAGGAGGGCGGGGAGGAGGAACGCAGACGGGCGGCCCGATGGCGCAGGCGGAGTGATCCGGCGATCCACACGCATATGGCGCTTCTCCCGTCACGTGGGCCGGGCCGCGGCGCCCGGCATTGTTGGCGTTGTGTGTTGCCCGCGCCGCTGACGGCGGCGATGGGTCAAGTCTAGCATTAGGGTTCGATGAGCGACGCACGCCGGCGCCCGCGATTGCGATCGGTCAGCGCGCCGGTCGGTGGACGAAAAAAAGCCGCCTGCGATGAAGCAGGCGGCTTGTTCAGCCAGCGCGCCGGCACGCATGCCGGCGTGGCGTCATTCCTTCGGGGCCGTCGCGCCGCCGTGCGCGGCCGACCATTCGGCCGGTGCGTGCAGGAATTTCTCGACTTCGTCGAGCGTCTTCGTCTCGAAGTAGCCCGACGCCTTCGCGACGCGCAGCACGTCCCACCACGTGGCGAGCGCGTGCAGGTCGACGTCGATGTCCTTCAGGACCGACACGCTTTCCTTGAAGATGTCGTAGTGGAACAGCACGAAGCAGTGGTTCACCGTCGCGCCCGCGGTGCGCAGCGCGTTGACGAAGTTGATCTTGCTGCGGCTGTCGGTCGTCAGGTCTTCCACCAGCAGCACGCGCGAGCCTTCCTCGAGATGGCCTTCGATCTGCGCGTTGCGGCCGAAACCCTTCGGCTTTTTGCGCACGTACTGCATCGGCACCATCATGCGGTCCGCGATCCATGCCGCGAACGGGATGCCGGCCGTCTCGCCGCCCGCCACCGCGTCGATCTGCTCGAAGCCGATGTCGCGCGTAATCGTCGTTTCCGCCATTTCCATCAGCGCACGGCGCACGCGCGGATACGAGATCAGCTTGCGGCAGTCGATATAGACGGGGCTTGCCCAGCCGGACGTGAAGATGAACGGTTTTTCGGCATTGAAGTGCACCGCCTGCACTTCGAGCAGGATTTTGGCGGTCGTATCCGAGATCGACTGACGATCGTAGCCTGTCATGGGCATTCCTTGGGTGATGAGCGAGGAGCGGGCGCGGGCCCGATGGCGCAGCAAGGGGAACCTGCCCGAAGGGCCGGGGCGCGATTGGCGGACCAATCGCATCGCTGCGCGCGTAGCCCGCTATTTTACCCGATTCAGGCCGGTTTTCGGCGGAATTCGCGCGCGCCGCCGCGCCGCTCGCCACCGGCGAAACAAACGGGGCACGACCAGTCCGACACGGACGCCGGGGATGCGGCGGTGCACCAACGGAGGTCATTTAGGGGGTGTACACTAGGCGACCCTAAGAAATCGTTCAGTACTTTGTACTTTCCTCTTGCCACCCGCCAAGGTTCGTTGGCGTGCCCATCCGGCGCGTCGCGGGCCGTCTCGCAGTCGACCATCCCCTCGATTCAAGCAGACGCGGCCGAAGGTGCTGTGTACTGAGTCGTCAATATTTCGCATGTCTCTCGCAGGTCAATCATGGACGAACAACTGAAGCAGGCCGCTCTCGCTTATCACCTGAACCCGAAACCCGGCAAGATTTCGGTCACCCCGACCAAGCCGCTGTCGAACCAGCTCGATCTGTCGCTCGCCTATTCGCCGGGCGTCGCCGCCGCGTGCGAGGCGATCCACGCCGATCCGCTCGACGCGCAGAAGTACACGTCGCGCGGCAACCTCGTCGGCGTCATCACGAACGGCACGGCCGTGCTCGGCCTCGGCAACATCGGCCCGCTCGCCGCGAAGCCGGTGATGGAAGGCAAGGGCTGCCTCTTCAAGAAATTCGCGGGCATCGACGTGTTCGACATCGAACTCTCGGAGTCCGACCCCGACAAGCTCGTCGAGGCGATCGCGATGCTCGAGCCGACGCTCGGCGGCATCAACCTCGAGGACATCAAGGCGCCGGAGTGCTTCTACATCGAGCAGAAGCTGCGCGAGCGCATGAAGATCCCCGTCTTCCACGACGACCAGCACGGCACCGCGATCATCGCGTCGGCCGCGATCCTGAACGGCCTGAAGGTCGTCGGCAAGAACCTCGCCGACGTGAAGCTCGTGTGTTCGGGCGCCGGCGCGGCAGCGATCGCGTGTCTGGACCTGCTGGTGAACCTCGGCCTCACGAAGACGAACATCCTCGTCGCCGATTCGAAGGGCGTGATCTACGAAGGCCGCGGCAACCTCGATCCGTCGAAGCAGCGCTATGCGGCGAACACCGACGCGCGCTCGCTCGCCGACGCGATCGTCGGCGCGGACGTGTTCCTCGGCTGCTCGAGCGCGGGCGTGCTGAAGCAGGACATGGTCAAGACGATGGGCGAGCGCCCGCTGATCCTGGCGCTCGCGAACCCGGAACCGGAAATCCGCCCGGAAGACGCGAAGGCCGTGCGCCCGGACGCGATCGTCGCGACCGGCCGTTCGGACTACCCGAACCAGGTCAACAACGTGCTGTGCTTCCCGTTCATCTTCCGCGGCGCGCTCGACGTCGGCGCGACGACGATCACGGAAGAAATGAAGCTCGCGTGCGTGCGCGCGATCGCCGAGCTGGCGCAGGAAACCGACCAGAGCGAGGAAGTGGCGAAGGCGTATGAAGGCCACTCGCTCGAATTCGGCCCGGAATACCTGATTCCTAAGCCGTTCGACCCGCGCCTGATCATCAAGATCGCGCCGGCCGTGGCGCAAGCCGCGATGGATTCTGGCGTCGCCACGCGCCCGATCCAGGACATGGACGCGTACCGCGAACAGCTCGGCGCGACCGTCTACCGCACCGGCATGGTGATGCGTCCGGTGTTCGCGACCGCCAAGCAGAAGGAAGCCCGCATCGTGTTCGCCGAAGGCGAGGACGAGCGCGTGCTGCGCGCCGCGCAGTTCGTGCTGCTGGAAAAGATCGCGAAGCCGATCATCATCGGCCGTCCGTCGGTCGTCGACATGCGCCTCGCGAAGATCGGCTCGAAGCTGAAGGCCGGCACCGATTTCGAAATCGTCGATCCGGAAGACGATGCGCGCTACCACCGCTACTGGCAGGCGTATCAGGAGATCGGCGCGCGCGACGGCGTGACGCCGGAAGTCGCGAAGGCCGCGATGCGCAAGTTCAACACGCTGATCGGCGCGATGCTCGTGCATCTGGGCGATGCGGACGGGATGATCTGCGGGATGATCGACACGTTCCACAGCCACCTGAAGTTCATCGAGCAGGTGCTGGGCCGCGCGAAGGGCGCCGAGCATTTCGCCGCGATGAACCTGCTGATGCTGCCGGGCCGCAACCTGTTCGTGTGCGATACGTACGTGAACGAGCTGCCGAGCGCCGACCAGCTCGCCGACATGACGATCCAGGCCGCGGCCGAGATCGAGCGCTTCGGCATCACGCCGAAGGCCGCGCTGCTGTCGAACTCGAACTTCGGCAGCGCGCCGTCGGCGTCGTCGCGCCGGATGGCCGAGGCCCGCAAGCTGATCGTCGAACGCGCGCCGAACCTCGAGGTCGACGGTGAAATGCACGGCGACGCGGCGCTGTCGGAACTGATCCGCAAGCAGGCGTTCCCGGGCACGACGCTGTCGGGCGAGGCGAACCTGCTGATCATGCCGAACGTCGAAGCCGCGAACATCGCGTACAACCTGCTGAAGATGGTCGGCGGCGAAGGCGTGACGGTCGGCCCGTTCCTGCTCGGCGCGGCCAAGCCGGTTCACATCCTGACGCCGGCCGCGACCGTGCGCCGGATCATCAACATGACGGCCGTTGCCGCCGCGAACGTGAACACGAAGTAAGTCCACGCTCGCGTGTGCCGCGCGTCACGCGCGGCACAATGAAAAACGCCACGGAACCTGCGTTCCGTGGCGTTTTTTTTGCGTGAACCCGAAGGGGCGACGGCGGCGCGGGTCGCGCATCCGGGGGAGGCCGACCGAACCGCGACCGCCCGTCCGCCGCCCCGCGCGCGCCGTGGCTTACGCGACCTGCTGATGCGACTGGCCGCCTGCCGGCGAACGCCACTTCGCGAGCAGCGTGTCCCACTTCTGCCGCACCGCGCGCAGGTTGTTCTCCTTCACGTGGCCGTAGCCGCGAATGCCGTCCGGCAGCGCCGCAAGCTCGAGCGCAAGCGGCCGGTTGGCCGCGTTCAGCCTGCCCAGCACCTCGCCGATCAGCGCTTCATATTCGCCGATCAGCGCGCGCTCGGTGCGGCGCTCCGCGGTGCGGCCGAACGGGTCGAGCCCCGTGCCGCGCAGGAACTTCGCCTTCGCGAGCAGCCGGAACGCGGACATCATCCACGGGCCGTACGCCTTCTTCACGAGATGGCCGTGGGCGTCCGTCTTCGCGAACAGCGGCGGCGCGAGGTGGAATTTCAGCTTCCAGTCGCCTTCGAACTGCGCGGTCAGCCGCGCGAGGAACGCGGGATCGGACTGCAGCCGCGCGACCTCGTATTCGTCCTTGTACGCCATCAGCTTGAACAGGTTGCGCGCGACCGCTTCGGTCAGCGGCTCCTGCACCGTGTCGCCGTCCGCCAGCGCGCGCTCGGCGGCGCGCACCTTGTCGACGAATGCCGCATAACGCGACGCGTACGCGGCGTTCTGGTACGCGGTGAGGAATTCGACGCGCTTCGCGATCAGCGCGTCGACCGCCTTCTTCGTGTGCAGCGAAATCACCGTCGCGCCTTGCGCGGGCCGGGCGTCGCCGGCCGCGGCCTGCTTCACGCTGGCCAGGTCGTGCGCGGCGCGGCGGCCCCAGTCGAACGCCGCGCGGTTCTTGTCGACCGACACCGCGTTCAGCTCGATCGCGCGTTCGAGCGATGCGAGCGTCAGCGGCAGCCAGCCCTTCTGCCACGCGTAGCCGAGCACGAACGGGTTCGTGTAGATCGCGTCCCCGAGCAGCGCGACCGCGAAGCGGTTCGCATCGATGAAGTCGACCGCTTCACCGGCTGCCGCGCGGATGTCGTTCTCCGCGGACACGCCGGGGAACGCCCAGTTCGGGTTCTTGATGAACTCGGCGGTCGGCGTCTGCGCGCTGTTGACGACCACGCGCGTCGTGTCGTGCCGCATCCGCGACGTGCATTCGTCGCCGGCCGTGACGATCGCGTCGCAGCCGATCACGAGATCGGCTTCGCCCATCGCGATCCGCGTCGCATGAATGTCGGTCGGCGCGTGCGAGATCTGCACGTGGCTCATCACCGCGCCGCCTTTCTGCGCGAGGCCGGTGACGTCGAGCACGGTCACGCCCTTGTTCTCGAGGTGCGCGGCCATCCCGAGCAGCGCACCGATCGTGACGACGCCCGTGCCGCCCACGCCGGTGACGAGCACGCCGTACGCGCGGTCGATCGCCGGCAGCGTCGGTTCGGGAATCGGCGGCAGCGCACCGCCGTCGACCGCCACCGCCTTCGGCTTCTTCAACTGGCCGCCCTCGACCGTGACGAAGCTCGGGCAGAACCCCTTCACGCAAGAAAAGTCCTTGTTGCAGCTCGACTGGTTGATCTGGCGCTTCGTGCCGAATTCGGTTTCCAGCGGCTCGACCGACAGGCAGTTCGACTGCACCGAGCAGTCGCCGCAGCCTTCGCACACCGCGTCGTTGATCACGACGCGTTTCGCCGGGTCCGGATACGTGCCGCGTTTGCGGCGGCGGCGCTTCTCGGTCGCGCAGGTCTGGTCGTAGATCAGGATCGTCGTGCCTTCGATCTCGCGCAGCGCGCGCTGCACGTCGTCGAGCTGGTCGCGATGGTGGATCGTCACGCCCGGCGCGAGCAGCGCCTTCTGGCTGTCGTACTTCTCCGGCTCGTCGGTGACGATCACGATCTTCTTCGCGCCTTCGGACGCGAGCTGGTGCGTGATCTGCGGCACCGTCAGCACGCCGTCGACCGGCTGGCCGCCCGTCATCGCGACCGCGTCGTTGTAGAGGATCTTGTAGGTGATGTTCGCCTTCGACGAGATCGCCGCGCGCACCGCGAGCAGGCCCGAATGGAAATAGGTGCCGTCGCCGAGGTTCGCGAACACGTGCTTCTCGTCGGTGAACGGTGCCTGGCCGATCCACGGCACGCCTTCGCCGCCCATCTGGCTGAAGGTGCTCGTGCTGCGGTCCATCCACACGGTCATGTAGTGGCAGCCGATCCCGGCGATCGCGCGCGAGCCTTCCGGCACGTTGGTCGACGTGTTGTGCGGGCAGCCCGAGCAGAACCACGGCTTGCGCTCGGTCTGCACGTGCGGCTTCGCGAGCGCCATTTCCTTCGCGTTGATCACCGCGAGCCGCGCGGCGATGCGCGCGCGCACGTCGGACGGCAACTCGAACTTCTCGAGCCGCGTCGCGATCGCCTTCGCGATGATCGCCGGCGACAGTTCGTAGTGCGCGGGCAGCAGCCAGTTGCCCATCGGCACCGACCATTCGCCGCCGGCGCCATCCTTCTCGTCGAACTTGCCGAACACCCGCGGGCGCTGCGCGTCGGGCCAGTTGTACAGCTCCTCCTTGATCGCGTATTCGAGGATCTGGCGCTTTTCCTCGACGACCAGGATTTCGTCGAGGCCGCGCGCGAACGCCTGCGCGCCCTGCGCTTCGAGCGGCCACACGCAGCCGACCTTGTAGAGCCGGATGCCGATCCGCGCGCAGGTTTCGTCGTCGAGGCCGAGGTCGGTCAGCGCCTGGCGCACGTCGAGGTACGCCTTGCCGCCGGTCATGATCCCGAAGCGCGCATGCGGCGAATCGATCTCGATCCGGTCGAGCTTGTTTGCGCGCACGTAGGCGAGCGCCGCGTACCACTTGTAGTCGAGCAACCGCGCTTCCTGCACGAGCGGCGGATCGGGCCAGCGGATGTTCAGCCCGCCTTCCGGCAGGATGAAGTCGGTCGGCAGCACGATCTCGGTGCGATGCGGGTCGATGTCGACCGACGCCGACGATTCGACGACGTCCGTCACGCACTTGAGCGCGACCCACAGGCCCGAGTAGCGGCTCATCGCCCAGCCATGCAGGCCGAAGTCGAGATATTCCTGCACGTTGGACGGGAACAGCACCGGCAGCCCGCAGGCCTTGAAGATGTGCTCGGACTGATGCGCGAGCGTGGACGATTTCGCCGCGTGGTCGTCGCCGGCCAGCACCAGCACGCCGCCGTGCTGCGACGAACCGGCAGAGTTCGCGTGCTTGAAGACGTCGCCGGTGCGATCGACGCCCGGGCCCTTGCCGTACCACATGCCGAACACGCCGTCGTGCTTCGCGCCGGGGTACAGGTTCACTTGCTGGGAGCCCCACACCGCGGTGGCGGCGAGATCTTCGTTGAGGCCGGGCTGGAACACGATCTGGTGGGCGGCCAGGTGCTGCTTGGCTTTCCACAGCGACAGATCGAGGCCGCCAAGCGGCGAGCCGCGGTAGCCGGAGATGAAGCCGGCCGTATTGAGACCGGCGGCGCGGTCGCGTTCCTGCTGGAGCATCGGCAGGCGCACGAGGGCCTGGATGCCGCTCATGTACGCGCGGCCGCGTTCCAGCGTGTATTTGTCGTCAAGCGTGACGGACTTCAGCGCGGCTTCTAGCGACGCGCGTTGGTCTGCGTCTAGCGGGGCATTCATTAACTGTCTCCTCCACCCGGTCTGGGATCACCAAAACTTCGGTTGCGTCGGCATCTTTTGGACGCGTCCGCAGTGGCCGGCATGTTCGCCGGTTTTAAGGGATGGTAGCACTGGGGCAAACCCGCCGCCCATCGGTCGCAACGCGGGGGAAAGAGCGGTCCCGCACCATCAAACAGGGCGAGATGATGCGTTACATCATGTAAAAGCATGTAAAGCGGCATTGATCTGCGGGCAAATGCCGTTAATCTTGTCGGCCTGCCGGAGGTGCCCGGCCGCGTGGATTCGTTCCGACGCAGTCGGGGAGGCGCCGGCAGTTTTACAGGAGGTGCAATGAACACACGTCATATCCAGAGTTTCCTGATCGTGTCCGCCGCGTTTTTCTCGATGACGGGCCCGGTGCACGCGCGAGGCGCGAGCGCGCTGGCGGCAGCCGGCGCACAGATGCAGCACATCGCGCCCGCTCGGGACGCCGCAGCTCAGCCGTCGGTCGAGCGTGCCGCCGAGTCGAAGGCGAACGTGCGTTGATGCGATCGCGCGACCCTCGGGTTGCGCCGGCATGCAAAAAGGGCGGGAATCCGAGGATTCCCGCCCTTTTTCTTTGTGCTGCGCGGATCGTGCGGCCGCCCGGGTTGCCCGGAGCCAGCCGGCGCCGGCCGCGCGGCGAGTGCGTCAGGCCTTGTCCTGCACGACGCCGCGGCGGATCTGATCGAGCTCGATCGATTCGAACAGCGCCTTGAAGTTGCCTTCGCCGAAGCCCTGGTTGCCCTTGCGCTGGATGATCTCGAAGAAGATCGGCCCGATCTGGTTTTCGGTGAAGATCTGCAGCAGCAGGTCGTCGCGTGCGCCGTCGATCAGGATCTTGCGCTTCTTCAGCTCGTCCAGCGATTCGCCGTGGTTCGGCACGCGGCGGTCGACCAGTTCGTAATACGTGTCGATCGTGTCGAGCAGCTTCACTTCCTTGCTGCGCAGCCCGTCGACCGCCTGATAGATGTCGCGCGCGCCGAGCGCGATGTGCTGGATCCCTTCGCCGTGATACGCGTCGAGGTATTCCTGGATCTGGCCGGCCGTGTCCGAGCCTTCCTCGTTGATCGGGATGCGGATCTTGCCGCACGGCGACGTCATCGCCTTCGACTTCACGCCCGTCACCTTGCCTTCGATGTCGAAATAGCGCACTTCGCGGAAGTTGAACAGGCGCTCGTAGAACTCGGCCCATTCCTGCATGCGGCCGCGATGCACGTTGTGCGTCAGGTGGTCGATGTAGGTGAGGCCGTGGCCGACCGGGTTCGCGTTCGCGCCGGGAATCGGCTCGAAGTCGACGTCGTAGATGCTGATGTCGCCGATCGCGCCCGGTTGCGCGCCGTTCTTGCCGCGCCAGCGGTCGACGAAGTAGATCAGCGAATCGCCGATGCCCTTGATCGCCGGGATGTTCAGCTCCATCGGGCCCGTCTTGTTGTCGAAGCCCCATGCGCCGAGTTCCAGCGCGTGCCGGTACGCCTTCGCGGCGTCCTGCACGCGGAACGCGATCGCGCAGATCGACGGGCCGTGCAGCCGCGCGAAGCGTTGCGCGAACGAATCGGGTTCGGCGTTGATGATGAAGTTGATGTCGCCCTGGCGGTACACCGTCACGTCCTTGTGGCGGTGGCGCGCGATCGCGGTGAAACCCATCCGTTCGAACAGTTGTCCGAGTGCTTTCGGGTCCGGTGCCGTGTATTCGATGAATTCGAAGCCGTCGGTGCCGACGGGGTTGTCCCAGGTGGGGATCTGCATGTCGTGTCTCCTGTGCGGGGCGATCAGCCGGGGGCGGCGTGCGCGTGCCCGGCGTGGTTCGATGTCGACGGCCGCGCCCATCACGAGCGTGCGCGGCAAGCCGAGACATGCGACAGAGTGTAGCGGGCGGCCGCGAGCGGAAACTTGCGAACTTAATCGCCCGCGCCTACGATGGCGCAATTTCCAGTCTCAAAACACTCAGTGGAGGGCAGAAGATGGCGCAAGCCGAATTGGATGCCATCGACCGGCGCATTCTCGCGATTCTTCAGGAGAACGGGCGCCTGTCGAACCAGGAGATCGCCGAGCGCGTGAACCTGTCGCCGAGCCCGTGCTTGCGGCGAATCCGGCGGCTCGAGGAAATCGGCGTGATCACCGGCTACGTCGCGCTGCTGAATCCGCAGAAGCTCGGGCTCGACCTGCTCGCCTACGTGAGCGTGCGGCTCGAAAAGCGCGGCGGCCTCGCGCCGGTCCGGGCCGACGAGACGTCGGCGCGCGCGGGCGCGACCCACGCGGAGCTGTTCCGCGCGGCCGTGCAGACCTGGCCGGAAGTGGTCGCGTGCCATGCGATGACGGGCGACATGGATTACCTGCTGCGCGTGCAGGTCGAGGACATGGCGCATTTCTCCCGCTTCGTGCAGGAGCATCTGCTGCATCACCCGTCGGTGATCGACGTGAAGACGAGCTTCTCGCTCGATTGCTTCAAGGAAACGACGGCGTTGCCGATTCGTTCGGTGCGCTAGCGTGGCGGGGAAGGGAGCGCCGGGCGCGCCGCAGGCGCGGCCCGGCTGGCCGACGTCAGACCGTCAGTGTGGCCGGCATCAGCGATTCGATGAACTTCGTCGTGCGGCGCGCCTGGCGCTTCATCGCGTAGTCGAACACCGCGGCCTGTTCCTGCAGCATCTCGGCGATGATCGTCGAGTGGTCGGCCGGCGGCAGCGACAGATACGCATCGGCTTCGCCGTACGCGTACTCGATCCGCATCCCGGACTTCTTCGCGATGTGCATCATCGTCGCGTTACGCGACAGGCAGTGCATGTACAGCATCGTCACGTGCGTATTGCGGCTGCGGATCGCCGCGCGCTCGAACAGTTTCGAGCCGACGCCGCGGCCGCGCGCGCTTTCGAGCACCGACACGCCGAATTCGGCCGTGCGCGTGTCGCCCTCGGCCGGCAGGTAGGCCAGGTGGCCGACGCCGATCAGTTCGAGGTCGTGGTCGAACACGCCGAACACCGTATCGCGACCGAAGTCGAGCGTGCGGACATAGTTCTCGATCACGTGATCGGGCACCATCTGGCCGAAGCGCAGCAGGCGGTCCTCTTCGTCGAGCGAGAGAAAGTGGGTGAGCATTTGCTCACGGTCTTTGGAAGCCAGTTCCCTGACGAGAACCGGCGCAGTAGCGACCTTGCCGACAGCAGCGGCACGGCCGTTGAATTGCGTGTTCATCGTGGGTTCCTCAGTGTGGGTGCACAAGCGGGTTGTGCAATGCAACAGCATTTTACCCGAGCGGGGTTGGGGAAAACCCGTATTTGACGTTATTTGTGCTGAGGGGGAATTCTAAAACCGCTTAGTTAATTCTGTAAGTTATTGATTTTAAGCGAATTTAAAATTCATCATATGAAATGCGCGGCAGGCGGTCGGCTGTGCCCGTCGCGCAACGCATGCTGCTGCGCGGCAATCAGACCGCCGTCGACAGCCCGCGCTCGATCAGGTCGATCACCTGTTCCGCGAAGTCGCGGTAGCCGAGGCGGCCGCCCGGCTTCAGCCACGTGAAGGTCCAGTTGATCATCCCGAACACCATCATCGTCACCGAGGTCTGGTTTTCCTTCGAGATGCGGTCCGGGTACGCACGCGCGAGCTGCCGCGTAAACGCCGCGACGATGTCGCGCTGGCGGTCGAGCACGATTTCGCGCTGTGCGTCCTCGAGATACTTCACGTCGTTGAGCAGCGCGACGTGGCGGCTGTGCGACGTCTCGTATTCGGCGAGGAACGCGCGCACGAGTTCGGCGAACGCGTCGCGCTCGCTGAGGCCGCGCCGCTGGCTCGCGCCCTCGACCTCGGCGATGATCAGCATCAGCCGTTTCGTGTAGCGGTCGAGCAGGTCGAACAGGATCGCTTCCTTGCTCTCGTAATAGTGATAGAGCCGCGCCTTCGACGTGCCGCTCGCGGTCGCGAGATCGGACATCGACGTACTCGGGTAGCTCGTCTGCGCGAATTTCTCGGCGGCCAGGTCGAGGATCTGCTCGCGCTGGGATTCGTGGTCGGGCGCTCGGGTTCGGGCCATGGTCGAATGCGGAAGATTAGCGGTGCGCGGCGGCGCGCACCTGCGTGGAAGAGAGGGCGTCGGGCGCGTCGTCCTGCAGCTCGAGCCGGCCGGCGGCCGCGAGTTCGCGACAGCGCCACCACGCGATCGAGTCGCTGACGAACAGCCCGCCGCGGTCGGCGGCGGCCATGATGCTGCCAACGAGGTGTCGCGCGGGCTGCCAGTCGGTTTCCGCGCGCGCGACGATCAACGCGTCGAGATCGGCGTAGTGGCCGCTCTTGATCGTGTTGCTGACCCAATAACGCAGTTCGGCGTTCAGATGTTTCGCTTCCTGCCATTCGAGCGCGAGGCGGCCGATGCGCAGGACCGAGACCGGCGCGGCCGCCGGCCGCTTGCGCGCCAGTTCCGCGGGCGAGAACATCCCGGTCGCGCAGGCCTGGTCGGTACGCGACAGCGCTGCGCGCTGCGCGGCGTCGAGATCGGCGGCCGACAGCCGCACCTCGTTCAGGCGCTGCGGCACGTTGCGCAGGTGGTAGGCGACGCGGCGCAGCAGCAGCTTGTCGCCGACGCTCGGCGCGTGCCACACGACGACCTGGCCGGTCTCCGTCGCGAGCTGGTCGAGGCGCGCGAATTCGGCCTCGATTTCCGCGTTCCAGTCGGGGATCTGGTCGCCGAGCACGTGCTGCCAGAAGGTGGCGCGCGTGTCGGGCGTCTCGTCGGCGCCTTTCAGCGGCCCGACGCCGAGATCGTCGAGCAAACCGACGACGCGCTCGTCGCGTCCGGCTTGCGCGAGGGCCTCGCGCAGCGACGCGGCGGCGGTGCCGCCCTGAATCACATGAATGGTACTCATCGGCCTGTCGTCAACAAAAGAAAACCGCCGGCCGGGCGGACGTTGCGATGTCCAGCCGGCCGGCGGCCCCTAGTGTAAGCGAGATGTGTGACGACGAGAAACCCGTGCGCCGCGGCGGTCCGACGCCGCTCAACGTTCGTCGAAGCTCACGACGACCTTGTCGCTGACCGGGTGACACTGGCACGTGAGCACGAAACCGTCCTTCACTTCGTGCGCCTCGAGCGTGTAGTTCTTCTCCATCCGCACTTCGCCTTCGACCACCTTCGCGCGGCACGTGCAGCACACGCCGCCCTTGCATGCGTACGGCAGCGCGAGGCCCGCGCGCAGGCCCACGTCGAGCAGGCTCACGCCTTCGTACGGCAGACGCAGCTTGCGCTTCTTGCCGTCGAGCACGATTTCGAGGTCGGCGGCCGGCGTCTGGTCGGTGATCTCGACGACCGGTGCGCCGGCCTGCGGCAGCGGCGTGCCGAAGCGCTCGACGTGCACCTTCGCCTGCGGCACGCCGGCCGCCTTCAGCGCGGCTTCGGCCGCGTCCATCATCGGTGCCGGGCCGCAGATGAACGCCTCGTCGATCGCGTCGGCCGGCGTCAGCGTCGCGAGGAATTCCGCGCATTTCGCCTGGTCGAGCACGCCGTTGAACAGCTCGACGTCCTGCAGGTCGTCCGACAGCACGTGATAGAGGACGAAGCGGTTCATGTAGCGGTTCTTCAGATCCTCGAGCTCCTCCGCGAACATGATCGCGTCGACGCTGCGGTTGCCGTAGATCAGCGTAAACGTGCTGCGCGGCTCGAGTTCGAGCGTCGTTTTCACGATCGCGAGCACCGGCGTGATCCCCGAGCCGCCGGAAAACGCGACGTACTGCTTGCCGTGATCGGCGTTCAGGTGCGTGAAGAAGCGGCCGTCCGGCGTCATCACGTCGATCGTGTGGCCGGGCTTCAGCGTGTCGAACGCGAAGTTCGAGAAGCGGCCGCCGCGCACGCGCTTGATGCCGATGCGCAGTTCGCCGTCGCGATCGTAGTCCGTCGTGCCGACGCAGATCGAATACGAGCGGCGCGTTTCCTCGCCGTCGATGTGGGTCTTCAACGTGACGAACTGGCCCTGCGTGAAGCGATATGCGTCGCGCAGCTCGGGCGGCACGTCGAACGAGACGGTCACGGCGTCGGCGGTCTCGGGCCGCACGTCGCGGATACGCAGCGGGTGAAATTGCGGGGTCGCCATATTCAGTAGGGTTTGAAGTAGTCGAAGGGTTCGCGGCAGTCGACGCAGCGATACAGCGCCTTGCAGGCCGTGGACGCGAATTGCGCGAGACGTTCGGTGCGAGCGGAGCCGCAGCGCGGACAGGCGGGCGCCGCGACCGGCCGCGGCACGAAGCGCACGACGTTCTCCCGCGGCGCGGCGCTGCCGCACTGGCCGACCGGCGGCGCGATGCCGTACGCGCGCAGCTTGTCGCGCGCTTCCTGCGTGATCCAGTCGGTCGTCCACGCGGGGGCGAGCACCGTCTCGATCCGGTGCGGCGGCAGATCGGCGGCCTGCAGCGCGGCGGCGATGTCCTCGGCGATCTGCGACATCGCCGGGCAACCCGAGTAGGTCGGCGTGATCACGACTTCGAGCTGGCCGTCGTCGGTGCGCCGGACGTCGCGCAGGATGCCGAGCTCGCGGATCGACACGACCGGAATCTCCGGATCGGGCACGGCTTCGAGCACGTCCCACGCGCGGGCGAGCAGCGGATCGTCGCGGTGCGCGGCGGCGATAGGAGCGGTGGTCTGGGCGGACATCGTCGGGCTCCGTGGCGTGGGCCGGTTACCAGCTCGCGCCGGGGTGCTGGCGCGCGAGGCTCTGCATTTCGGCGAGCAGGTAGCCCATGTGTTCCGAATGCTCGCCCTGCTTGCCGGTCGTCACGTGCTTCACCGGCGCCGGCAGCGCGAGCGTGGCCTCCGCGAGCGCGTCGTCCACGTCCGCGCGCCACGCGGCCTCGAGCGCGGCCGGCGCCGGGCCGATGCCCGCGGCGACGATCGCGTCGTCGATCGCATCGGCGGCGAAGCATTCGCGCGTGTACGGCATCAGGTAGTCGAGCGCGGCCTGCGCGCGGCGGTGCGATTCGTCGGTGCCGTCGCCGAGGCGCACGAGCCATTCGCGCGCATGCTGGACGTGATAGCGGGTTTCCTTCACCGATTTCGCGGCGATCGCGGCGAGCTGCGTGTCGGTCGACGTTTCCAGCGCGCTCCACACGTGCAGCATCAGCGCCGCGTACAGGAAGTTGCGCACGATCGTCACCGCATAGTCCTTGTCGGCGTGTGCGGTGCCGGAGACGGGCCCGTAGTGCGGCAGTTCGGCGAGCGTGAAGTTCGCGAACTCGCGCTCGGTGCGGAAGTACGCGTAATCGTCTTCCGTCTTCGCCGCGCCGGTGAGCTGGCGCTCGAGCTCGGCCGCGTGCGTATACAGCATGCGCGCCTGACCGATGAGGTCGAGGCTCATGTTGGTGAGCGCGATGTCTTCCTCGAGGATCGGGCCATGGCCGCACCATTCGGCGTTGCGCTGACCGAGGATCAGCGCGTTGTCCGCGAGGCGCAGCACGTAGGAGAGGTGTTCGGGCGTGATCGTCATGGCGCGGGCGTTACATGTGGTTGACTTCGTCGGGCAACGTGTAGAACGTCGGGTGACGGTAGATCTTGTCGCCCGCCGGTTCGAACAGTTCGGCCTTCTCGCTCGGGTCCGATGCGGTGATCGCCGACGATGGCACCACCCAGATGCTCACGCCTTCCTGGCGGCGCGTGTAGACGTCGCGCGCCATGCGCAGCGCCATCGTCGCGTCGGCGGCGTGCAGGCTGCCGCAATGCTTGTGGTCGAGGCCCTGCTTGCTGCGCACGAACACTTCCCAGATCGGCCATTCCTTGTTCATCGCTTTCTCCTGATTCCTGAATTCGGGGGGTGCCGCTCAGGCGGCGTGCTGTTCGGCGCGGGCGCGGCGCTTCGCTTCATGTGCGAGCGCGGCTTCGCGCACCCAGGCGCCGTCCTCGTGTGCTTTCACGCGCGTCGCGAGGCGTTCCTTGTTGCACGGGCCGTCGCCGTTGACGACGCGCCAGAATTCGTCCCAGTCGATCGTGCCGTAGTCGTGGTGGCCGCGCGCCTCGTTCCATTTCAGGTCGGGGTCGGGCAGCGTCACGCCGAGCACCTTCGCCTGGTCGACCGTCGCGTCGACGAATTTCTGGCGCAGGTCGTCGTTCGAGATCCGCTTGATGCCCCATTTCGCGGACTGGCTGCTGTGGACCGAATCGGCGTCGCTCGGGCCGAACATCATCAGCACCGGCCACCACCAGCGGTCGACGGCCTGCTGGACCATCGCGCGTTGCGCGTCGCTGCCCTTCATCATCGACAGCAGCGCGTCGAAACCCTGGCGCTGGTGGAACGACTCTTCCTTGCACACGCGGATCATCGCGCGCGCATACGGGCCGTACGTGCAGCGGCACAGCGGGATCTGATTCATGATCGCGGCGCCGTCGACGAGCCAGCCGATCACCCCGACATCGGCCCAGGTCGGCGTCGGGTAGTTGAAGATGCTCGAGTATTTCGCCTTGCCGGCGTGCAGTGCGTCGATCAGCGCGTCGCGCGATACGCCGAGCGTTTCGGCCGCGCTGTACAGGTAGAGGCCGTGGCCGGCTTCGTCCTGCACCTTCGCGAGCAGGATCGCCTTGCGCTTCAGGCTCGGCGCGCGCGAGATCCAGTTGCCTTCCGGCAGCATGCCGACGACTTCCGAATGCGCGTGCTGCGAGATCTGGCGTACCAGCGTCTTGCGATATGCGTCGGGCATCCAGTCCTGCGGTTCGATCTTGCCGTCCGCGGCCATCACCGCATCGAACCGCGCCTGCTCGGGCGACTCGGCTGCGGCGTCGAGCGGCGCGACGTTGCCGGGGATGTCGAGGGATTGCGTGTACATGGCGAAAGCTCTCGTCCGGTTGAATGTGTGCGAAGTATAAACCAACCGACCGGTCGGTTAATAAATTTGTTGCGAATTTTCGGCAGGACACGGGTAAACGAGGGACGTCGGGGTGCGATCCGGTCGCGCACGTGTGGCCTCGTACGTGGGTCTCGCGTCTTCTGCGGCACAATGCCCGCTTTCCGATGAGGATTTTGCCGATGTCATTTCGAAGCAGTGTCGCCGCGGCCGTGCTGGGCGCGGCCGTTTTCGTGTCGCCGCTTGCGGCGTCGGCGGCGTCGGGCTCGCCGGTGGGTTGGGTCGCCGCGTGGGCGACCGCGCTGCAGCCGATTCCCGACCTCGCCGCACCGCCGCCGCTCTACCGCGCACCCGACGTGGCCGGGCGAACCGTGCGGCAGGTCGTCTACCCGACCGTGTCCGGGCCGGCCGCGCGGATTCGCGTGAGCAACGCCTACGGTCGTGCGCCGCTGGTCGTCGAGGCTGCGAGCCTCGCGCGTGCCGGCGAAGGGGCCGCGCTCGCCGGCGGCGCGGTGGTGCCGGTCCGGTTCGGCGGCAGCGCGTCGGTGACGCTCGCACCGGGCCAGGCGCGCGAAAGCGATCCGGTGTCGATCGACGTGACGGCCGCTCAGCCGTATGCGATCAGTCTCCAGATGGGGCCGAACCAGCAGATGACGGTCTGGCATCGCGTGTCGAACCAGTTCAACTATGTGTCCGTGCCGGGCGATCACGTGGGCGATCCCGGGGCCGGCGCGTTTCGCACCCGCTTTATTCAATATGCATGGGTGACGGAACTCGCCGTCGAAGTCGGCTCCGCACGGGGCAGCGTCGCCGCGATCGGCGATTCGATCACCGACGGGTTGCGCTCCAGCGTGAACCGGAACCGTCGCTGGCCCGACGCGCTCGCACGCCGGCTGATGGCGTCGGGTGCCGATTCGATCGGCGTCGTGAATCTCGGCATCAGCGGGAACCGGCTGCTCAGCGATTCCGCGTGTTACGGCACGTCGCTGGCGTCGCGGTTCGAGCGTGACGCGCTGTCGCGCTCGGGCGTGAAGGCGGCGATCGTGCTGATCGGGATCAACGACATCAACTTCGCGGCGATGCCGCCGCGCGCGGGGCTCGATTGCGATCACCCGCATACGCAGGTGACCGCCGCATCGCTGATCGACGGCTATCGCCGGCTGATCGACGCGGCGCACCGCCAGGGCGTGAAGGTCTTCGGCGCGACGCTGACGCCGGCGGCGTTGCCGGCCGGACGCGAAGCGATCCGGCTAGAGGTGAACCGGTGGATCCGGAGCGGAGGCGGGTTCGACGGCGTGGTGGACTTCGACGCTGTGCTGCGCGATCCGGCGCGCCCGAGCGTGCTGCAGCGCCGATACGATAGCGGCGACGGCATCCATCCGAGCGATGCGGGCTACACGGCGATGGCCGACGCGGTGCCGATCGAGCAACTGCAGGCTGCGGTGGGCGGCAAATGACGCGCCTCTATATATAGAGGGAAAGGTTGCCGACGGCCTGCGGGCCGGCAGCCCGACATCGTCCGTCGAGCCAGAAGCCTCCGTGCGCGTCAGCGCACGGAGGCTTTTTCAAACTTTCTTCACAAAGAGCTTGCGCGGACGGGGGCGGGTGCTTAGAATCACGCCTCTTTCGCGCTAACGGAAACGCGGCGCGGAAGGAAAGGAAGCGGTGCTGTCGGGTTCGGATGTAGCGGGCCTTGGCGGCGCAGGAAGTTGAGCCCCGCAGTCGCAACGATGTAGTGTAAAAAGTTGTTGACGAGCTGCGAAATACGGTTCATAATCTCGCTTCTCTGCTGCTGAAAACGCAGCGCTGCTGGGAAACACGAAGTTTCTCGCAGACATGCTCTTTAAAAATTAACAGCCGATAAGTGTGGGCGCTTGATGGCAGCGAGCTGATCCTAGGATCAGATAGCGAAAGTATCAAGAGTCTCACACTAAAGTAAGTCAGGTTTATGAAGTGATTCATATTCCTGTCAGCTTTGAGTGAGCGACCGGTTCTTAACTGAACCGAAAACAGTAACAGGTTTAAACTGAAGAGTTTGATCCTGGCTCAGATTGAACGCTGGCGGCATGCCTTACACATGCAAGTCGAACGGCAGCACGGGTGCTTGCA
>NZ_CADFEH010000046.1:0-58365 GCF_902833155.1 Burkholderia sp. BCC1047 | reverse complement strand
GACTCTCAGAATAGTAGATCCTCGGCCTCTGCTTCATTTGCAACACCTCCGCTGCTTGCGCAGATTCTAGTGTGTTGCATCGACCGGTTGAATCCGCAACCGGTTAGGGTCGTTCAGACCCGTTCGCGTCGCGCCACAACTGCCGTTCGCGGCCGCGTACAAGTCCTGACGTCGAGATCTGCACGGGACCGCGAAATAAACCCTGTCTTTCACCACTACGATCGTCTGCACGAATTCATGCGTTGCACAACACGTGAACTTGACCGCAAGCACGGCGACGGCGGCTTGTAGCGCGACATCTTCATCTTGACCGACGGCTCACGACACCCTGCGCCGCATCCCCCGCACCTGCAGCCAAATGGCGGATATCAGGAAATAAAGCGCACCCACGCCCGCATAGCCGGCGATCTTCACGATCGCGGGCGGCATCGGCGTGTGGCTTTGCAAAATGAAGAACAACCCGGCCAGCGCCGATTGCGCACCGCTCAGCACCATCACCCACTGTGCGCCGGCATGCTTCCAGCGCCGTACGGCAGTGCCAAGCTGCAGCGCGCCGGACAGAATCGCCCACACGCCGAACACCGCAAGTACCGCGGGCAGGCCCGCACTCAACGCCGGAAATACCGCCAGTGTCGTGACGGCGCTGATCGCGACGTTCACCGCCTGCGTGCGGTTTGCCGCCATCCCGCCGCTGCGGGACAGGTCGACGAAGTTGGCGAGCGCATCCCAGGCCGGATAAACGACCAGCAGGACCGCCGCGCCGGCCGCGCTCTGCCGGCCGACGGAAAACGCCAGCGCGACCCAGATCAGCGAGAACACCGCCCGGGAAAAGTAGTACCGTTTCAGCCAGTGTTCGTCGGCAGGGGCGTGGAATTCGGGGTAGCGATCAGTCATTTGCACTCCTTGTTACATTGAATCGTCGTTCCGGCCCGCATGCACGGTTTCCACCACGCGAATGCGGCTCCAACCGGATCTCCAGTGCGCCGAGTATCGCAATCGTCCGCGCCTGCCGCCATCGGTCAGATGTCCGATGGCGAAGTCCACCGGTTGCTCGCACCGATGCGAGCGAACATCGCACCGCGTTGGCCGCGACGTGCCGCCGACACGCATGCTCATGCACGCCGCGACGCCGTCGCGTATGATCGTTTTCCCGTCCTCGCGAATGTCTCCGCCCACCCGATGCCCGACGCCGAAGCCCGTCACGCCCCGCTGCGCATAGTCGACGCCGTACGCGCGCTGGCCTTCATCGGCGATCTCAGCATGGGCCAGCCGACCGACCATTCGCCGCGCACCGGTTGGCTGTCGGCGCAGCTCGCGCACACGGCACGATTCGATGCATCGGTCTGCGACACGGCCCGCGAGGTGGCGCTGTTGCGCTGGTCGGGCTGCACGGCGAACGCGGCGGGCTTCGCGCAGATATTCGGCGACGACGTCGCGATCCGCGCCGCAATGCTCGCGAGCCAGCCCGGCATGGCAGAAGCGATCGGCGGCGCGGGTGCCGCGCTGATCCCGCTCGCGCAAATCCATTGCGAAGTCTCGGGCGAAGTTGCTCGAATACTCGGTCTGTCCCGCGCGACGGAAACCGCGCTACGGCACATTTTCGAAACCTGGGACGGCAACGGGCTGCCTGCGCGGCTCGTGCGCGAACAGGTGCCGCCCGCCGTGTCGATCGTCGCGCTGGCGGGCGACCTCGACGTGTTCAGCCGCACGTACGGTATCGAACGGGCCGTCGAATTGATCGGCCAACGCGCGGAGTCGCGCTATCCGGCCGTGCTCGTCGAGATGGCTGCGCGCGACGCACCGCGCTGGCTCGCGGCGCTCGAGCACATGGCGCCCGCCGACGTGGACGCCGCATTGGCCACCCCGGACATGCAGGGCGCGACGTCCGCCGAATTGATTGCGGACGTCATCGATCTGAAATTGCCGTGGATGACGGGTTTTTCGCGTTCGGTCGCCGCGACGGCCGCCGCGTGTTACGGCCGTCTGTCGCCGGACGAGGCCGCGCGCGAACGCGTGTACCGCGCCGGGCTGATTCATGGCATCGGCAGGGCCGCGGTGCCGAACGACGTGTGGAATCTGCCGACGCGGCTGCCTGCGAGCGCGTGGGAGAAGGTGCGACTCGTGCCGTACTGGACCGAGCGCGCCGGCAGGCAGACCGGCGCGCTCGGCGAAGCCGCGGTGCTTGCGTCGTATGCGTACGAGCGGCAGGACGGCTCGGGCTACTTCCGCGGCGCGCGCGATGCGGCGCTGACGCTGGAAGCGCGCGTGCTGGCGGCGTCGCTGGCGTGGGTCGCGTTGCGCTCGGCGCGTCCGTGGCGCGCGGCGCTGAGCGATGCGGCCGCCGCCGGCCAGTTGCAGGAAGAAGCGGCGTGCGGCCGGCTATGCGGCGAAGTGGTGGCCGCGCTCGTGACGGGCGGAGCGCCGCCCGTGCTCCGGCGCATCGCAACCGGCGCGTCGGCCGCTGGCCCGCGCCTGTCCGCGCGGGAAATCGACGTCCTGCGGGCAATCTCACGCGGCGCGAGCAACAAGCAGGTCGCACAGGCGCTCGCGATGAGTCCGAGCACGGTGCGCACCCATGTCGAGAAAGCGTTCCGCAAGCTCGAATGTTCGACACGCGCTGCGGCGACCCTCAAGGCATCGACGCTCGGGCTGCTCTGATGCGCTCCGCGACGCGGATTCGCTTTCGTGTGTACGCGGACGCTCACGGCCGTTTGCGTTCCGGGCCGAAGCCCGGACGGCCGGCAGCCCGCATCGACGTGTGCGCGGCGGGCGCGCGTGCCAGCGAGATGCCCAGCGCGGCGCCGACAGCGAGGAACACCGAGATCGACAGCAGTGCGACGATGAACGCGTGCGCGATGGCCGCCGGCTCCTGGTGCGTGCCGAGCGTCGTATAGAAAATGCCGCCGATGATCGCCACGCTGAGCGACGTGCTGACCTGCAGCGTCGAGCTGGCAATGCCGGCGATCATGCCCGACAGCGCCGGTGCGACGCGCCCCGTCACCATGCGCATCAGCGTCGGCAGCGCGAGCCCTTGTCCGAAACCGATGACGAAGAGAGCGGCGGCGAGCGGCACGGCAGCGAGCGGCATCCCGACCGGCGTGGCAGCGATCAACCACGCGAGGCCGACGAGCCCGACGATCTCCAGCCCCATGCCGAACGGATTGACGTAAGCGCCGATGACACGCGAGCAGAGGGGAGTCGACAACGGGCCGAGCAGGAACCCGACGCCGAACGGCAAGAACACGAGGCCCGCGCTCAGCGCGTCGACGTGCAACGCATTCTGCAGATACACCGAGAACAGCAGGAAGAACGCGCCGATCGAGTACAGCAGCAGCGCGATCAGCAACGCGCGGCCCAGCCCCGGTGCGCGCAGCGCGGCCGGATCGAGCAGCGGTGCGCCGTCGCGGCGGCCGAGCCGGCGCTCGTAGCGCCAGAAGAACGCGGCGAGGGCCGGCACCGCGAGCAGCGACACCCATGCCCAGACGGGCCAGCCTGCTTCGCGCCCCTCGATCAGCGGCACGATCAGCGCGCCCAGCGTCAGCATCGACAGCGCGGTGCCGCCGAGGTCGAGTTTGCGCGCATGCTGCGCACGCGTTTCCTTCAACAGCGGAATCCCGAACAGCACGACCAGAATCGCCAGCGGCAAGTTGACGAGGAAGATCGTGCGCCAACCCAGGTTCAACAGGTTCAGCGAGATCAGGATCCCGCCCAGCGCCTGCCCGACCACGGCGGCGAGGCCGAATACCGCGCCGTACAAGCTGAGCGCGAGCGGCTTTTCCGCTTCGGGAAAGATTGCCTGGATCGAAGCGAGCGCCTGCGGCGCCATGATCGCGGCCGTCACGCCCTGCAACGCGCGACCGACGATGAGCGTCCACGGCGAACTCGCGAGGCCGCACAGCGTCGAGGCGATCGCAAAGCCGATCAACCCGAGGAAAAATACGCGGCCGCGGCCGAACAGGTCGCCCAATCGCCCGCCGGTGATCAGCGTCACCGCGTACAGCCCCGCATACGATGAAATGACGAGTTGCTCGGCGGATGACGACGCGCCCAGTTCCGCGCGGATCGACGGCAGCGCGACATTGACGATGAAGAAATCCAGCGGCGGCAGAAACGCGCCGACGAGCAGGACCGCAAACATCGCCCAGCGGCGCGGGTCGGGTGAGACGGGGTCATTCCGTGACATGGACGGCTCTCCATACGGAACCATTCGGTTCCAAATTGGGTAAAAAAATATCAGTCGAGGATGCGCATCGTGCGGTCGACCAGCGCGAGCATGTCGTGCTCGGACACACCGGTTTTCCCCAGCACGCGCATGCCCTCGATCTGGCAGACGAGCAAACGCGCCAGCACCTGTTCGTCCTGCTCAGGGATCTCGCCGCTCGCCTGGCCGCGGACGATCGCACCGGCATAGAGCTGTTGCAGGCGTCGGAACAGGCGCCCGGTGCGTTCCGCGACGTCCGCGTCGCGCGCGGCCAGTTCGGTGGTCATCGCGACCGCGAGACATCCGCGCCGGCCCGCGTCGCCGACGGACAGGCGCGCGTAGCGCAGCAGCGAATCGCGAATCGCATCCTTCACGGCACCGGGTTGCGACAGGATGTCGGCGGTCGCCTTGAGCCCGTCGGCCATGTACAGGTCGAGCGCCGCCAGCAGCAGCGCCTTCTTGTCGCCGAACGCCTTGTACAGGCTGCCGCGCGACAGGCCGGTGCCGGCCATCAGGTCGGGCAGGGACGCGCCCTCGTATCCGCGGTCCCAGAAAACGTCCATCGCGTCGCGCGCGGCATCGCCAAGTTCGAATTCGCGCGGACGGCCCACGCCAGCCGGATGTGCCATTGATCGGTTTCGCAAACGATGCGGTGCCTGAAGTTGGATTCATTATATGGACCGATCGGTTCCGATGTCAACGCGTGGATGTCGACGGGCGGGGCGATGGCCGCCCCCGGGTGCCGCGCACCCGTCGCCGGCCACCGGACCGTTCACGCGCCCGACAGCCCGACGCACACCGGCGGCGCACGATCGGCCCACGGCGCGGCGCGTTCGAGCTGGGCGGCGAGCGAGAACAGCAGCGATTCCGCGCCGAATGCCGCCGCGAACTGGCTGCCGATCGGCAAACCTTGTTCGTCCCAATAAAGCGGCACCGACATCGCGGGCTGGCCGGTCGCGTTGAACCACGCGGTGAACGGCGAAAACCGATGCGACCGATCGATGACGTCGCTCAACGATTGCGCGTCGTCCACCGTCGCGAGTGCGGCCGGTGCGAGCGGCGGCATCGCGAGCGTCGGCGTCAGCAACACGTCGTAGCGCTCCATCAACCTGCCGAACGTCCTGCCCAACGCATGGATCCAGTCGACCGCGCCCGCGTACTCGGCGCCGCTCACGTTGCCTTTTTCGCGCACGATGATGCGGGTACGCGCCTCGATTTCGTCATCGCGTACCGGCGCGTGTCGCTGAGCGCCGATCGTGTCGAGCAGCGCGCGCGTTTGCGCGCCGATGATCGTGAACACGTGGCCATAGAAAGCGGCCGAATCGACGGGACTGTCGAGCGGCTCGACGTCATGTCCGAGCGAGCGCAGCAACGCGACCGTATGGTCCAGTGAGGCCCGGCATGCCGGATGAAGCGGCCAGGGCGGCGCGTGCTCGATCACCGCGATTCTCAGCGGCCCGGGATCGCGCTGCGTGGCCGCGAGAAACGTGTCGGCCTGGTGCGGCGACGCATAGGGCGCGCCGATATCGGCGCCGGCGGTCAGGTCCAGCAGCGCGGCGCTGTCGCGCACCGAGCGCGTGATCGCGTGGTTGATGCCCATGCCGGCCCATCCCTCGCCGATCATCGGGCCATTCGGCGTTCGGCCGCGCGTCGGCTTCAACCCGAATACGCCGCAACAGGAAGCGGGCACCCGCAACGAGCCGCCGCCGTCGTTGCCGTGCGCGAACGGCAGCACGCGGGCGGCGACGAGCGCCGCCGCGGCGCCGCTCGAACCGCCGGCGCTCACGTGCGGATGCCACGGATTGCGCGTGACGCCGAAACGCGCGGACGACGTGCAATAAGACGTGCCCAGTTCCGGCGACAACGAGGTTCCCGCGATCGGTATGCCGGCCCGCCGCAGCCGCGCCACGAGTTCGCCGTCGAAGTCCGGCCGGTAGTCGCCGAACAAAAACGATCCGTTCGACATCCGCGCGCCGCGCACGGGCATGAACAGGTCCTTGATCAGCGTCGGGACGCCGGCGAGTATGCTTTCGCGCCCGGTCACGGACGACGCGGCCTGTCTCGCCGAGTCGTCGAGTCGTTCCGCCACGGCATTCAGCGCGGGGTTGAGCGTATCGAGACTGGCGAGCACGGCGTCCAGCAATTCGGTCGGCCGGACTTCTTTTGCACGGACGAGCGCTGCGAGCGCGATGCCGTCGTGCGTGGCGATGAGCGTCTGAAAATCTTTCATGGGTCTAGGGTTCGGGAACGGGAAAACGTGAATGGGTCATGCGTCGTCGCGACGGCGAAGCGCCGGCAACAACCACGACAACGCGGTGACGGCCGTGCCCGCCGCAATCGCGAACACCGCTGCGCGCAATCCGCCGAATGCCTGCGCACAGCCGAGCACGACGAGCGGGCTGACGAACTGGCCCAGATAGAGCGCGGCCGTGAAACCGCCGAGGCCGCGGCCGCGCATCGCGAGCGACAGCGTGCGCATCAGCGGCAGGATCGCATTGGGCACCAGCATGCCGCCGCCGAAGCCGTGAATCACGACCGCCACGACGATGGCCGGCACCGTATGCGCGCGGGCCAGCGAGAACAGGCCCGCCGCGAGCAGCGCCAGGAGCACGACGTTGACGAAGCGGCGGCCGAGCGCGTCGCGCAACCATGGCCACGCGATCGAACCGGCCAGCGTCGACAGCAGGCCGACGCCCGCGACCGCACCGATCATCGTCGACGAGCGCTGGCCGATGTCGACCATCAGCTGCGGCATCTGCACCGGCACCACGAACGAACTGACCATGCCGATGCAGATCAACCCGTAGCCGACCGCGAGCGTCGGCGCGAGCCGGTTGCCGGCCGGCGGCGTGTCGCTGTCGGCCGGCCCGGCGGGCTGACCGTCGCGCAGCGGTTCCCATAGCACGGTCGCAATCGCCGGCACGAGCAGGATCGGCAACAGGTAGAGATAGAACGGGTAGCGCCACGCGTGCTCGCCGGCCGCACCGCCGAGCACGAAAAACACCGTGCCGACGATACCTATCGTGACGACCTGCCGGTTCACGTAGCGCACCCGTTGTTCACCATGCCAGTAATCGCCGATCAGCGTCGTGCAGCAGGTCATCACGCACGCTTCCGCCGCGCCGAGCGCGAGCCGGCACACGAGGATCGCGGCGAGGCTGTCGAGCCACGCCGGCGCCGCGCCGACGAGCCCGTACACGAGCGTCGCGAGCAACAGCAACATCTTGCGTCCGACGCGATCGGCCAGCCAGCCGGCGAGCGGCGCGCACAGCGCGATCGCGAGCGCGGGGCCCGTCGCGACGAGCGGCACGAGCGCGGCCAGGCGCGGATCGGCCGGCACGAATTCGGCCGCGAGTTTCGGCAGGATCGGCGCGATCATGACCGCGCCCATCACGGTGAGACTGCTGCCGAGCAGCAGCACGGCGCCCTGGCTGGTACCGGCCTGCCGGGCGGCACGCGGGTAGGCGGGTGCGGATTGCGTTGAAGAAAGCGGATTCATCGACGGCTCCCGAATCGGAACATCAGAACGACAGCGCGGCGCGCAGCGCGACCTGGCACCCCTGCGCGCGGTTCTGCGCGCCGAATTCCTTGTACGCATGCAGCCAGACCGCGGGCTTGCCCGGCTCGACGTAACTGATCGCCGGGCCCAGCGCATTCACGCGCGCGCGGTTGCCGTCGATGGTCGGGCCGTGGTCGTTGCTCAACTGCCGCTCGATGTAGCCGCCCAGGCCCGCCGTGAACGGGCCGATGTGCTGGCCGAGCGCGAATTCCTGGCGGAACCCGGTGCCGCTGCGATAGTTCGTTGCGCGGTTCGTCGTGTTCTGATCGATCTCGATGCTGGTCGAGATTTCGAATCCGCTATCGGTGATGTACGTCGCGCCAATGATCGGCGAGAAGGTCCAGTGGTTGACGCCGGGATTGAAGAGGCGGGTGGCGCGATACGCGCCCGTCGGCGCCTGCACCTGCAGCGCGACGTTGACGAACAGGTTCGGCGAGGTCCATGCGAGGATCAGCGGCTGGAAGTCCGCATCGCCGATGTTGGTCGGATCGGCCGACATCGCGAGCGTGCCGGCCGGCGTCGGCACGTTCACGTGGCCGTTCAGGTTGAGGAACGGCACGACCGCGCCGAAGCCGACGTTCGCGCCGAACAGTTTCGCGTTCGTCATCCGGATGTACGCGAGGCTCCAGGACGCGACCGTCAGCGAGAAGTCGACGTTGCCGCCGTTGCGGATCGTGCGGGTCGAGTAGTACGCGAAGCGCGTGGCGAGCGTGCCGTTCGGCGTGGGCGGCGGCGTGATGCCCGCGCCGAAATCGAATACGCCGAACGGCGTGATCGGACCGTCGTTCTCGAGCGCGTGGGCGTGCTGGCACGCGAGCGTGGCCGCCAAGGTGCCGATCGCGACGGCGGTGGTGCGTGTGCGGCAGCGCCGCACGCCGTGCGGACGTCTGAGGATTTCCATCGTGCCGTTCCCCGTACAGTTGAAATGTGTACGGAGTCTAGGAACGTCAAAATCGCGGCGTTATCCGCTTTTGGTAATTATCGCGGCGGGCGTTTGAGCGTGTCGGACGGCAGTTCGCCGAACAGTTCCCGGTAGTGCGACGCGAACCGGCTCAGGTGCCAGAAACCCCAGCGGCACGCGACGTCGCTGACCGACGCGCTCGCCGGGGAATGTTCGCGCAGTTCGCGGCGCACCGCATTCAACCGCAGCACGCGCAGGTACCACGCGGGGTGCGTGCCGAGGATTTCCTCGAAGCAATACTGCAATTTGCGCCGGCTCGCGCCGACTTCGCGGCATACGTCGAGTACCGTCAACGCCACATCGGGCCGCGCCGCGACGAGTTCGCGCACGCGATCGACGACGCGGTGCCGCGCGGATGGATCGAGCCGCACGGGGCGGCCGGCCGCCTCCGTCGCGTGCACGAGTTCGACCAGAATGGCGTCGCGCAGCGACTTGCGCGTTTGCGGCCGCGTGAGCGGGCGCTCCGGCGTATCGGCCGCGTCGAAGCCGGCCGTCAGCAACGAGGTCAATGCGTGATGGCGCGCGGCGGGCACCCGCAGGATGCGGGTATCGTTTGACGATACGCGGTCGCCGTCTTCGTCCCGATCGCCGAGCCATGCCAGCTGGCGCAGCGTGTCGCTGGGCACCGTCAACAGTACGACGTCCTGATGGTCGGGCGTGCGCAGTTCCGGCAGCGAGGTGCCGCTAGAGACGAGCAAGGCCTTGTCGCGCAGCGGCGCGCCGCCGCAGAAGCCTGCGCCGGCGGTTTCCAGCGGGATGCTGAACGACGTGCTGCCTGCGCATTGGTCGCCGCGCTTGAGCAGCGCGCGGTTCACGCGTTCGCGCAGCAACTGCATGCCGTCGAAGCGGATTTCATGCAGCGTGCCACGGAACGGCCCGGGCGACAGCTGATCGAGCCGGATCGACCAGCCGTGCGTGCATTCCGCGTGGGTATCGACATCCTCGCTGGCGAAGCGCCGGATCAACGGCAGCGCGTCAGGCGCGGTGTCGGCAAGGCTTGCGGCGGACGACAGCGGAGCGGAATGCATGGCGAGTGGGGCGGTGGACGAGGCGTCCGCCGACAATGCGCACACAAATTCCGGTTGGCAATGCGTTTTTACCCGGGGCCGCGCATCGGGCGCGGATGATTCGTCATGACGCCCGCACCGGCCGCCTCGTTGCGCCCGTACCCGCAAGGAAACGCCAGCGGGAGCGGAACGCGCAACGAAAAATCAGACTCGCGGCGTCACCGGTCAGTCAAGCCCGCCCTGGCACAGATACTTGATCGACAGATAATCGTCGAGCCCATAACGCGAGCCTTCGCGACCATAGCCCGATTCCTTCACGCCGCCGAACGGCGCGGCCTCGCTCGCGAGCGCGCCTTCGTTGATCCCGACGATGCCCGTTTCGAGCCGCGCCGACACGCGCGCGATGCGCCGCACGTCCTGCGTGTAGAAATACGCGGCGAGCCCGAACGGTGTGTCGTTCGCGGCATCGACCGCTTCATCCTCGGACGCGAAGCGAAACAGCGCGGCGACGGGGCCGAAGGTTTCCTCGCAGGTGAGCTGCATGTCGGCGGTGGCATCGGCGAGCACCGTCGGCGCGTAGTAGTTCGCGCCGAGTTCGGTCAAGCGCTTGCCGCCCGTCAGCACGCGGGCGCCGCGTTCGACGGCATCGCCGACGTGCCGCGCGATCTTGTCGACCGCGCGCGCGTTGATCATCGGGCCGATCTGCGCGGCCGGGTCGGTCGCCGGCGCGACCTTCAGCGCGGCGACGCGCGCGGCGAGCTTCGCGGCGAATGCGTCGTAGACGCCAGCCTGCACGTACACGCGATTCGGCGACACGCAGGTCTGCCCGCCGTTGCGGAACTTGGCGGCCATCAGCCCGTCGACCGCGGCATCGAGCTCCGCATCGTCGAACACGATGAACGGCGCATTGCCGCCCAACTCCAGCGACAGCTTCTTCAACGTCGCCGCCGATTCGCGCGCGAGCAGCTTGCCGACCGGTGTCGAGCCGGTGAACGTGATCTTGCGCACGCGGCCGTCGGCGAGCCAGTCGGCCGCGGCCTCGACGCCGCGTTCGCGCGACGCGGTAATCAGGTTCAGCACGCCGGCCGGCACGCCGGCTTCCTGCGCGAGAAACGCGAGCGCGAGCGCGGTCAGCGGCGTGTCCTCGGCCGGCTTCGCGACGACCGTGCAACCGGCCGCGAGGGCAGGCGCGATCTTGCGCGCGATCATCGCGAGCGGGAAATTCCACGGCGTGATCGCGGCGACGATGCCGATCGGCTCCTTCACCGCGCTGAGCCGCTTGCCGCGCTGCTGCTGCGGGATCAGGTCGCCGTACGTGCGCGTCGCTTCCTCGGCGAACCACAGCACGTACGACGCACCGTACGCGACTTCGCCGCGCGCTTCGGCCAGCGGCTTGCCCTGTTCGCGCGACATCAGCTTCGCGAGATCGTCGGTGTGCGCGACGATCGCCGCATGCCAGGCACGCAGGATCGCGGCGCGTTCGCGCGCGGGCGTCGCGCGCCACGCGGGCAGCGCGCGGGCCGCCGCGTTGGTCGCCGCGCGGGCGTCGGCGGCGCCGCTATCGGGTGCGTGGGCAACGGTCTCGAGCGTGGCCGGATCGGTGACGGCGAAGCGGCGGCCGTCGAGCGCATCGCGCCAGGCGCCGTCGATCAGGTTGGCGGTGCGAACGAGTTCGGTACGGGACAGCGTAAGCGGCATGACAGTTCCTTGAATGAAGCGGTTCGACGGCAACGACAGCGACAACGACGGCGGAGCGGGCGCGCGACGACCCCACGCGGACAGCGGGCTGCCGCGTTCAGGGGTGTCGCGCGTACGTCAGTGACGTTCGCCGAACAGCGATTCGAGCGGGTAGTGCCGTTTGACGAACGGCGATTTGATGATCACGTAACTGAAATACTTCTCGATGCCGATGTTCTGCTCGAGCAGCCCTTCGACGATCGTCTGGTAATGGCTCACGCTGCGCGTGATGAACTTCAGCAGATAGTCGTAGCCGCCGCTCGCGAGGTGGCATTCGACGATCTCGTCGACGTTGCGGATCGCCGCGACGAAGCGGTCGAAATCCTCGCGCCGGTGGTCGGCCAGCGTGACCTCGGTAAACACGACCTGCACGTCGCCGAGTTTTTCGAGCTGGATGTGCGCGCCGTAGCCGCCGATGTAGCCGGCCTTCTCGAGCCGCTTCACGCGGATCAGGCATGGACTGGGCGACAGCCCGACCGCATCGGCCAGCTCGACGTTGGTCATGCGGCCGCGCTTCTGCAACTGGGAGAGGATGCGCAGGTCGATGCGATCCAGCTTGCTGTCCGTCATGTTCACGTGAGAAGGCAAAAATGGAATGTCCGGTTACTTTAGAGTCGAACGATGGCGGCCACAAGCCCGGCTTTCCCTTGTCCGGTCAGGCCGGCTGCGCGTGCGCGGCGTCGAGCGCGCGCTGCACGCCCGCATCGGCCAGCACGTCGTCGAGCGTCTTGCGCACGCGTTCGAACAGCAGGTCGAACTCGCCGGCGGTGAAACTCAGCGCCGGCGCGAAGCCGAGCACGCCGTCGCCGAACGCACGGAACACCACGCCGTTCGCGTACGCGGCGGCCGCGATCTTGTCCGGCACGTTCAGCGCCGCGTCGAAACGCGTCTTGTGCGCCTTGTCGGCGACCAGTTCGAGCGCGCCGAGCAGGCCGACCGAACGCGCGTCGCCGACGAGCGGATGCGCGCGCAGCGCGTCGAGCCCCGCGGCGAAGCGCGGCGCCAGCGCCTGGCCGTTCGCGAGCAGCCCGCCTTCGTGATAGAGCTTCAGCACCTCGAGGCCGATCGCGGCGCTCACCGGGTGCGCGGAATACGTATGGCCATGGCCGACCACCGGCGCATCGGCGCGGTCGCCCGCGATCCCTTCGTAGATTTCGTCGGACATCAGCACGGCGCCCATCGGCGCATAGCCGGCGGTCAGGCCCTTCGCGACCGTCATCAGGTCCGGATCGACCTGTTCGGCCTCGCAGGCGAACAGCGGGCCCGTGCGGCCGAAGCCGGTGATCACCTCGTCGGCGACGAACAGGATGCCGAGGCGCCGGCACGCGTCGCGCATCGCCTTCAGCCAGCCGGCCGGCGGCACGATCACTCCGCCGGAACCCTGCACGGGCTCGCAGAAGAACGCGGCGACGTTGTCCGCGCCGAGTTCGGCGACCTTCGCTTCGAGCGCGGCGACCGACGCGGCGATCAGCGCCTGCGGATCGTCGCCGAGCGGATGGCGGTACGGGTAGGGCGACGGAATATGGTGCTGGTCCGCGCGCGGCAGGTCGAAATGACGGTGGAACGCCGGCAGCGCGGTGAGGCCGGCGCCGACCGACGACGAACCGTGATAGCCGCGTTCCAGCGCGATCATCTGCTTCTTCGACGGGCGGCCGGTCGCGTTGAAATAATGCGTGATGAAGCGGATCGCGGAATCGACCGCGTCCGAGCCGCCGAGCGTGAAGTACACGCGGTTCAGCGACGGCGGCGCGAGCGCGGCGAGCCGTTCGGCGAGTTCGATCGCCGGCTGCGAGCCGAAGTGGAAATAACCGGTCGCGTAGGGCAGCTTCGCCATCTGGTCGGCGGCGGCTTTCACGATGCTGTCGCGGCCGTAGCCGACGTTCACGCACCACAGGCCCGAGAACGCGTCGAGCAGCGTGTGGCCCGCGGCGTCGCGCAGGAACACGCCGTCCGCGGATTCCAGCACGGTGACGCCGCGCGCCTCGTGCGCACGGTAGTTGACGACGGGGTGGATCAGATGTTGACGATCGGCTTCGATCAGCGCGGCTTGGTTCATGGGAAGGCGGGACTCTCGTCAGGTGTCAGCGGTGAGTTCATGCTAACGGGCGAGAATTCCGCATGCGTCTTCAATTTGCGGCCTGAAACGTATGCGCGCGGCGTTTGTGCGGGGCGCTTCGGCATTTTCTGCTGCGCGCCCGGCGGGCCGGGCGCGCGTCAGGTCAGTAGCCGCGCGTGCGATCGACGACGCCGATCATCGGCTGCCCCGCGCGATGGCGCGCGAGGTTCGCGAGCACCGCGTCGACCGCGGTGTCGGGCCGCGTCGCGCTGGCGATGTGCGGCGTGATGCGAATGCGCGGATGCGTCCAGAACGGATGGCCGGCCGGCAGCGGTTCGGGGTCCGTCACGTCGAGGATCGCGCTGTCGACGCGGCCGCTCGCGAGCGCCGCGAGCAGCGCGGCTTCATCGAGCTGCGGGCCGCGCCCGACCTGCACGAGCGACGCGCCGGCCGGCAGCGCGTCGAACACGCGTGCGCCGAGCAGCCCGCGCGTGCTGTCGGTGAGCGGCAGCAGGCAGATCAGGATGTCGGTGCGGGCGAGGAACGCGTCGAGCGCCGCATCGCCCGCGTAGCAGTCGACGCCGTCGAGCGTGCGCGGCGTGCGGCTCCAGCCGGCGCACGGGAAACCGAAGCGCCGCAGCGTGTCGAGCACGGCCTGGCCGAGCGTGCCGAGCCCGAGTACGCCGACGCGCCGCGACGCGGCTGCGCGCACCGGATGCTCGCGCCACACCTGGTCGCGCTGCTGCGCTGCATAGTCGAACAGGTCGCGATGGATCGTCAGCACGGCCTGCGTCACGTATTCGACCATTCCTTCGACGATGCCCGGCTCGATCATCCGCACGACGGGGATGTGCGAAGGCACGCGCGACAGGTCGAACTGGTCGATGCCGGCGCCGACCGAGAACACGACTTCGAGATTCGGCAGCAGCGCGACCGGATCATCCGGCGGCTGCCACGCGGCGAGATAGCGGACGGCTTCGGCGTCGCCGAGGTCCGGCCAGATCCGGAACGGCAGATCGGGCGCCTGTTGCGCGAAGCGCGCCGCCCACTGCGCGCCGCGCACCGGGTCGGCCTTGTAGAGAAAGCTCATCGTGCGCTCCGGCTCAACCGAGCGCCTGGTTCACGATCGCGAACGCGCGCAGCACCGGGTCGCGTTCGGGCGTCGCGCCGCGCGCCATCGCGACGACGGTGTCGACGCGCGGCAGCCCGAGCCCCTGCAGCCAGTCGGACAGCCCGCTGTCGCCCGGCACGTCGAGCCGCACGAACATGCCCTCGTGCAGCGCGAGCCAGTGACTGATCAGCGCCTGCGCGCGCAGCGCATCCGGCGCGACCACCGGGCCGATCACGTGGCCGCGGCCGAACCGGCGGAACAGCGCGAAACCGAGCAGTTCGCCGTCGCGGTCGAGCGCGATCCCGTTCGCGACGTCGAGCAGCGCTTCGATCACCGCACCGCGTTCGTAGCCGGCCGCGCGCGACGCGAGCGCCGCGAGGCGCGGCCCGTCGTTGGTGCCGAGCGGGCGCAGGCGCTCGCCCGGCGGCAGCGAGATCAGCGGAGGCTGGAACGCGGCGCCCTGGTGCTGATCGATCGTATCGATCACGTCGAAACCGAATTTCGCGTACAGCGGCTCGCCTGCCGGCGTCGCATGCAGAAAAATGGTCCGCGCGCCGAGGCTGTCGACCACGCGGGTCATCAGCTCGCGCCCGATGCCGCAGCCCTGGCGCTCGGGCGAGACGATGACCATGCCGAGCGACGCGTGCGATTCGTCGAAGCGCCAGCCGAACGCGGTACCGACGACGCCGGTTTCGTCTTCGGCGACGAAGCCGCCGCCGAGCTGGAACGCGAAGCGCCAGTCGTCGAGCCGGTGCGGCCACTTGACCGCCTCCGACAGTCGATGGGCGGCGGGCAGGTCGGTTTCGGCGAACGGGCGATAGATGAGCGTGCGGGAAGGATTGAGGTCGGACACGCCGGACTCCGGATCGGTGGGAATGATCCGTTCACTCTGCCAGCGCGGTGGCGGCACGGATAGGACGATTCGCCTGTTTTCCGGCGGCGGCGGGCGCTGGCGCACGATCGACGCAAACCCGCGCGATCGGCGCGCACGAACGCTCGGATCGTGCCGGCGCGGCCGGTCAATCCGACAACGTCTGCTGTGGGAATGCCACTAGGATGAATGCACGGCGGCGCTGCCTGCCGGAGGGCCGCACCGGCAGGCGAGCCCGCTGGGGTGGCGCCGCACCCCGCCCGATCGCGCCGCAGATCGTGCTGCATGCGGCGGGCAACACGCGGCGATTCTGCGTTTTGAGCGGCGCCGAACGATGCGCGAACGACTTTTTGCCCTGATTCAATTTCGTTAAACCCAGCCCATCCCCGGCCCTGCCGGGGCTTCACACCGACAGGACGTCACCATGATCCAGTTTGAACCGAAGTACATCACCTTCGACTGCTACGGCACGCTGACCCATTTCCGGATGGCCGAGACGGCGCGCGAAATCTATGCGGACCGGCTGTCGCCGGCCACGATGGAGGCCTTCGTGCGCGCGTTCGCCGCCTATCGGCTCGACGAGGTGCTCGGTGCGTGGAAGCCGTACCGCGACGTCGTCGTCAACTCGGTCCGCCGCACCTGCGCGCGGCTCGGCGTGAAGTTCGACGAAGCCGAGGCCGAGCTTTTCTATCATGCGGTGCCGACGTGGGGCCCGCACCCGGACGTGCCGGCCGGGCTGTCGCGGCTGGCGTCGAAATACAAGCTCGTGATCCTGTCGAACGCGATGGACGAGCAGATCATGAGCAACGTCGACAAGCTCGGCGCGCCGTTCCACGCGGTGTTCACCGCGCAGCAGGCGCAATCGTACAAGCCGCGGATGCAGGGCTTCGAATACATGTTCGACAAGCTCGGCTGCAAGCCCGAGGACGTGCTGCACGTGTCGTCGAGCCTGCGCTACGACCTGATGACGGCCGAGGATCTCGGGATCAAGCACAAGGCGTTCGTAAACCGCGGCCACGAGCCGGGCACGCCGTTCTACAACTATTACGAAGTGTCGGACATCGGCCAGCTCGCGACGCAGCTCGGGCTGTAAGCCGGCTGCGCCGGCAGATCCATCGAACGCGTGACGGGACGCGGCCGCGATGCCGGCGCGTCCCGTCACGCGTTCGTTCAGCGCACGAAACGAGGGTAATTACCGATATTGAGTTATTCAAGGCGGGGCCGCCCGGGCCGATATATGTACCGAACGGTTAATATTTCGAGGCCCCCGCATGAAGTTGTCCACCAAACTGCTGATGCTCGTCGCCGCGGCGCTGCTCGGCGTCGTCCTGCTCGCCGCGTTGTCGCTGCACACGCTGCGCGACGCGCTGATCGACAGTCGCCGCGAAGAGATCGTCATTCTGCTGACCAAGGCCGAGCATCTGGTCGATTCGTATCGCGCGCTGCAGACGAGCGGCACGCTCACGCAGGAGCAGGCGCAGCAGCAGGCCAAGGCCGCGCTGTCGGCGCTCAACGCGAATTCGAAGAGCTACTTCTGGGTCACGACCTCCGACGGCGTCAACCTCGTGCACCCGAACGCAAAGTTCATCGGCACGCGCGCGAAAGGCAACCGCACGACCAGCGGCATGACCGACAGCGAGGCGTACCGCGCGGGGATGGCGCAGGCGCACTTCGCGCTCGTCGACGTGCTGATCAAGCGCAGCCCCGACGCGGACCTGGAGCCGAAGCTGCAGGGCGTGGTCGCGATTCCGGACTGGAACTGGTGGATCGGCACCGGATTTTTCTACGATGACATCAACGCGGCGTTTGCGCGGCTCGCGATGGTGCTCGGCGCCGTCGCGCTCGTCATCGCCGCGGCGCTGGCGGCGATTGCATGGGGCGTGCTGCGCAGCGTCAGGCGCACGCTGGGCGGCGAACCCGCGCATGCGACGCAGATCGCCGCGCGCATCGCCGCCGGCGAACTGGACGTGCAGTTCGATACGGCGCACGCCGCGCCCGGCAGCCTGCTCGTCGCGCTGGGCGACATGAAGGCGCGGCTGACCGACACCATCGCCGAGATCCAGACCACGACCCACTCGATCGCCACCGGCACCGGCGAGATCGCGCAAGGCAACCTGGATCTGTCGCAGCGCACCGAGCAGCAGGCCGCGTCGCTGCAGGAAACGGCCGCGAGCATGGAGCAGATCACGTCCACGGTCAAACAGAACGCCGACAACGCGCGCCAGGCGAATGCGCTCGTGGCCCAGGCGAAGGATGCGACCGAACTCGGCGGCGCCGCCGTGCAGGCCGTCGTCGAAACGATGCGGCAGATTTCGGATGGATCGGTGCGGATCGCGGACATTACCGTCGTGATCGAAAGCATCGCATTCCAGACCAACATTCTCGCGCTCAACGCCGCGGTGGAAGCCGCGCGGGCCGGCGAGGAGGGGCGCGGGTTCGCCGTCGTCGCGTCGGAAGTCCGTTCGCTCGCGCAACGCAGCGCCGCCGCCGCGAAGGACATCAAGGGATTGATCGACGCGTCGGTCGAGCGGGCCGGCAGCGGCAGCCGGCTGGTGGAGACGGCCGGCGAGCGGATGACGGAGATCGTCCGGTCGATCGACCGGGTGGCCGACATCATGGGCGAGATTTCGGCGGCATCGGCCGAGCAAAGCACCGGCATCGAACAGATCGGGCTGGCGGTCGCGCAAATGGACGAAGTCACCCAGCAGAACGCCGCGCTCGTCGAGCAGGCGGCTGCGGCCGCCTCGTCGCTGGACGAGCAGGCGGCGCGCCTGCGGGCCGCCGTATCTGTGTTCCGGCTCGCTGCGTGACGGCTTCGCGCCGTCCGCCCGCGGCCGGCGCATCATCCTGCCTCTCGGGCGCCGCGCTGGCGGCTGCCCGGCGTGCGCGCCGACATGCCGGTGATGCACGCGTCGCCGCACGCAGGCGCGGCGCCTGACGGCTGCACGGGCCCGGTTGCTGGGCAATCCCGTCCCCTTCCCGTCTTCCCGCCAAGCCGTTCCGATCGAGCGGCATTCCTCTGAACTTTCCTGTGCGACGTCCCGTCGCGATCCCCACCGTCGACGCCCGTGCATGCGGCGATCTGCCGCACTGCGCCGCTCGTTTCGGCCGTCGTCGGCGGTCGCACATGCATTCGACACAAACGTGCGGTTTGCGTGAGCCAAACGCGCGCCGGATGCCGAACGGGCAATTTTGTCGGCGCAATCTGCGGCGGCTGCGGCCTTACGATTTCCTGCATCGACACGGATTCGGCAACCACCGCGACACGCCGCCGGGCCAACGGCGACACGTGCGCGCACGCAGCAATTCATGCTGCGCGGGCGGCCCAAAACGGTCGATTCGTATCGTGCGGGGCGCCCGAATCGCGACAAACCGCATTTTGGCGATGCTTAAATGAATTGCATGTGTACGACGTCGCGCCCGCCACCAGCAAGCGGGCGCGGCGCGATTGAACAACCACGCTGGACCCTTGGACCCACTTCCCACAGTCAGGAGCAGTTCGGATGAGCGACGATATCGACAACGGCGGCAAGGGCGGCTTCACGCGCCGCGACATGATGAAGGTCATGGCGGCGGGCGGCATGATGGCCGCCGGCGCCGGCGGACTGCTGATGACCCCCGATTCGGCATTCGCCGCGCCCGCGCCGAAGCGCGGCGGCAAGATCCGGGTTGCGAACGAATCCGGCTCGACGGCCGATACGCTCGACCCGGCCAAGGGCTCGACGGGCGCGGACTACACGCGCTTCTTCATGTTCTACAGCGGCCTCACGCAGCTCGATGCGAGCCTGACGCCGCAGATGAACCTCGCCGAGTCGCTGCAGACGACCGATGCGAAGACCTGGATCATCAAGCTGCGCAAGGGCGTCACGTTCCACGACGGCAAGCCCGTCGGCCCGGCCGACGTGGTGTATTCGCTGATGCGCCACAAGAACCCGGCCACCGCGTCGAAGGTGAAGCCGCTCGCCGAACAGTTCGCCGACGCGAAGGCGACCGGCCCGGACGAAGTCACGCTGACGCTCGCGAGCGCGAACGCCGATCTGCCGGTGATCCTCGCGACGCCGCAGCTCGTGATCGTCAAGGACGGCACGACCGACTTCTCGACCGGTATCGGCTGTGGCCCGTACAAGCTGAAGTCGTTCAAGCCGGGCGTGTCGACCGTCGGCGTGCGCAACGACAGCTACTTCAAGCCGGGCAAGCCGTATCTCGACGAGATCGAGCTGATCGGCATCAGCGACAGCGCCGCGCGCCTGAACGCGCTGCTGTCGGGCGACGTGCACCTGATCAACGCGATCGATCCGCGCTCGACGCAGCGGGTCTCGTCGACGCCGGGCTACGCGCTGAAGGAAACCAAGTCGGGCCTCTATACCGACCTGATCATGCGCAGCGACAACCCGATCGTCTCGAGTCCCGATTTCGTCGAAGGGATGAAGTACCTGTTCGATCGCGAGCAGCTCCGCACGGCGGTGTTCCGCGGCTACTCGGTGATCGGCAACGACCAGCCGATTCCGCCGGGGCATCGCTACTTCAACGCGTCGCTGCCGCAACGGGCGCACGATCCGGACAAGGCGAAGTTCCTGTTCCAGAAGGCGGGGGCGCTCGGCGCCACGTTGCCGCCGATCTATGCGACGTCCGACGCGAACGGGTCGATCGAAATGGCCGTGCTGCTGCAGCAGGCCGGCCAGAAGATCGGGCTGAACCTGCAGGTCAACCGCGCGTCGCCCGACGGCTACTGGTCGAACCACTGGATGAAGCATCCGCTCACGTTCGGCAACATCAACCCGCGTTCGAGCGCCGACGTGCTGTTCACGCAGTTCTTCAAGTCGGATGCGCCGTGGAACGAGTCGGGCTGGAAGAACGCGAAGTTCGACCAGTTGCTGCTCGCCGCGCGCTCGGAAACCGACGACGCGAAGCGCAAGCAGATGTACGGCGACATGCAGGTGATCGTCGCGCAGCAGGGCCGGGTCGGCATTCCGGCGTTCATCAGCTTCCTCGACGGATACGACAAGCGGCTCGCGGGCCTCGGTTCGATCCCGACCGGCGGGATGATGGGCTTCATGTTCGCCGAGAACGTGTGGTGGAACGCATGACGTCGTGGCTGGCCGCCGTCGCGCGGCCGGTGCGGACTTCCGCGCCGGCCACGCGCGGTTTTTTCGGGAGTGCTGCTCCATGAACCGAATTCTCATCGGGCTGATCGGCCGGCGCATCGCGGTCACCGCGCTGACGCTGCTGATCGTGTCCGCGATCATCTTCACGATCACGAACCTGCTGCCGGGCGACGCCGCGCAGGCCGCGCTCGGCCAGTCGGCGACGCCGGAGACGGTCGCCGCGCTGCGCCAGCAGTTCGGTCTCGACATGCCGGCGCACGAGCGCTACCTGCACTGGCTCGGCGGGCTGCTGCACGGCGACTTCGGCCGATCGTTTTCCGGCGACATGCCGGTGTCGGAACTGATCGGCGGGCGCCTGCCGAAGTCGCTCGCGCTGGCGGCGATCACGACTGCCGTATCGGTGCCGATCGCGCTGTTGCTCGGGATCCTCGCGGCGGTCAAGCGCGAGTCGGTGATCGACCGCGTGATCAGCCTCGGCACCCTGTCGCTCGTCGCGACGCCGGAATTCCTGATCGCGACGGTCGCCGTACTCGTGTTCGCGGTGAAGCTGCACTGGCTGTCCGCGCTGTCGTACAGCGGCCCGATCGAAAGCCTGCACGATTTCCTACGTGCGTATGCGATGCCGGTCCTGACGCTGTGCGCGGTCGTGATTGCGCAGATGGCACGCATGACGCGCGCCGCGGTGATCGAGCAGTTGAGCGCGTCGTACGTCGAGATGGCCGTGCTCAAGGGCGCGAGCCCCGCGCGCGTCGTGCTGCGCCATGCGTTGCCGAACGCGATCGGCCCGATCGCCAATGCGATCGCGTTGAGCCTGTCGTATCTGCTCGGCGGCGTGATCGTCGTCGAGACGATCTTCAACTATCCGGGCCTCGCGAGCCTGATGGTCGACGCCGTCAGCAACCGCGATTTCCCGCTGGTCCAGGCGTGCACGCTGATCTTCTGCGTCGCTTACCTGACGCTCGTGCTGTTCGCCGACCTGTGCTCGATCGTGTCGAACCCGCGACTGCGCACCTGAGTGTTTCGTCTTTCTTCCGAGATGCCGCCCATGCAACCGATCGAACCCGTACAACGCAGCAGCGCGCTGCCGCCCTCCGGCGACCCGCCCCTCGGGCGGGGCAGCATGCCGCCTGCCGCGCCTGCCCCCGACCAGCCGCGCAAGCGCCGCACCGCGCGCATCGCGTTGACGACCGGCGGCCGCGTCGGCCTGTCGATGGCCGGCCTGATGCTGTTCGTCGCGGTGTTCGGGCCACTGATCGCGCCGCACGACGTCGGCGCGATCGTCACGCCCGACGTGTTCGCGTCGTTCAGCGCGAAGCTGCCGTTCGGCTCCGACTTCCTCGGCCGCGACATGCTGAGCCGGATCCTGTACGGCACGCGGCTGACCGTGCTGCTCGCGCTGGCCGCGGTGCTGCTCGCCGCGGTGACCGGCACGACGCTCGGGCTGCTCGCGACCGTGTCGGGCCGCGCGGTCGACGAGACGATGAGCCGGCTGCTCGACGCGCTCACGTCGATTCCGTCGAAGATGTTCGCGCTGATGTTCGTCGCCGCGTTCGGCTCGTCGCTGCCGCTGCTGGTCCTCACCGCCGCGGTTAGCTACATGCCCGGCTCGTACCGGATCGCGCGCGCGCTCGCCGTCAACATCAGCACGCTCGAATTCGTGCAGGTCGCCAAGGCGCGCGGCGAAAGCGCGCTGTACATCGCGTGCGTCGAGATGCTGCCGAACATGATCCACCCGATGCTGGCGGACACCGGGCTGCGCTTCACGTTCGTCGTGCTGCTGCTGAGCGGCCTGAGCTTTCTCGGGCTCGGCGTGCAGCCGCCGTACGCGGACCTCGGCTCGCTCGTGCGCGAGAACATCGCGAGCCTCGGCGACGGCTCGGCCGTCGCGATCATGCCCGCGGTCGCGATCGCGATCCTGACGGTGGGCGTCAACCTGTTGATCGACGGTCTGCCGCATCGCGGCCGCCGCAAGGGCGCGGCCGGCGCCGCCGGAGGACACTGATGCGACACGAATCGAATCCGCTCGTCGAGGTGCGCGGGCTGCGCGTGGTCGGCGGCCGGCCGGGCGGCGACGAAACGACGATCGTCCACGGCGTCGACTTCGACATCGGGCGCGGCGAGGTGCTCGCGCTGATCGGCGAATCGGGCTCCGGCAAGACGACGATCGCGCTGTCGCTAATGGGCCATGCGCGCGCCGGATGCCGGATCGCCGGGGGCTCGGTGAAGCTCGACGGCACCGACGTGTGCACGCTTTCCGCGGCGGCGCTGACCGCGCTGCGCGGCCGCAAGGTCGCGTATATCGCGCAGAGCGCGGCCGCCTCGTTCAACCCGTCGCGTACGATTCTCGACCAGGTGATCGAGAGCGCGCTGATCCACAAGACGATGACGAAGCGCGATGCGCAGGCGAAGGCGATCGAGCTGTTTCGCGCGCTCGCGCTGCCGGAGCCGGACACGATCGGCAAGCGCTATCCGCACCAGGTATCGGGCGGCCAGTTGCAGCGGCTGATGGCCGCGATGGCGCTGATCACCGATCCGGAACTGGTGATCCTCGACGAGCCGACCACCGCGCTCGACGTGACCACGCAGATCGACGTGCTGCAGGCGTTCAAGAGCGTGATCAAGCGCTACGGGATGAGCGCCGTGTACGTGTCGCACGACCTGGCCGTGGTCGCGCAGATGGCCGACCGGATCGTCGTGCTGAGCGACGGCGTGATCCGCGAGGCGGGCGATACCGAACAGATCCTGCATGCGCCGACGCACCCGTACACGCAGAGCCTGATCGCGGCGGTCACGCCGAACGACGCGGAGCGCGACGCGCAGGCGCAAGCACAGGAGCCGGCCGCGCCGGCGCCGCTGCTCGACGTGCGCGGCGCGATCGCGGGCTACGGCGGCCGCGCCGCGAACGGCTGGCCCGCGAAGGTGATCCTGCATGAAGTCGACCTGCGCATCGGGCGCGGGCAGACGGTCGGCGTGATCGGCGAATCGGGCTCCGGCAAGACGACGCTCGCGAAGGTGATCGCGGGCCTCGTGCCGGCGACCGGTGGCGAGATCCTGCTCGACGGCGTGCCGCTCGCACGCGATATCGTCAAGCGCACCAAGGAGCAGCATCGCCGCGTGCAGATCGTGTTCCAGAACGCCGATACCGCGCTCAACCCCGTGCATACCGTCGAGCGCACGCTCGCACGACCGCTCGCGTTCTACCACGGGATCAAGGGCGCACGAGCCCGCCAGCGCGTCGCGGAGCTGCTCGAACTCGTGCGGCTGCCGCCGGCGGTGGCCTCGCGGCGTACCGGCGAGCTGTCGGGCGGGCAGAAGCAGCGCGTGAACCTCGCGCGCGCGCTCGCGGCCGAGCCCGACCTGATCCTGTGCGACGAGGTCACGTCGGCGCTCGACACCGTGGTCGGCGCCGCGATCATCGAGTTGCTGCGCGACCTGCAGGCGAAGCTCGGCGTGTCGTACGTGTTCATCACACACGACATCGCGAAGGTGCGCGCGATCAGCGACGACATCGTCGTGCTGTATGCGGGCCGCCGCGTGGAGACGGGCAGTCGCGACGCGCTGTGCGCGCCGCCTTATCACCCGTATTCGCACTTGCTGGTGTCGTCCGCGCCGGAGTTGCGCGCGGGCTGGCTCGACGATGCGGTCGAGCGTTGCCACCGGCCGCTGGTGCCGATCGGCGAGCGCGAGAACGAGGACGAGCTGTGTCCGTTCCTGTCGCGCTGCGCGATGCGCGTGGACGGCGTGTGCAACCGGACGGCCCCGTCGCTGCGCACGCTCGGCAACGGCGCGCAGGTGCTGTGCCATCGCAGCGAGGAGGATCTCGCGCGCTTCCAGGCGGAGCCGATTCCCGCCGGTGTCACGCCGGTGCAGCTGTAGTACGTGGCGCGCGAACCGTTCATCGCGCGGTGCGGTGGACGGCCCACCGCATAGTCTGCCGCGGCGGTCGCGCAAAACGGCAATTTGCACGCGTGCCGCGCGCGAATACGCGGCAACTGCGGTTTTTGACGGTGATTAAATGATTCTCATTGAACGGTCGCCGATCGTCGTTGCCGGCATGCACAAGAAGGATCCGATGAAACTGGAATCGTACTGGCTGGATACCCGCCCCGCGTTTAGCGCCGGCAGCGAAGGCCCCGTCGAAGGGCGGGCCGACGTCGTCGTGATCGGCGGCGGGTTCACCGGTTTGTCGGCGGCGCTCGCGCTCGCGCAGCGCGGCGTTTCGGTGGTCGTGCTCGAAGCCGCGCAGGTCGCGGGCGAAGCGTCTGGCCGCAACGGCGGCCAGTGCAATACGGGCGTCGCGCAGGACTACGCGTCGCTGGCCGCCCGCATCGGCGCCGCGCAGGCGAAGCAGTTTTATCTCGCATACGAAAGCGCGGTGAAGAGCGTCGAGACGATCGTGACCGAACAGGCGATCGATTGCGATTTCCGGCGCGCCGGCAAGCTGAAGCTCGCCGCGAAGCCGCAGCATTTCGCGGGGCTCGAAAAGACCTTCAACGCATTGCGGCGCGACGTCGATCCGGATATCGAATTGATCGAGCCGTCGCGGATCCGCGACGAAATCGCCTCCGACGGTTTCTACGGCGGGCTCCTGCAGCGCAACGGCGCGCAGATGCACATGGGCAAGTTCGGCGTCGGCCTCGCGCAAGCGGCCGTGCGGGCCGGCGCACGCGTGGTCGAGCACGCGGCCGTCACGCAGCTCGACCGGCTCGACGGCGAGCGCCACCGCGTCACCTGCACCCGCGGCACGATCGTTGCCGACCGCGTGCTGGTCGCGACCGGCGCATCGCAGCACGGGCCGTTTGCGTGGTTCCGGCGACGCATCGCGCCGGTCGGCAGCTTCATCGTCGTGACCGAGCCGCTGCCGGATGCGCAGCTGAACCGGCTGTTTCCGCATCGCCGTGCGTACGTTACGTCGCGCCAGATCGGCAACTACTTCCGCGTGACGCCCGACAACCGGCTGCTGTTCGGCGGCCGCGCGCGCTTCGCGATGTCGAGCCCGCGTTCCGACGCGAAGAGCGGCGACGTCCTGCGCGCCGGCATGGCCGGCTACTTCCCGGAACTGGCCGGCGTGCGGCTCGACTACTGCTGGGGCGGGCTGGTGGACATCACCGCCGACCGGCTGCCGCGCGCGGGCCAGCACGACGGGCTCTATTACTCGATGGGCTACAGCGGCCACGGCGTGCAGATGTCGGTGCACATGGGCCGCGTGATGGCCGACGTGCTGTATGGCGCGGCCGCGTCGAACCCGTGGCGCGAGCTCGACTGGCCGGCGATACCCGGCCATTTCGGGCACGCGTGGTTCCTGCCGCTCGTCGGCGCGTATTACCGGATGCAGGATTTCCTGCATTGAAGCGCGCGCCGGGAGAATTCGACATGACAGTGCAATTCGTTGGCTCGCCGCGTGTCGCGCGGCCCGTGTCGCCGGCGATCGGCGACGTGCTGCGCACGATCGACGCGTCGTTCGCGCAGCCGCTGAACCTCGACACGCTCGCGGCGGTGGCCGGGTTGAGCGTGTCGCGCTTCACCGCGCGCTTTCGCAGCGAAACCGGGCTGTCGCCGCATCGGTATCTGTGTCTCGTGCGGATACGGCGGGCGCAGGACCTGTTGCGCGCCGGTCTCGCGCCGTCGGTCGTCGCGACCGACGTCGGCTTCTTCGATCAGAGCCATCTGTGCCGGCATTTCCGGCGCGTGCTCGGGATCACGCCGCGCGATTACGTGGTTGCCCGCACGGGCGGCGCACCGGTGCGAACGCCATCGACACGCGTGCGCGCCGAACGCCGCGATGCGTCGTGTCACGCGGCGTAAGCACACGCATGGACGACATGCCCCGCTGAGGATTTTCCGGCAGGCGAGCCGGCGAACGACGATTTCCGATATCGCGTGACCGCTTTCGAACGAATCCGTCACGCACTGTACAGGAGCAGAAATGACCGCAGTTTTCGTGTTGCACCGGGCCGACGGCGCACCGTCTTCCACCGCGTTCCGCAAGCAGGCGCTCGGCGCGGGCGATCCGTTCGCGTCGCATCGCGAGATCGCGTGGGAAGGCCCCGACGCGATGGCCGCGGGGCGCATCGGCTTCGTGGGCGAACTGGACGTACCGAGCTTTCCGCACATCGAAACCCTCGTCGTCGTCCAGGGCGAGTTGACGCTCGAAGCGGCCGGGGCCGCACCGCTGGTGGTCGGCCCTGGGCAAGGCGCCGTGATCGGCCGCGGCACCGCGCTGCGCATCGTCGCGCCATCGCCGGTGCTGCTGACGTTCTGCTCGGCAGCGTGCGAGACGCCGACGAAACAAGGCGTCTTTGCGCTGCACGCCGACGCGGACTTCAAACCGTCCGCCACGCTGCCGGCCGAGGTACTGCTCGGCCCCGCGCCGCAATGCCGCAGCGACAACGTGTTCACCGACGACGGCGCCGGGTACTGCGCGGGCACCTGGGATTCGACGCCGTATCACCGGATCGTGCGGCCGCATCGCGCGAACGAGTTCATGTTCCTGCTGGACGGCGGCGTCCGGTTCGCGGCGCCCGACGGCAGCGTGCAGTCGCTCGGCACCGGCGACGCGCTGTTCGTGCCGCGCGGTGCGTCGATCGGGTGGGAAAGCAGCGAACGCGTCGCGAAGTTCTACGTGATGCAGAACGTCAAACCTTCCACCGAACGAGACTGAGCATGTCCCCTCCGCTGCGCCATATCGAAACCTTGTCCACGCCGCCGGCCGCGGCCGACGTCGTCGTGATCGGCGGCGGCATCATCGGCGTCTTCACCGCCTACTATCTGGCCCGCCGCGGCATCTCGGTCGCGCTCGTCGAGAAAGGGCGCATCGGCGCCGAACAGTCGAGCCGCAACTGGGGCTGGTGCCGCCAGCAGAACCGCGACGCGCGCGAGTTGCCGATGGCGAGCAAGAGCATCGATCTGTGGGAACGCTTCGCCGCCGAATCCGGAGAAGACACCGGCTTTCATCGCTGCGGGCTGCTGTATCTGAGCAATGACGAGGCCGAGCTGTCGCGCTGGGCCAGCTGGGGCGAATTCGCGAAGACCGCGGGCGTGACCACATACATGCTCGACAGCAAGCAAGCCGCCGAACGCGGGCGGGCAACCGGGCGGCAGTGGAAGGGCGGCGTGTTCTCGCCGACCGACGGCACGGCCGATCCGGGCAAGGCCGCGCCGGCCGTGGCCGCCGCAGTGATGAAGTTGGGCGGCAGTGTTCACCAGCATTGCGCGGCGCGCGGCATCGAGCTCGAAGGCGGCCGCGTCGCGGGCGTCGTCACCGAGGCCGGCGTCATCAAGACCCGGACGGTCGTGATGGCCGGCGGCGCATGGGCGTCGTCGTTCTGCCGCCAGCTCGGCATTCGCTTTCCGCAGGCGTCGATCCGTCAGTCGATCCTGAGCGTGTCGCCCGTCGACACGCCGCTGCCGGGTGCGATGTACACGTCCGGCGTGTCCATCACGCGCCGCTGCGACGGACGCTACGCATTGGCGATCAGCGGCCGCGCGCGCGTGGACCTGACGCCGCAGTTCCTGCGCTTCGCGCCGCAATTCGTGCCGATGTTCGCGAAACGCTGGCGCAACCTGCTGCCGGGCGGCCTCGAAGGCGTGCGCAGCGGCCATGAAACGTTGAAGCGCTGGCGCCTCGATGCGCCGACGCCGATGGAAGCGGTGCGCATTCTCGATCCGAAGCCCGACATGCCGACGGTCGCCGAAACGTACCGCCGCGCGTCCGACCTGTTGCCCGAACTGCGCGAAGCGAAGATCACGCACGCGTGGGCCGGGTACGTCGACAGCACGCCGGACGGCGTGCCGGGTATCGGCGAAGTGCCGGGCGTGCCGGGGCTGATCCTCGCGGCGGGGTTTTCGGGGCACGGCTTCGGGATCGGCCCGGGTGCCGGGCACCTGATCGCCGATCTCGCGTCGGGTGCGGAGCCGTTCGTGGACCCGGCGCCGTACCGGCCCGGCCGGTTCAGCGAGTCCGCATGGGGCAAGGTCGCGGATTTCTAGTGCAGGGCCGTCGCGCTGATGCGGGGGAAGTCTCCGGACGACGCGCTTCGGTCCGGACCGGCGCGGCGAACGGGCCGCAGCCTCGGCGCGGTGCGATGGACAGCTTGGGAGTGCCTGATGCGTTTCAGTTCCTACTGGCTCGATACGTCGGAGCCATTCGCGAGCAGTTCGCCGACGTTGCATGAAGGAAGTTGCGACGTGGTGGTGGTGGGCGGCGGGATCACCGGTTCGGCCGCCGCACTCGCGCTGGCGAAGAAAGGTGCGCGCGTGATCGTCTGCGAGGCGGGCACCGTCGGGCAGGCGGCATCGGGACGCAACGGCGGCATGTGCAACAACGGCTTCGCGCAAGATTACGCGTCGCTGTCGCAGCGCATCGGCACGGAACTGGCCAACCGGCTCTATCTCGCGTTCGACGCGGGCGTCGACACGGTCGAGCGGCTGGTCCGGGAAGAGTCGATCGATTGCGATTTCGTGCGCCGCGGCAAGCTGAAGCTCGCGGCGAAGCCCGAGCACTACGACAAGCTCGTGCGCAGTCAGGCGCTGCTCGCGGCGAGCGTGGATCCCGACACGCGCGTGGTCACGAAGGCGGAACTGCGCGACGAGATCGGCTCGAACCGGTATCACGGCGGGCTGCTGTTCGGCAAGAGCGCCGGGATGCACGTCGGCCGTTATGTGCGCGGCCTCGCGCGCGCCGCGCAAGCCCGTGGCGCGCATATTCTCGAGCATGCGCCGGTGCTCGGCCTGAAGCGGCAAGCGGGCGGCGCGTACGCGGTGCAAACACCGGTCGGCGACATCCGCGCGCGCCAGGTGCTGCTCGCGAGCGGTATTTCGCAGGTCGGGCCGTTCGGCTGGGTGCGCCGACGGATCGTGCCGGTCGGCGCGTTCATCATCGTCACCGAGCCGTTGCCGAACGACCTGCTCGACCGCTTGCTGCCGACGCGGCGGATGGTCACCGACACGAGGAACTTCGTGAATTTCTTTCGCGTCACGCCCGACAACCGGATGCTGTTCGGCGGGCGTGCGCGTTTTGCCGCGTCGAATCCGCGTTCGGACGAAAAGAGCGGCGCAATCCTGCGGCAGCAGATGGCCGCCGTGTTTCCCGAGCTGGCCGACGTACGCATCGACTACTGCTGGGGCGGGATGGTCGACATGACGGCCAACCGGCTGCCGCGCGCGGGCGAACGCGACGGCGTTTACTACTCGATGGGCTATAGCGGCCACGGCACGCACATGGCCACGCTGATGGGCACGTTGATGGCCGAGATCATGGATGGACGCGCCGACCTGAACCCGTGGAACGGTTTCGACTGGCCCGCGATTCCGGGCCACTTCGGCAAACCCTGGTTTTTGCCGTTCGTCGGCGCCTGGTATCGACTCAAGGACACTCTTCAATGAATTCCCCTGTTGTTCACCTGATGCAAGCCGGAAGGCTCGATCGCTTCTTCATCGACGGCGACTGGGTGCTGCCCGAAGGCGGCGACCGGTTCGCGGTCGTCAGCCCGTCCACGGAAGACACGCTGTGCGAGATTCCGCTGGGCAGCGCGCGCGACGCCGACCGCGCGGTGCAGGCCGCGCGTAATGCGTTTGCACGCTGGTCCGCGACATCACCGCAGGAACGCGCGGCGGTGCTCGACCGCATCCATGCGCTGATGCGCGAGCGCGCCGAGTTGTTCGCCACCGCGCTCGCGCTGGAAATGGGCGCGCCGATCGGCTATGCACGCGGCGCGCACGTGCCGCTCGCGGCCGAACATATCCGCGTCGCACGCGACAACCTTGCGCGCTACCCGTTCATCGAGCGGCGCGGAACGACCGCGGTCGCGCGCGAGCCGATCGGCGTGTGTGCGCTGATCACGCCATGGAACTGGCCGATCTATCAGATCACCGCGAAGGTCGGCCCGGCGCTCGCGGCCGGCTGCACGGTCGTGTTGAAGCCGAGCGAGCTGTCGCCGCTCAGCGCGCTGCTGTTCGCGGAAGTGGTCGCCGACGCGGGCGTGCCCGCCGGCGTATTCAATCTCGTGAGCGGCAGCGGCGAGACGGTGGGCGCGGCGCTTTCGTCGCACCCGGAGGTCGACATGGTGTCGATCACCGGCTCGACGCGCGCCGGCGTGCTCGTGGCGCAGGCGGCCGCGACGACCGTCAAGCGCGTCGCGCAGGAACTGGGCGGCAAGTCGCCGAACATCGTGTTGCCGGATGCGGACCTGTCGCGTGCGATTCCGCCCGGCGTGGCCGCCGCGTTCCGCAACATGGGGCAATCGTGCAGCGCGCCGACCCGCATGATCGTGCCGCGCGCGGTGCTCGGCGAGGTCGAGGCGCTGGCCGTCGCGGCGATGCAAACGCTCGTCGTCGGCGATCCGTTCGACGAGGCCACGACGCACGGGCCGCTGGCCAATCGCGCGCAGTTCGGGCGGGTTGCGCAGATGATCGACGTGGGCATCGACGAACGCGCAAAGCTGATTGCCGGCGGCCCCGGCCGGCCCGCGGGGCTCGACCGCGGCTTTTATGCGCGGCCGACGATTTTCTCCGACGTGCGCACCGACATGGCGATCGCGCAGCAGGAGATCTTCGGCCCGGTGCTCGCGATCCTGCCTTACGACACCGTCGACGAAGCGGTCGCGATCGCGAACGATACGGTCTACGGGCTCGGCGCGCACGTGCAGGGCGCCGACAAGGAACGCGCACGCGCGGTGGCCGCTCGCATCCGCGCGGGGCAGGTGCATCTGAACTATCCGGCATGGGACCCGCAGGCGCCGTTCGGCGGGTACAAGCAGTCGGGCAACGGCCGCGAGTACGGGATCGAAGGGATGGAGGAATACATGGAGATCAAGTCGATCGTCGGCTATTACGACTGACGCAGCCGCAGCGCGCGATTCGCGCAGGCAGTACAGTTGGAAGCCCGCTACATTCCGAAGGTACCGAAATTGGACAACCCCGTGATTCCCGACACATCGTTGCAAACGCATCACGCGCACTGGGCGAAGCTGCGCCGCGACCTGCATGCGCATCCCGAGTTGCGATTCGAAGAACACCGGACGGCCAACGTCGTCGCCCGCGAGCTCGAGGCGCTCGGCTATGCGGTGTCGCGCGGGCTCGGCGGCACGGGCGTCGTCGCGAGCCTGCCCGGCGCGGATCCGCGCCGCGGCATCGTGCTGCGCGCCGACCTGGACGCATTGCCGATCCACGAAGCGAACGATTTCGCTCACGCGTCCTGCACGCACGGGATCATGCATGCGTGCGGCCATGACGGCCATACCGTGATGTTGCTCGGCGCCGCGCGCGTGCTGAAGGAACTGCCGCAGTTGCCGGGCACCATCCATTTCGTGTTTCAGCCGGGCGAAGAGGGCGGCGCGGGCGCGCGCAAGATGATCGACGACGGGCTGTTCGAGCAATACCCGACGGAAGCGGTATTCGGCATGCACAACTGGCCCGGTCTGCCGGCCGGGCATTTCGGGTTGCGTACGGGCCCGATCATGGCCGCGGGCTCGCGCTTCAGGATCACGGTGACGGGCAAGGGCGCGCACGCGGCACAGCCGCATCTGGGCATTGATCCGGTGCCGCTCGCGTGCTCGATGGTGCTGCAGTGTCAGACGATCGCCGCACGGCACAAGGACCCCGTCGACCCGGCGGTCATTTCCGTCTGCATGTTCCATGCGGGCACGACGGACAACGTGATTCCCGACACCGCCGAGCTGCGCGGCACGATCCGCACGCTGTCGTCGGCGTTGCAGCAGAAGCTGCAGCACGACGTGCGGCTCGCGTGCGAAGGCCTCGCGGGGGCCTATGGCGCGCAGGTCGACGTGGAGTTTTTTCAGTACTACCCGGCGACGGTCAACACGCCGGCCGAGACGGCGCTATGCGAAGCGGTGATTCGTGACACGTTCGGCGACGAACGCCTGTCTCCCAACGTGCCGCCGAACATGACGTCCGAAGACTTCGGTTTCATGCTGGAGGAACGGCCGGGCGCGTACGTGCTGATCGGCAATGCGCAGGACGGTGCGAGCGCACCGTCGCTGCATCACCCGAAGTACGACTTCAACGATGACATCATTCCGGCCGGCGTCCGCTATTGGGTCGCGCTGGCGCAGCATTACTTCGCGCGATCGCCGTGATGTGTCGCAGCGGCGTTGAGACCGGCTGACGCCTGGTTGATCGGGCGTCAGGTCTGGGGAACGCGAGCTCCCGGATCGTCGGGCGTCCACGCCAGCCGGCGAGAACCGTGCAATTCATCGCCGCTTCGATGTGATCGCCGCCTATTTTTCTGACGTGCCGTGTCGCACGCCCCACCAATCAAGAGGACTGCTTGATGAACCAGGAACCTGAAGTGAAGGAGCAACGCGCAACGTCGGCACTTCACTACCGGAGATTCACCGCGGCGGATGTCCCCGCCGCCCACGCCCTTTCCATCGCACTTCGCTGGCCGTTCCGGGCGGAAGACTGGCAGTTTTCCGCGGAAACGTCGACCGCGTTCGCGGCCGAGGAAAACGGCGTGGTCATCGGCACGGCGATGTGCTGGAAGTACGGTGCGGATCGCGCGGCGATCGGGCATGTGATCGTGTCCGACGCGCATCAGGGCCGCGGAATCGGCCGCAAACTGATGGAGACGCTCCTGGACGAACTCGGCCCTCGCATCACGTTTCTGCACGCGACGCCGGCCGGTCGGCCGCTCTACGAGAAACTGGGATTCGCCGTGTGCGGCTCGCTGGGCCAATATCAGGGGAACGTGGAGCGGCCCGCCGCCGTTGCCGTGCCCGAAGGCGAGCGGCTGCGTGCGGGTTCGCCGGCCGACTGGCCGCGCCTGGTCGAACTCGACGCGCGTGCGTCCGGCCTCGAACGCGAAGCGCTGTTGTCCGCGTTGCAGAAGCGGGGCGAAAGCGTCGTGCTCGAACGCGACGGCGAGATCGTCGGGTTTTCGGTGCTGCGGCGCTTCGGTCGCGGTGACGTGGTCGGTCCGGTGGTCGCGCCGCGTTCGAGCGACGATGCGCACGCGAAGGCGCTGATCGGCTACTGGCTGACGAAACGCGACGGCGAATTCGTGCGTATCGATGTGCCTGACGGCAGCAGTTTGCCGGACTGGTTGAGCGAACAGGGACTGAAGCAGGTGGATGCCTGTTCGAAGATGGTTCGCAACGCGCCGGCCGCCGCGCACGACGGTGCGGCCGACCCGACATTCGGGCTGTACGGGCTGGTCAGTCAGGCGATGTTGTAGCCGTCGGCCGCCGCGCACGTCGCTCCGCCACGTGATCGCGTCGCCGGCGACAGCATGGCGATCGCGACGAACCGGCCGCGCGCGCGGCCGGTTCAACCGCTTGGCGACTGCCTGCACTGCCGCCTGACGCATGAACGTTCGGCATCGCACTCAACGCGCGAGCGCGGCCACGAAGTCGCGATACGTCCGCAGCGGCCGGCCGAGGATCGCGGTCAGCCGCTCGACGTCGCCGGCTTCCGGCACCATCCCGTCGCTGACGTAGCGCTCGGCCATCAGCCGCATTTCGTACGCCATCCATTTCGGCATGAACGTCGCCAGATTGTCTTGGAACGGCGTCGGATCGTCGCCGCCATACGCAACCGGACGGCCAAGCGTGTCCGACCAGATCGACGCCAGTTGCGTGCCGGTCAGCGTGTCGGGGCCCACCAGGTTGATGGTGTCGACCGGCAGCTTGCCCGGCGCATCGTTGCGGCGGATCAGCTCGATCGCCGCGACTTCCGCGATGTCGCGCACGTCGACCATCGCGACGCCCTTGCCGCCGATCGGCATCGGATACACGCCGTGCCCGACGATCACGTCCTTGACCATCGATTCGTTGTCCATGAAATACGCGGGCCGCAGGATCGTCGCGCTGAAGCCCATTTGCTCGATCATCCGCTCGGCGCCGAATTTCACCGCGAAGTGCGGCACGTTCACGAAGCGGTCGGCGTGCAGGACCGACAGATAGACGACGCGCTCGATGCCCGCTTCGCGGGCCAGGTTCAGCGCGATCAGCGCCTGCGTGAATTCGTCGCCCGCCACGCCGTTGAGCAGGAACAGCGTGCGCACGCCGGAGAAGGCTGCCCGCAGCGCGTCGACGTCGAGCATGTCGCCCTGCGCGACGGTCACCGCCGCCGGAAAATCGGCCTTGGCCGGATCGCGCACCAGCACGCGCACGTCGGCGCCGCGATCGACGAGTTGACGGACGACCTGGCGGCCAATACGGCCGGTGGCGCCGGTAACGAGAATGGTCATGATGTTCACTCCTGAGATAACGATGGGATTGACTGCCCACGTAAGTTAGGTGATCCACCGATGATCCGGAAGATGTGATAAATAGACATATCGTCTCACTGGTGGAACACATGGACCTGCTCGCTCTCGCCGATTTCAATCTCGTCGCCCGCCATGGCAGCTTCGGGGAGGCCGCGCGGGTCGCGGATCGCCCGAAGGCGACGCTGTCGCGCCGCGTCGCGGAACTGGAGAACAGCCTGTCGCTGCGTCTGTTCGAGCGCGGCTCGCGCGGCGTGAAGCTCACGCAAGAAGGGCGCGCGCTCTACGAGCGGACGGGCGCGCTGCTCGCGGAGCTGGCCGACAGCGCGTCGGCGATCGCAGCGGGGAGCGAGCGGCCGCGCGGCCGGCTACGCATCAGCGCGCCGATGCTGTTTTCCCAGTTCGCGATGGGGAAACTGGTGGCGACGTTCGCGCTGAGATACCCGGACGTCCGGCTGGAGGTGACGACCGAAGACCGGCCCGTCGACATGATCGAGGAAGGGTACGACCTCGTGATCCGCGTGAACCCGGACCCCGACGAGAGCCTGATCGGGCGCGTGTTCCTGCGCGACCGGCTGGTCGTCGTCGCGCGGCCCGAGCTGGCGCGGCCGGGCGGCGATGCGCCCGCACCGGCCGTGGTGCGCGGCTCGAACGACACGCGCGCTGCCTGGGAGGTCATCGGGCCGGCCGGGACGGCGCGCATCCCGATCGACCCGGTGGCACGGCTGTCGTCGCTGAGCATGGTGCGCGATACGGTCCGCCTCGGCCTGGGCGCCGCGTGCCTGCCGGCGTCGCTCGTGAGCCGCGACCTGGCCGCCGGCACGCTCGTCAGTTGGGGCGACGTGCCGGCGTCCGATATCGCGCTGTGGGCGCTGTATCCGTCCAGGCGGTTATTGAGCACGCGCGTGTCCGCGTTTCTCGATCACCTGAAGGACGAGTTTCCGTCAGGTGAGCCGGAAGAACTGGCCGCGTATATCGAACCCGGGCAGTGAAACGGCCACGGTCGCGGCAGCGTACGCGCGTCGCCGCGATGTCCTGAGCGGAATGCCGTCGCGATCGGCAGCGCGCGTGCCGCCGTCCGTCCCGATTCGAACCGCCGCGTTCACGCCGGCTCGGGCTGCGCGCAACACACGCGATTCCGGCCTTCGCGCTTCGCGCGGTAGAGCGCCATGTCCGCCTGGTGCGTCAGCGCGAGCATGGACGCATGTCGCGCGCGCCGGCCGGTCGCACAGCCGATGCTGACGGTGAAAGCCGGCACGGTTTCCGCAAACCCGTCGAGCCGGTTGCGTTCGACTTCGCGGCGAATCGCTTCGGCGACCCGCGCGGCGCCGCTTTCATCCGTATCGGGCAATACCGCGACGAATTCCTCGCCGCCGTAGCGCGCGGCGAGGTCGCCGCGCCGCCGCGTATGCGCGCGGATGCATTCGGCGAGAAAGCGCAGCGCGGTGTCGCCTTGCGCGTGCCCGTGGCGGTCGTTGTACTGCTTGAAGTGATCGGCGTCGATGAACAGCACCGACAGGGTGCCGCCGCTGCCGCGCTGCAGCCGCTCCCATTCGTCGACCAGCGCGGTATCGAGCGCGCGACGATTGCGCAGGCCGGTCAACGGATCGGTACGCGTGAGATCGGTCAGCAGCGTCTGCTTGCGGAAATTGTCGCGCAACGCGAAGGCCAGCAGCCAGACCACCGCACCGAACAATGCGCAGATCACGGATGCCGACACGCCGACCGTCCACGACAGGCGCCGGATGCCGGCCAGCACGTCGTTTTCGGCCGGCGCGACGACCGCGATCAACGGGGTGCCCGGTATCCGCTGGTAGGTATACAAGCGCACGATGCCGTCGATGCTCGAACGCGCGGGATAGAAGCCGGATTCGCTGTTTACCATCCGCTTGAAGGATGTCGAGCGACGCAGGAGGTTCATCTGGCCTTCGTTCAACGACGGGTTTCTCGCGAGGATCGTGCCGTCCGCCCGCACGATCGCGCTGACCCCGTTCGGCCCGACATCGAGGCGGGACAGCAACTGCTCGAAGTAGGTGAGATCGACGGCGACGACCGCGATCCCGTCGAATGCATGATCCGGCCGCTCGATGCGTCGCGACAGCGCGATGGATTCCTTGCCGCCGCGCGAGCGTGCGCGATAGGGCTGGGAGACGTAGAGTCCGACGTTGTCCGCATCGCGATGGACCTTGAAGTAGTCGCGATCGGCGAAGTCCCAGCGGTGGGTCGTGCTGCAGCACCCGTCGGTCAGCCGGCCGCTACTGTCGGTCACGCCCATGCCGGTCACGTATTGCGCGGCGGTGCGCTCGAACAGCAGGTCGTGCCGCAATCCGGCGTCCATGCGCTGCACGGCCGGCTTGCCGAGGTCGGCCGCCAGCGCGATCAGCGCGTTGTTCGACGTTTCGACCGTCCTCGCGATCTGGCTCGCGAGCACGGCCGCGACGTTGCGCGACGTCTCGTGCGCATGCTCGACGACTTCGCTGCGCGCGACCCACAGCGTCACCGCGCTGATCGCGAGCGCCGCGAGCGACATCAGCGTGCCCAACGCGCCGACGACGAACGGGTGGCGTCCGGCCCAGTCGGCGATTTTCTCGATCGAAGTGAATGCGGGCATGCTCGCGCTCGTTTTCAGATGCCGGCTGCAACTGCGCCGGCGCGGATCCAATCCCTGTTAACGGCACGGTTAATGAAAAATCGAGGCCGGCATGGCCGCCCGTCGACAGCCCATCCACGCCCTCGGACCGACGCGACGACGCAAACGTGTGCGGCCATGCGGTCATGCGGTCATGCGGCGATACGGCCCGGGCGCGGCCGGCTCCTCGCAGATCGCGTCGATTGATAACTATCCTGCATCAATCGTTCCAAAGATTGCACTTATCGTTTGATCGATACCGCGCCAACATGCCGGAAAACGACAATCGATCAGCCCCTCCCGCGTATTCCAGGATTTTCAGGAGACACCCAGATGCACCCCTCGTCCAGCCTTCCGGCCGAACGCTCGAAGGCCGCCGCGATCTTTCGCGTCACGGCCGGCAATTTTCTCGAGCAGTTCGACTTCTTCCTGTTCGGCTTCTACGCCACGCAGATCGCCAACGTCTTCTTCCCCACGCAAAGCGAATTCGCATCGTTGATGATGACCTTCGCCGTGTTCGGCGCCGGCTTCCTGATGCGCCCGCTGGGCGCGATCGTGCTGGGCGCGTACATCGACGAGGTCGGCCGCCGCAAGGGCCTGATCGTCACGCTGTCGATCATGGCGAGCGGCACCATCCTGATCGCGTTCGTGCCCGGCTACGCGACGATCGGGCTGCTCGCGCCCGTGCTCGTGCTGATCGGCCGGCTGCTGCAGGGCTTCTCCGCGGGCGCGGAACTGGGCGGCGTGTCGGTCTATCTGGCCGAACTCGCGACGCCGGGCCGCAAGGGCTTCTTCACGAGCTGGCAATCGGCGAGCCAGCAGGTGGCGATCGTCATCGCGGCGGGCCTCGGCTTCGCGCTCAATCAGTGGCTGAGCGCATCGCAGATCGGCGCTTGGGGATGGCGCGTGCCGTTCTTCGTCGGCTGCATGATCGTGCCGTTCATCTTCATGCTGCGCCGCAACCTGGAGGAAACCCAGGAGTTCAAGGCCCGCAAGCATCGTCCGGGCATGAAGGAAGTGTTCGGTACGCTGGTCCAGAACTGGGGCGTCGTGATCGCCGGCATGATGCTGGTCGCGATGACCACCACGAGCTTCTATCTGATCACCGTCTACGCGCCGACCTTCGGCAAGACCGTGCTGCATCTGAGCACCGCCGACAGTCTGCTCGTGACGCTGTGCGTCGGCGTGTCGAACTTCGTGTGGCTGCCGATCGGCGGGGCGCTGTCCGACCGGATCGGCCGCCGGCCGCTGCTGGTCGGCATGACGATGCTCACCGTCGTGACCGCCTATCCGGCGCTGTCGTTCCTCGCTCACGCGCCGTCGTTCGTCAACATGCTGCTCGTCCTGCTCTGGCTGTCGTTCATGTACGGGATCTACAACGGCGCGATGATCGTCGCGCTCACCGAAGTGATGCCGGTGCAGGTGCGCGTCGCGGGCTTCTCGCTCGCGTACAGCCTCGCGACGGCCGTGTTCGGCGGCTTCACGCCGGCCATCTCGACCGCGCTCATTCACGCGACGGGCGACAAGGCCGCACCGGGCTACTGGATGAGCTTCGCCGCGGTGTGCGCGCTGCTCGCGACGTTCGCGCTGTATCGTCACCGCACGGCGACGTTGACGCCCGCGCATTGATGTCCGGCCGATCCGCAACGTTCATTCACACCCACGCATCCGCACGACCCCGACCATGAGAAACCTGCTCCTGAAATACTGCGCGACCGCGCTCGTCGCCACCGCGGCCGTCGCGGCCAACGTCCAGGCCGCCGAACTGCACGTGATGAGCTCGGGCGGCTTCACCGCCGCGTACAAGGTGCTCGGCCCGCGGTTCGCGTCCACGACGGGCAATACGCTCGCGACCGCGCTCGGCCCGTCGATGGGCAAGTCGCCCGAAGCGATTCCGAACCGGCTCGCGCGCGGCGAGCCCGCCGACGCCGTGATCATGGTCGGCTACGCGCTGGACGATCTGATCAAGCAGGGCAAGGTCATCCCCGAATCCCGCGTCGATCTGGCCGACTCGCGCATCGGCATGGTCGTGCGCGACGGGGCGGCCAAGCCCGACATCAGCACCGCCGACGGCCTCAAGCAGGTGCTGCTGCACGCGAAATCGATTGCCTATTCGGACAGCGCGAGCGGCGTGTACATCGAACGCGAACTGTTCAAGAAGCTCGGGATCGAGGAACAGGTGAAGTCGAAGGCGAAGATGATCCCGCGGATTCCGGTGGCGTCGGTCGTCGCGAACGGCGACTACGAAATCGGCTTCCAGCAGGTCAGCGAGCTGCTGCCCGTCAAGGGCGCAACCTTCGTCGGCAAGATCCCCGAATCGCTGCAGTCCGTCACGCGCTTCGCCGCCGGCATCCCGGTCGGCGCGCAGCATCCGCAGGAAGCGAAGGCGCTGCTCGACTATCTTGCGTCGCCCGACGTGCAGGCCGACGTGAAGTCGACCGGCCTGGATTCCGTGTCCGCGCACTGAATCCGATCGACGGGAAGGCGCGCATCAGATCGTCTTCCCGTCACGCCCGCCGCCGCCGTCTGCCGCGGCACTGCCTTCATCGGCCGCGTCCGGCAAGGCCGGCCCGGCCGCCGCGAGCCGCTGCACCAGACGCGCCCGGTCGCACGCACCTTCCCACACCGACACGAAAATCACCGCGCACGCGTTGCTGATCACGCTGGTCAGCGCGCGCGCCTCCGACATGAAGCGGTCGATGCCGACCAGCAGCGCGACCCCGGCGACCGGCAGGTCGGGCATCACGGCGAGCGTCGCGACCAGCGCGACGAGCCCGCTGCCGGACACGCCGGCCGCCCCTTTCGACGTGACCAGCATGATCGCGAGCATCGTCGCGACCTGCGGCGCGGAAAGCGGGACGTCGCAGGCCTGCGCGATGAACAACGCGGCGAGCGTCAGATAGATCGCGGTGCCGTCCAGATTGAACGAATAGCCGGCCGGCAGCACGAGCCCCACGACGCCCTTGTCGCAGCCGAGCGCTTCCAGCTTGACGATCAGGCGCGGCAGCACCGGCTCCGTGGACGAGGTCGCGAGCACGATCAGCAACTCCTCGCGCAGGTAGCGCAGAAGCCGCCACAGCGCGAAGCCGTGCAGTCGCGCGAGCGGGGCGAGCACCAGCGCGACGAACAGCGCGCAGGCTACGTAGAAGCACACCATCAGCTTCGCAAGCGAGCCGACCGAGCCGATCCCGAAGCGGCCCACCGTGAACGCCATCGCACCGAATGCGCCGAGCGGCGCGAGCCGCATGATCATCGCGAGCACGCGAAAGACGACCTGGGCGATGCCGTCGATCAGCGCCAGCACAGGCCGGGCGGCGCGCGGATGCGCATTCAGCGAGAAGCCGAACAACAGCGACAGCAGCAGCACCGGCAACACTTCGCCGGTCGCGAACGCGCCGAGCATCGTGTCCGGGATCACGCCGAGCGCGAACGCCACCAGGCTGCGCGGCTCCGCATGCTTCGCATACGGCGCGAGGATGCTCGCATCCAGATGACGGACGTCGATGTGCATGCCGGCGCCCGGTTGCAGCACGTAGGCGGCGACGAGCCCGAACGCGAGCGCGGCGGCCGTCAACAGATAGAAAAGCGCCAGTGCGCGCACGATCGTGCGGCCGATGGCCCGCCCGTTCGACAGCGACGTGATGCCCGACACGATCGTGCAAAAGACGATCGGCGCGATGGTCATCTTCACGAGCGCGACGAACGCGTCGCTGAGCGGCTTGAGCATCGCGCCCGCCGCCGGCCACACGTGACCGATGCCGATGCCGAGCATCATCGCGAGCAGGACCTGCACGTAAAGCGATTTGAACAGCCGGGTCCACCTCACGATGCAGCCTTCCTTCGTTTCCGTTCCGTCGTCGTCATGCCGATGTGCCGCTGGCGGCGTCGCCGCGCTTCGCGTCGACGATCATCCGGTGAAACGCCTCGGCGGCCGGCGTCAGCGAGCGGCCGCGCCGCTTGACGATGCCCACGCGCCGCTTCACGGCCGGCTCGACGAGCGGCACGCTCGTGAGGACAGGATGGTCATGCCCCGGCATCGCCATCGACGGCACCGCGGCGACGCCGAGCCCGGCCTCGATCAGCCCGAGCAGGGTCGTGACGTGGCGCGCCTCGCAGACGCTCGGCTTGCGCGGCGCGACGGCCGCCAGGGCCTGGTCGAGCAGCAGGCGATTACCGGACGTCTTGTCCACCGACACGTAATCGTGCTCGTAAAGCTCGTTCCAGGTCACGCGCTTCTTGCGCGCGAGCGGGTGGTCGCGGCGACAGGCGGCGACGAACCGCTCCTGGAGCAGCACCTTGAACTCGACCTCCGCCTCCTGGCTGCCGATGAAGCTCACGCCGAAATCCGCCTCGCCGCTGATGACGGCGCCCAGCACTTCGTTGGCGCTGGCGTCGAGCAGCTTCACCCGGATGCGCGGAAAGCGCTGATGATAGCGGGCGATGATGGGCGGCAGGAAATAGTAGGCGACCGACGGCACGCACGCGATCGTCACATGGCCCAGGCGGCTCGACGACACGTCGCGGATGCCAAGCAGCGCGGCGTCGAGATCGTCGAGCAGCTGTTCGGCACTCTGCGCGAACACGCGGCCGACGGTGGTGAGCGCGACACGGCGCGTGGTGCGCTCGAAGAGCCGCACGCCGAGCGCGTCTTCGAGCTTGTCGATCCGGCGGCTCAACGCAGGCTGGGAGAGGCTGACCGCTTCGGCCGCTTTGCGGAAACTGCCGGTTTCCACGACCGCGCGAAACGCCTGCAAGTCCGTCAAATCGAAATTGATGCCCACCGGTCAAACTCCGCCATTCAGATGCGCAGCATTTTGCATGATTCCGTGGGCGTCATGCGTGTCGCGTCGTCGATGCCGCCGCGTTGGCGCGGCGCGGTGTGCGGCACGGCCGGCCGGAATCGCGCGGGCCGAGCCGCGAATCGGGCCGCCCGACGCCGCTTCCTGATGTACCGTATCGCTTTTGGGCGGGTAATGCGCCAGCGCTGGCGCAGCGCCGGGCCGCTCTCTTCAACGGATTCCAGCATGCGCATTCCGCCGCTCAAGGCCATCATCGCGTTCGAAAGCGTCGCCCGGACCAAAAGCGTGAACCGCGCGGCGGAAGAGCTCGGCCTGACTGCATCCGCCGTCAGTCATCAGCTCAGCAATCTCGAATCGCAGATCGGGCAGCCGCTGTTTCAGCGTTCGGGGCGCGGCCTCGTCCTCACGCCGACCGGCGAACGCTACCTGGCCGACGTCACCGGCTCGCTCGCCGACCTGAGCCGCGCGACCGAGCGCGCGTCGAGCCGAACCGAGGTCGATATCCTGCGCGTGCATTCGAGCCCGAGCTTCGGGCTGATGTGGCTGCTGCCGCGGCTGTCGTCGTTTCAGGAGGCGAACGGCGATATTCAGCTGAACCTCGCGTGCTCGTACGAAAACGTGTCGTTCTCGAACGGTTTCTACGATATCGACGTCCGGCACGGCTACGGCAACTGGGACAACCTCGAGGTCCGGACCGTGCGCGGCGAGTTCATCGCGCCGCTCGCGTCGCCGCGCTATCTCGAACGGCATCCGGTGAACGCGCCGGACGACCTGCTCGCGCACCGGCTGATCTATTCCGAAACGCCGCTGGTCCAGTGGAAGCAGTGGTTCGGCCGGACCGGCGTGCCGCTGGCGGCGCAGAAGACCTTCGATTTTTCGTTCGACCGTTCGTACATGTCGCTCGAAACCGCCGCGCTCGGCCTCGGCATCGCGCTCGAAAGCCTGATGCTCGCGTCGGTGAAGATCCGCGAAGGGCTGCTGGTGCCGGTGTTCGGCGACGCCCATGCGGTCGAAGTCGGCGCGCATCATCTCGTTTACCCGCGGCAGAACGCGGAACTGCCGCGCGTGAAGCGCTTCCTTGCGTGGATCGAGCGGGAGGTCGCGGCGCACGGCGGGGCGAACTGAGCGGCGCGTCCGCCGGCGCATACGGGATTTTGCGTCGCAGCATCGGCGGCCCGCGCGCCGTCATCTGAAATTTTCTCAACTATGGCTGAGCGTTTCCGCGTTGATGCGGGTGTCCAGTAAGCCGACACTCGGTACACAACACATCAACACAGGAGACAAGCGATGTTGCTCGACAACAGGACCATCATCGTCACCGGCGCCGCATCGCCGCGCGGAATCGGCAAGGCCACGGCCCGCGCGCTGGCCGCGCACGGCGCACGCGTGGCGATCCTCGACCTGCGCCGCGAAGACGCGGAAGCGGCCGCCGCCGAACTCGGCGCCGGCCATCTCGGCCTCGCCTGCGACGTGACCGACCGCGACGCGTGCGCGGCCGCAGCCCGCGCGGTGCTTGAGCACTTCGGCCGCATCGACGGCCTCGTGAACAACGCCGGCATCACGCAGCCCGTGCGCACGCTCGATATCTCGGCGCGTGATTTCGATGCGATCGTCGACGTGAACCTGCGCGGCACGCTGTACATGTCGCAAGCGGTGCTGCCCGCGATGCAGGCGCAGCGCGGCGGCAGCATCGTCTGCATGTCGTCGGTGTCCGCACAACGCGGCGGCGGCATCTTCGGCGGCCCGCACTACAGCGCCGCCAAGGCCGGCGTGCTCGGCCTCGCGAAGGCGATGGCGCGCGAATTCGGCGCCGACCGGGTCCGCGTCAATTCGATCACGCCGGGCCTGATCCAGACCGACATCACCGGCGACAAGCTGACGCCCGACATGCGCGAGGACATCATCAAGGGCATTCCGCTCGGCCGGCTCGGCGAGGCCGCCGACGTCGCGCATGCGTGCCTGTTCCTGCTGAGCGACCTGTCGAGCTACCTGACGGGCATCACGCTCGACGTCAACGGCGGGATGCTGATTCACTGAGAACGGCGCCGCCCGATACGCGGCGCCGACCATCATGCACCCGGGACAACCCGGGGCCATGGCAGGAGACAAGGATGAGAGCAAAGTACCCCGCATCGCCAGTCCAGGGCGAGCCTCTGCAACGGAACGACGCGCAGACGTTCGAAGCGGCCACCTACGCGAAGGTCGCGCGACGGCTGATCCCGTTCCTGATGTTGTGCTACCTCGGCGCGTATCTCGACCGCGTCAACGTCGGCTTCGCGAAACTGCAGATGCTCAACGACCTGCGCTTCAGCGAGACGGTCTACGGGATGGGCGCCGGCATCTTCTTCCTCGGCTATTTCCTGTTCGAGGTGCCGAGCAACCTGATCCTGCATCGCGTCGGCGCGCGCCGCTGGCTCGCGCGCATCATGCTGACGTGGGCGGTGATCTCGGCGAGCTTCGTGTTCGTCAAGTCGCCCGCTGCGTTCTACGCGCTGCGGTTCTTGCTCGGCGTCGCCGAAGCCGGCTTCGCGCCGGGCGTGATCCTGTATCTCACGTACTGGTTCCCGTCGGCGCGGCGCGCGAAGGCGCTGTCGCTGTTCTTCATGGCGATTCCGCTCGCCGGGATCATCGGCGGGCCGCTGTCGGGCGCGATCATGCATGCGCTGCACGGCGCGATGTCGATGGCCGGCTGGAAGTGGCTGTTCCTGCTCGAGGCGCTGCCTTCGTTCGTGCTGGGCTTCGCGATCCTGCTGTATCTCGACGATGGCATTGCCGGCGCGAAATGGCTGACCGACGCCGAAAAAGCCTTGCTCGCACGCAACGTGTTGGCCGATGCCGCGCACACCACCGCCCATGTGTCGATTCGGACGTTCGTCGCGGATCGCCGGCTGTGGCTGATGGCCGCGATCTACTTCTGCGTGGTGCTCGGGCAGTACGGCCTCACGTTCTGGCTGCCGACGATCATTCGCAAGGCCGGCGTGGCCGATCCGCTGTGGGTCGGCCTGTTCACCGCGATTCCGTATGCGTGCGCGATCGTCGCGCTGCCGCTGATCGGCATCAGCGCGGATCGTCGCCGCGAGCGCCGCTTCCATCTCGCCGTGCCGATGCTGGTCGCGGCGGCGGGCTTCGCCACGTTGCCGATGCTCGGCAGCGTCGGCGCGTCGATCGTGTGCCTGAGCATCGCGTCCGCCGGCATCCTCGCGTCGTCGTCGCAGTTCTGGTCGCTGCCGACCGCGTTGCTGGGCGGGATGTCGGCAGCGGCGGGCATCGCCGCGGTCAACTGCTTCGCGAACCTGGCGGGCTTCTTCTCGCCGGCGATCGTTGGCTGGCTGAACGACCTGACCGGCAAATCCACCGCGGGGCTCGTGTTCATCTCCGTCGCGATCACGGCCGGTGCGCTGCTCGTGTTCCTCGTGCCCCGATCCGTGAACCGCTGACAACCGCCGATTCATTTGCATTCCTTCCGACCTGATACTGGAGCAATCGATGGCTACCGAAACCATCCATGACGCGGTCCCGCTCGCCGAGCGCGCGTACCGCATCCGACGAAACGCCGTGCTGATGGGCGAAGTGCAGGGGCAGGGCTATGTCGGCCAGGCGCTCGACATCGCCGACGTGCTGGCCGTCGCGTATTTCGGCGCGATGCGCTATCGCGCCGACGATCCCGACTGGGAAGGGCGCGACCGCTTCCTGCTGTCGAACGGGCACTACGCGATCGCGCTGTACGCGGCGCTGTTCGAAGCCGGCATCCTGCCGGCCGCGGAACTCGAAACCTATGGCAGCGACGACAGCCGCTTGCCGATGTCCGGCATGGCGAGCTACACGCCCGGCATGGAAATGTCCGGCGGCTCGCTCGGGCAGGGGCTGACGATCGCGGTCGGCCGGTGTCTGGGGCTGAAGCGCAAGGGCTCGGATGCGTTCGTCTATACGCTTTTTTCCGACGGCGAGCTCGACGAAGGCGCGATCTGGGAAGGGCTGATGTCGGCCGCACACTGGAAGCTCGACAACCTGATCGCGGTCGTCGACGTGAACAACCAGCAGGCCGACGGCCCGTCGACGCAGGTCATGGCGTTCGAGCCGCTGGTCGACAAGCTCGAAGCATTCGGCTGGTACGTGCAGCGCGTGGACGGCAACGACATCGACGCGGTGAAACACGCGTTCGACAGCGCGCGCCGACATGACGCGCCGCAGCCGCGGATCATCGTCTGCGACACGAAGATGGGGTGCGGCGTGCCGTTCCTCGAAGCACGCGAGAAAAACCATTTCATCCGGGTCGATGCGCACGAGTGGCAACTCGCGCTCGACGCACTCGAAGCAGGGAGACACGCATGAGCACCGTCGATAAAAAGCCGCGCCTGAAGACCTCGGCGATGATCGCGTCCATCGCCGCGGAAGGGCAGGTGACCCGCTCCGCACCGTTCGGCCATGCGCTGACCGAACTCGCACGCACGAACGGCAGCGTGATCGGGATGACGGCCGATCTCGGCAAGTACACCGACCTGCATATCTTCGCGAAGGCCTTCCCCGAGCGTTACTACCAGATGGGCATGGCCGAGCAGTTGCTGATGGGGGCCGCCGCCGGGTTCGCGCACGAAGGCGCGCAGCCGTTCGTCACGACCTATGCGGTGTTTGCGACGCGCCGCGCGTACGACTTCATTCATCAGGCGATCGCCGAGGACAATCTCGACGTGAAGCTGATCTGCGCGTTGCCGGGGCTCACGACCGGCTACGGGCCGAGCCATCAGGCCGCCGAGGATCTGGCGCTGATGCGCGCGATGCCGAACATGACCGTGATCGATCCGTGCGACGCGCTCGACATCGAACAGATGGTGCCGGCCATCGCCGCGCACAAGGGGCCGGTGTATGCGCGTCTGCTGCGCGGCAACGTGCCGGCCGTGCTCGACGAATACGATTACCGCTTCGAACTCGGCAAGGCCAAGCTGCTGCGCGACGGCAACGACGTGCTGCTGATCTCGTCCGGGATCATGACGATGCGTGCGCTCGAGGTGGCGAAGGCGCTCGAAGCCGATCGCGTCGACGTCGCCGTGCTGCACGTGCCGACGATCAAGCCGCTCGACACGGCGACCATCGTCCGCGAGGCCGCGCGCAAAGGGCGCATGGTCGTCGTCGCGGAGAACCATACGACGATCGGCGGACTCGGCGAAGCGGTCGCGACCACATTGCTCGCGGCCGGCGTGGCGGTGCCGTTCCGGCAGATCGCGCTGCCGGATGCGTACCTCGCCGCGGGTGCGCTGCCGACGTTGCACGAGCGCTACGGGATCTCGGCTGGCGCGATGCGCGCGAATATCCGGTCGTGGGTCGGGTGATCGGTCGGCGGTCGACAGCCGTCGCGAGCGCAATCTGCGTCACGCTTTTCGTCATGCGCGAGGTACGCGATCCGAATTGCGGCTCGACCCGGTTCGATTTCGTCTCACATACCGGTCAGACACTACCGACCGCCGCTGAATCCATGCGAGCGCGAGTTCGAGCGCCTGGTCGCTTGCTTCGCGGCTATCGGCGAAGTCGCCGTCGACGCCGAGCGTCCGGGTTTCACCGTCGCGATCCGTGAGGATCGCCGCCGCCGAGTAGCGGCCAGTCTCCGTGTCGGTCACCACGGCCCGGACCGTATATCCGCCATGTTCGATCGTCCTGTCGGTATGCATCAGGTGCCTCCTGCAGGGAAATGCGACATGTGTGACGACGCGCTGGCGCCGCGCCGGAAGCGAGGCGCCAGCCCTTCGCGCCGGGTCGATGAAGCGCGCCGGCGCATCTACTCACCCCGCCGTCACCTGGATCCGCCGCGGCTTCGCTTCTTCACGACGCGGGATGCTCAGTTTCAGCACGCCGTCGCGCAGTTGCGCGTCGATGCGCGACACGTCGAAATCCGGGCTGAGCGTGAATGCGCGCGAGAAGTGCGGATGCTGCACTTCACCGTGCTGCAGACGAAGCCCCGGTGGCGTCGGAACGACGGCCTCCGCCTCGATGGCAAGGCTGCCGTCGTGCACCCGCACGTCGAGCTTGTCGCGCGGCACGCCCGGCAGGTCCGCGTACAACGTGATGCCGTGCGCATCCTCGACGATGTCGACGGCCGGCGCAGTCCGCGTGCGCGGCGTGTCGGGCCGAGCCGCTTCACGGTTCGTCACGGCCGTTCGCGTATCGGCCGAACGGGTCGTCAGTTCAGTGGTGTTCGTGTCACTCATGATGTCCTCCGTCATGCGTTCGTGACGTCGTGCTGTTTACTGGACGGTAATCGCCCGCGGCTTCGAGGCTTCCGACTTGCCGACGCTGATCGTCAGGCAGCCGTTCGTATAGCGGGCGTCGATCTTGTCGGGGTCCGCGTGCTGCGGCAGTTCGACCACGCGGCGGAATGCGCCCATGAAGCGCTCGTTCGCGTAGATGCGCCGCTCGTCGTCGCTCGCGGCGTCATCCGGCGGCGTGCGCTCGCCGCTGATCGTCAGCAGCCGGCGGTCGACGGAGATGTCGATCTTCGCGGGGTCGAGACCCGGCGCGAACGCGACGATCTCGATCGTGTCGTCGGTGCTGCCGATGTTGACCGGTGGAAACGCACCGGGCCGCGGCGCGCGCAGACTGGCCGGAAAACCCGTGAACACGCTGGCCATCTGCCGTTGCAGGCGGTCGAATTCCGCCAGCAGATCGGTAGGGAAGAAGATATCGCTCATGATTGGCTCCTGTTGCCCCTATGCGAAGGGACGAACCGGACCACGCGCTCCAGTTCGTCCATCCGCGACAGGGTCGCTGACTAACAAATCGAAACACGCAGCGCGTCAACCGCGACTGCCTCGAGCGATACCTAAAATAGGATACGTCGAGTGAATTTCAAGGGGGAGGGCGACGGCATTCTGTCGCTACGTGCGTGTGCCCTGCAGGAGACTCATCGCCGGGGCACCGGCATGATCGGCGTCGCGATGACGGGGTCCGACATGTCCGACGTTGCGCGGATCGGGGCACGGCGATAGAGGGCGGAATTTGCAACGGCACGCTGGAAAAGACGCGGCGGCGTACCTGCGCCGTCGCGTCGCGTCCACCTGTTCAGCGCGACGGCCCGGACGGCGGCTTCACTTCGGACAGGTCGTCCTCGCGAACCTCGGCCTGACGCACCGTGGTGCCGTCCTCGCCGGTTTCCGAAATATCGGTTTCGAAGGTCTGCTGCCCATCGTCGCGTTTCTCCGCGGGCTTCTCGTTACCTGTCTGCTTGTCTGCCTGTGGCTGTTGACGTGTCATCTTGCTCTCCTGGTCGCAACCTGGGATGTTGCGCACGTTGCAGGTGAGCAAGGCGCGGGCCGCGCAAAGCTTTCAAATAGAAAGGTTTGATGCCATCAGCAACCACGGCTTGGCGATTGACGTCGACCCTCGGCACGGCGCGACATCGACGTGCCGAGCGCCACCGCCTCTATACATACCAATCCAGCGTCTTCACGATCCCCGTTTCGAAGCTCTCCGCCGGCCGCCATTGCAGCTCGCGGGCGAGCTTCCCCGCATCGATCGCATAGCGCCGGTCGTGACCGGCGCGATCGGTGACGAACCGGACGAGGCGCGCATGCGGCGCGTGTTCGGGCCGTCGCGCGTCGAGCAGCGTACAGATCAGCGCGACGATGTCGACGTTGCGCCATTCGTTGCAGCCGCCGACGGTGTACGTCTCGCCGACCGTCCCGCGCCGGATGACCGCGTCGATCGCACGGCAATGGTCGTCGACATACAGCCAGTCGCGCACGTTCGCGCCGTCGCCGTACACGGGGATGTCGGTGCCTTCGATGCAATGACGGATCACGGTCGGAATGAACTTCTCGCCGTGCTGGCGCGGCCCGTAATTGTTCGAGCAGTTCGTCGTGGTGACGGGCAATCCGTACGTATGGAAATAGGCGCGCACGAGATGGTCCGAGCTTGCCTTGGTGGCGGAGTACGGAGAGTTCGGCGCATACGGCGTCGTTTCGGAAAACGGCGGGTCGTCGGGGCCCAGCGAGCCGTAGACCTCGTCGGTGCCGATATGGTGAAAGCGGCGGCGCGCGAGGGCGTCGGCCCGGCCGAGTTTCTGATCGTTCAGCCACAGCTGGCGGCACGCATCGAGGAGCGTCCAGGTGCCGAGCACATTCGTGCGGACGAATTCGCCAGGGCCGTCGATCGAGCGGTCGACGTGGCTTTCGGCCGCGAAGTGGACGACGGTGTCGATCGCATGGTCGCGCAGCAGCGACTCGACGAGCGGTCGGTCGCAGATGTCGCCGAGTACGAACCGATGCCGATCGGCGCCCGGCAGGTCGTCGCCGAGATTGTCGAGGCTGCCCGCATAGGTCAGCAGATCCAGCGTGACGACGCTGACCTGCGGATCGCTTTCGAGCAGATGACGCACGAAATTGGCGCCGATGAAACCGGCCCCGCCCGTCACGAGAACATGTTTCGGTCGATAGCTCATGAGGTTGGCTTCCAGGTGGCAAACACGTCGGTGAGACCCGCGATCCACGAAGGCGATTCGACCCCGAAGTGTTCTCGCAGGAGGCTGCAGTCGAGCGCGGAATTCGCCGGTCTCGGCGCAGGCAACGGATAGGCGTCGGTCCGGATCGGCCGGACCAGCGGCACGCGGTCGATGAGGCCGGTGCGCCGCGCCTCGGTGAAGATCGTTTCGGCGAAGCCGTGCCACGTCGTCACGGGCGTGCCGCACAGGTGATAGGTGCCCCAGCGCAGCGTTTCGCCGGCCCGGTATCGCGCCGCGATCGTCAGCAGCGCGTCGGCGATCGCACCGGCATGCGTCGGGCCGCCGTACTGATCGGCGACGACGCCGACGACCTCGCGCTCGCGCGCCAGGCGCAGCATCGTGCGCACGAAATTGCCGCCGTGCGCGCCGAACACCCATGCGACGCGCAGAATCAGGTGACGGTCGGGCAGTCGCTCGCGCACTGCTTCCTCGCCCGCGAGCTTGCTCCGGCCGTACACGCCGAGCGGCGCGACGGCGGCGGTTTCCGCGTACGGGCCGGGCATGCGGCCGTCGAATACGTAGTCGGTCGACAGGTGGATCAACGGAATCCCGAGCGCGGCGCAGGCGTCGGCCAGCACGGCGGGCCCGTCGCGGTTCGCCCGCCACGCGGCATCGGGTTCGGCCTCCGCGCGGTCGACGGCGGTCCATCCGGCGGCATTGATCACGAGCGCGGCCCGGTGTTCGTCGAGCGCGCGGCGCACCGCGCCTGCATCGGCAATGTCGAGCGCGGCGCGCGATAGCCCGACGAGCGGCTGCTCGCCCGCGCGCAACACCAGTTCGCGGCCGACCTGGCCGAGCGCGCCGGTCACGACGATCGTCATCGCGCACTCCCGTATGCGGGCAGCATCGCCGGGACGCCTGCTGCCAGTTCGGCGAGCGGAGGCTGCCGCCGATCCTTGTCCGACAACTGATACGGCGCGCCGGAATCCGGCCAGTCGATGCCGATATCCGGATCGTCCCAACGCACGCCGGCGTCCGAATCGGGATCGTAGTACTGCGTGCACTTGTACGCGAAGTCGGCCTCGTCGGACAACACGCAAAAGCCGTGCGCGAAGCCGGGCGGAATCCACAGCATCCGGTGCGATACGTCGTCGAGCTGCGCACCGAACCAGCAGCCGAAGAACGGCGAGCCGCGCCGGATGTCGACGGCGACGTCGTAGACCGCGCCGCGCGCCGCGTGCACCAGCTTGCCTTGCGGATTCACCCGCTGGTAGTGCAGCCCGCGCAGCACGCCGCGACGCGAGCGCGACTGGTTGTCCTGGACGAAGGTCGCGTCGACGCCTGCGTCGCGCAGCCAGCTTGCCCGGAAGCTTTCGACGAAAAAGCCGCGCGCATCGCCGAACACGCGGGGTTCGATCAGCAGCACGCCGGGCAACGGCGTTTCGATGACCCGTGTCATGCGGCGACCTCCTTGCTCAGCAGATCGAGCAGATAGCGGCCGTAACCGCTTTTCGCGAGCTTGTGGGCGAGCGTTTCGAGCTGCTCCGCATCGATCCAGCCGAGCCTGTACGCGATTTCCTCGGGACACGCGATCTGCAGGCCCTGCCGCGCCTGCATCACCTGGATGAAATTGGCGGCGTCGAGCAGCGATTCGTGCGTGCCGGTGTCGAGCCATGCGTAGCCGCGCCCGAGTATCTCGACGTTCAGTGCGCCGCGCGCGAGATACGCGAGATTCAGGTCGGTGATCTCCAGTTCGCCGCGCGCGGACGGGCGCACCGCCTTCGCCAGTTCGACGACGTCGTTGTCGTAGAAATAGAGACCGGTGACCGCGTAGTTCGACTTCGGCTCGCGCGGTTTCTCCTCGAGGTCGATCGCGCGGCCGTCCGCGTCGAACGACACGACGCCGTAGCGCTCCGGATCGCGCACGTAATAGCCGAACACGGTCGCGCCGGCAGTCCGTGCGGCGGCCTGTTGCAGCAGCGACGACAGCGCGGGCCCGTGATAGATGTTGTCGCCGAGCACGAGCGTCGCCGCGTCGCGACCGATGAACGGCGCGCCGATCACGAACGCCTGCGCTAGACCGTCGGGGCTCGGCTGCGCCGCATACGAAAAGCTCATGCCCCACTGGCTGCCGTCGCCGAGCAGTTGCTGGAACGCGTCGAGATCGCGCGGCGTCGAGATGATCAGCACGTCGCGGATGCCGGACAGCATGATCGTGCTGAGCGGGTAATAGATCATCGGCTTGTCGTACACCGGCATCAATTGCTTCGATACCGAATGCGTGAGCGGGTGGAGCCGGGTGCCCGAGCCGCCCGCCAGAATCAGTCCTTTACGGCCAATCGCTGTTTGCATGAGGTCCCTCGCTGCAAGAGGAAAAGTGCGTGCGTGATACGCGGAATACACCGAATGCGTCGACGAACGTCGATACCCGTGCGCGCCTCGCTACGGCTGCTCGGCACCGCCAACGTGAATCGCACGGAATACGATCGCGAAGCCGAGCGCGTACAGCGCGGCGATCACCGCGAAGCCGACGGCCGTCGCGCGGTCCGGATCGTCGATCACGTGCAGGATCACCGATGCGATCGCGATGCCGACGAGCGAACCGATCTGCCGGCTCGCGTTTAGCGACGCGGCGGCAAGGTTCGCGTCCGCCGCATCGGCCGACTGCATCACGACGAGATTCATCGCCGGAATGGCCTGACCGGCGCCGAAGTTGGCCAAGCCGATCGCGACGGCCAGCACCGGATACGGCATCGCCGCGACGCCGACGAGCGCCACGCTGCCGAGCGCGGCGAGCGCGAGCCCGGAGAGCAGCGTGCGGCGCGCGCCGAACCGGGCGCTGACCTTCGCGGACGCGAGATTGCCGATGCCGAACATCGCCATCAGCGGAAACAATTCGAACCCGGCCACGAGCGCGCTCGCGCCGCGGACGTTCTGCAAATAGAGGCTCAACAGAAAGATCTCGGCGAGAATGCCGAAGTTGATCGCGAGACCCAGCGTGCTGCCCGCGACGAAACGCCGGTTCGCGAGCAGCGCCGGCGACAGGATGCGCGAGTGTGCGTAGCGCTCGCGTAACGCGAATGCCGCGGTGGCGGCCAACGTCGTGGCCACGCCGGCGAGGATCGACGGCGAGCGCCAGCCGGCGCTCGGCCCTTCGATCAGCGTGAAGCTCAGCGCGGCGAGCGCGAGCGCGCCGAACAGATGGCCGAGCGCATTCAACGGGCCGGGATGACGCGGCGCCCGCGCGATATGCCGGTACGTGAGCCACAGGCCGGCCGCACCGACCGGCAAATTCACCCAGAAGATGCCGCGCCAGCCGATCGCGTCGACCAGCACACCGCCGACGCAGGGCCCGAGCGCCATTGCGGCCGACACCAGCGCGCCCCAGATGCCGATCATCCGCGTGCGCATCGGCCCTGGCGGGAACGCGAGCGTGAGCAGGCTCAGCGAACTCGGCATGAACAGCGCCGCGCCGACACCTTGTGCAAGGCGCGCCGCGACCAGTGCGCCGCTGGACTGCGCGGCCGCGCACAGCACCGACGCGCCGACGAACAGCGCGAGCCCGGCGACGTAGACGGCTTTCGATCCGTAGCGGTTCGCGAGCGCGCCGCCGAGCAGCAGCAGCGCGGCGAAGCTGAGCGTGTACGCGTCGACGACCCACACCAACGCGGTCAGCGACATCGACAGGCTGGTTTCCATCGCCTTCAGCGCGACGTTGACGATCGTCACGTCGAGCATGGCCATCACGAAACCGCACGCGAGCGCGACCATCACGAGGACGGGGCGCGCGGCCGCGGCGGCGTACGCGCCGGCGACCGGCGTGGCGCGCCCGCCGTTCATGCGGCCCTCCCGCCGAGGTACAGGCGTCGCATCTCGTCGCTGTCGAGCAGCTCGGCCGCGGGGCCTTCGAGCGCGACGCGCCCCATCGTCAGCACGATGCCGCGATCGGCGATGCGCAGCGCCTCGATCGCATTCTGCTCGACCATCAGCACGCCGATATGCTCGGTGTCGCGCATCTGGACGATCGCGTCGAACACCTCGTCGACCATCTTCGGCGACAGGCCCGCCGACGGCTCGTCGAGCAGCAGCAACACCGGGCGCGGCATCAGCGCGCGCGCGAGCGACACGATTTGCCGCTCGCCGCCGGACAATGCGCCCGCCAGCGACCGGTGGCGGCGCCGCAGCACCGGATACTGCTCGCACAGCTCGTCGATCCGCGCCTCGCGCGGAAACGCCGACATCGACTGGCCGCCGAGCATCAGGTTTTCGCGCACGGTCAGCGACGCGAACACGTTGTCGGTCTGCGGCACGAAGCCGATCCCGTACTCGCGGATCTTTCGGTGGACCGGCACGCGCGCCACGTCCGTGCCCTGGATCGTCACGCTGCCCGCACGAGGCAGCACGAAACCTGCGATCGCCTTCAGCAGCGTCGATTTTCCGCAGGCGTTCGGGCCGAGGATCGTCACGATGTCGATGGCCCCGACCGTGAGCGACACGCCATGCAGGATGTCGACTTCGGGCGTGTAGCCGGCGACGAGTTCGCGCACGTCGATCATGACGCCTCCAGTGGACGAGGGGCGGCATGGGCGCGCCCGAGATACGCGTCGAGTACGCGACGGTTGCGCTCCAGCTCGGCCGGGCGGCAGTTCGCGATCGTCACGCCGCGGTCCAGCACGACGCAGCGGTCGCACAGCTCGCGGATGAAATGCATGTCGTGCTCGATGACGACCAGCGTGACGCCTTGCTTGCGAATCCGTCGCAGTTCGTCGATCAGCTCGCCGCGCAGGTTCGGGTGCACGCCGGCGGTCGGCTCGTCGAGCAGCAGCAGCTTGGGCTCGGTCATCATCGCGCACGCGATGCCCAGCAGCTTCTTCTGGCCGCCGGAGATCGACGCGGCGGACAGGTGCGCGACGCCGGACAGTTTCAGTTCGTCCAGCAGCGCGGCGGCGCGTGCACGCGTATCGGCATCGAGCGCGCACGTCGCACGGCCGGGCCAGAGGGCGGCGGCGATGCCGTGGCGCGCGCACGAAGCCGCCATCGCGAGTTCGAGCACCGACATGCGCGCGGGCATCGACGGCAACTGGAACGTGCGGCGCACGCCCAGCCGCGCAATCTTGTGCGGCGACAGCGCGTCGATCCGCCGACCGTCGAAGCGGATCGCGCCCGCCGCGAGCGGCGCGAAGCCGGTGATCGCGTTGAGCGCGGTGCTCTTGCCGGAGCCGTTCGGGCCGAGCAGTCCGACGATCTCGCCGCCGTCGACCGACAGCGTGACCCCGGACAAGACGACGTTCTCGCCGTAGCGGATCGTCACGCCGTCGAGATCGAGCAGCGTGCTCATGGCCGCACCTCCAGGCGCTCGGGTACGAGCCCGTGCGGACGCCAGAGCACGCACGCGAGCAGCATCAGGCCGACCAGGCCCAGCCGCACCGCGCCGGTCAGGTCGCTGCCGACATCGAGCCAGTCCTTGAGAAACGGCGCCAGCGCGTAGACGGCCTGCACGATCAGCGTGCCGACCAGCACACCCAGGTGGCTGCCGAGGCCGCCGACCATCACGACGGTCCACAGCGCGAAGGTCTCGGACGCGATCATCGCGTCCGGCCCGACATAGCCGATGTACCACGCGGCGAGTGCCCCGGCGAGCGCGGCGGGCAGCGCGCCCGCGATGCACGCACGCGTTTTCAGCGCGAGCGGATCGTAGCCGAAGCAGACCGCGAGCGCGGGTTCTTCGCGCATCACCTTAAGCGCCCGGCCGAAGCGGCTCGCGGTCAGGCGCCGGTAGGTCGCGTAGGTGAGCGCGAGGCAACCGGCCGTGACCGCGAGGAACGCGAGTTCGGCCCACGGCGCCCGCAGCCCGGGGAACAGCGGCGCGATGCCGCCGATGCCTTGCGCGCCACCGGTCAACCCGCTTTCGTTGAGCGCGATCGTGCGCAGGATCTCGGCGATCGCGAGCGTCGCGATCCCCCAGTAGTCGGCGGAGAGCTGCCGCCCGAGCCGCGCGACGACGATCGCCAGCGCACCCGCGGCGGCCAGCGCGAGCGCCAGCGCCGAAGGCAACGGCCAGTCGAGCTGAGACGCGATCCCGGCCGCATACGCGCCGAGCCCGCTGAACGCAATGAAGCCGAAATTGACGAGGCCCGCATAGCCGGCCTGCAGGTTCAACCCGAGCGCCATCGTCGCGTACAGGCAGCCGACGGTCAGCAGATGGATGACGAAGCTAGACACGCCGTACCTCCCGATCGAAGATGCCGTAAGGCCGGAAGATCAGTGCGACGAGCAGGATCGCGAACGACACCGCGCCGACGTACTCGACCGGAAAGAATTGCATCGGCCGATCGACGAGCCCGCCGAAATCGACGTTCAACGCGACGGTTTCGGCCACCGCGATCAGCAGCGCGCCGGCCGCGGCGCCGAGCGGATTGCCGAGACCGCCCAGGATCGCCGCGGAAAACACCGGGATCAGCAGTCCGTAGCCGAGATTGACGTGCACGCTCTCGGTGGCGCCGAGCATCGTGCCGCCGAGCGCCGCCAGCACGCCGCTCGCGAACGTGATCACGTTGGTCACGCGCGTCGCGTCGATGCCGGTCGCGAGCGCCAGCGCGCGATTCGACGCGAGCGCACGCATCGCCCGCCCGAGGCCGGTGCGGTACAGCAGCGCCGCGAATATCGCGAGCGCGCCGGCGCCGCATGCGATCGAGCCCAGTTGCGGCACGGACAGCGCGACGCCGGCGATCACCATCGGCGGATGCACGTCCTGCGCATACTGCTGCGGCCGCGAGCCGGCGACGCCGAGCACCAGCGCGACCGCGAGCATCGAGATCGCAAGCGAGCCGATCATCGCCACCGCGCTGCCGGAGCGCAGCAGTCTCGCGAACACGAACAGGTTCAGCAGCGTCGCGGCGGTGCCGACCAGCGCGCAGGACACGGCCGTCGCGAGCGCGAACGGCAGCCCCGCGCGTTCCAGCCAGAGCGTCGCGAATGCGCCCAGCATCGCGTACTGGACATGCGCGATGTTGGGAAAGCGGATCAGCGAATAGAGCGTCGACAGGCCGACCGACACCAGCAGCAGATCGGCGGTGCGGATCAATACGTCGACAATGAATGACAGCATGGCGAGGTCCTCTCGTTCATCCAGGCAGGCGGCCGCTTACTGCTGCGCGACGACCGATTGGCGGTAGACCACCTTCTCGTAGGGCTGGACTTCCCGCTGGCCGTCGGCATCGAACGCGATCGCGCCGGTCACGCCGGTATACGACTTGCCCAATGCCGCGAGCGCCGTGCGAATCTTCTCCGGGTCGATGGATTGCGCGCGGCCGATCGCTGCTGCGGACAACAGCGTCGCGTCGTACGCATAGCTGCCGAACGCCGAGCGTGGCGCCTCGTTGTATGCGGCCTGATAGGCGCTCGCATACGCTTTCGCGCCTGCGCCGAGCGCGGCGACTTCGAGGCCGATCTGGCCTTGCGCGATCTGCGCAGGCGTGTCGCTCGTGCACATCGTCAGGTAGATGCCGTACCACGGATGCTGGTTGAGCCGCATCTCGAATGCCTGCCGGTTCAGCGTCGCGGCCTCCTGGCCATAGCAGGCTGTTGAAATTGGATACGGTGTAAACGGGCGTTGCGAGCGGTGCGTTAGAGATATCGTGTTCATGATCTTGGGCAGACGAGAGCGATGCGCGGAAT
>NZ_CADFEH010000045.1:0-62154 GCF_902833155.1 Burkholderia sp. BCC1047 | reverse complement strand
ATTCGTCAGCAACTCAGCGGCCAATCGCATACGAAACCCTTTTAAACAGTGCCCCGATCGTCGGAACGAGGCGCTTTTCAACAGCCTGCTAGGGCCTGCGCACGCGGGATGCGGCGTCAGTGCTGCAGTTGCGCGTGCGCGAGATGCATGCCGAGCGTGGCGGGATCGGTGTTCGTGCCCGACAGCAGCACGCCGACGCGCTTGCCCTGCAGCGTTTCGCGCAGCGGGCCGAGCAGCGCGGCGAGCGCGGCCGCGCAGGCCGGCTCGACCGACAGTTTCAGGTGCGAGAACAGGAACAGCATCGCGGCGCGCAGCGCGTCGTCGGAGACGGTGACGATGCGGTCGAGGTGGTGCCGGCACAGCTGGTAGCTGTATTCCTCGGTGTGCGGCGCCATCAGCGAATCGGCGATGGTCTGCATCGCGCTCATCTTGATCGTGTGATTGGCCGCGAAGCTGCGGCTCATCGCGTCGGCGCCTTCCGGCTCGACGCCGTACACGTGCACGCGCGGGTTCGCGAGCCGCAGCGCGGTCGCCATGCCGGCCGCGAGCCCGCCGCCGCCGATCGGCACGATCACCGCGTCGAGGTCCGGCGTCTGCGTCGCCCATTCGTAGCCGAGCGTCGCGGTGCCGAGGATCGTGTGATAGCCGTTGAACGGATGAATGAAGAAGCGGCCTTCCTCGGCCTCGATGCGCCGCACGAGATCGAACGCCTGCGACGCGCTGCCGGCCAGCACGACTTCCGCGCGGTACTGCTTGCACTGCGCGATGCGCGTCGGACTCGCGGTATGGAACATCACGACCTTCGCGCTGCTGCCGAGCCGCATCGCCGCATACGCGACGGCCGCCGCATGATTGCCGGCCGACACGCAGGTGACGCCGGCGTTCTTGCGGACTTCGTCGAGCGCGAGCAGATGCGTGAACGCGCCGCGTGCCTTGAAGCTGCCGCTTGCCTGCAGCAACTCGAACTTGAAGTTGACGTGCGTGCCTTCGAGGGAGGGCAGGTCGGCGCGTTCGAACACGGGCGTGCGCGCGACCCACGGCGACAACGCGAAATGCTGCGCGGCGATTTCGTCGAGCGTCGGAATCGGCTCGCCGTCGATCGTCGCATGGGCAGTGCCCTGTTGTTCAGTCGACATGACGTGGCGGGTGGCGGAGTGGGCCGGCCCGCACACGTGGGCCGGCGTGGCGGGAGGCAGTCAGTGCGCGTCGACCGACATGCTGCGGATGAACTTGCGCAGGAACTGCTCGCAGCCGGCGAGCTGCGCGAGCTCGACATATTCGTTCGGCTTGTGCGCCTGCTCGATGTTGCCGGGCCCGCACACGACGCTCGGGATGCCCGCGCGTTCGAACAGCCCGGCCTCGGTGCCGTACGCGACCTTGCGCTTGTCCTGGTCGGCCGTCAGCGCGCGCACGAGCTGCGTGATCGCCGCCTGTTCGGTTGCGTCGAGGCCGGGCGCCGCGGCGATCTTCGAGAACTCGATCGCGGCGTTCGGATGCTCGCGCCGCATCTGCGGCAGCAGCGTTTGCTGCGCATACGCTTCGATGCGCGTAAAGATCTGCTCGGGATCGAGCGTCGGCAGGTTGCGGAATTCGAAGTCGAAGCGGCACTCGGCCGGCACCGTGTTGATCGCGTTGCCGCCCTGGATCGTACTCGTCTGTGCGGTCGTGAACGGTACGTCGTACAACTCGTCGAACGGGCCTTCGGCACGGAAACGGTCGGCGATGTCGCGGATGTGGCAGATGAGGCGCGCCGCATACTCGATCGCGTTGAGCCCCTTCGGCGTCAGCGACGAATGCGCGGCGTGGCCGCGCACGCAGCAGCGGTACGCGTTGATGCCCTTGTGCGCGATGATCGGCCGCATGCTGGTCGGCTCGCCGACGATGCAGCCCGATGGCTGCACGCCGCGCTTCACGAGATCGGCGATCATCAGCGGCGCGCCCGCGCAGCCGATTTCCTCGTCGTAGGACAGCGCGAAATGGATCGGCTTCGCAAGCTTCGTCGCCTGCATCTCGGGCAGCAGCGCGAGCGCCGCGCCGATGAAGCCCTTCATGTCGCAGGTGCCGCGGCCGTACAGGCGGCCGTCGCGGATTTCCGGCGCGAACGGGTTGCTGTCCCATTGCTGGCCGTCGACCGGCACGACGTCGGTGTGGCCCGACAGCACGATGCCGCCGTTCGTCGAACCGTCGTGCGCGGGCACGGTGGCAAACAGGTTCGCCCAGCCCTCGCGCGGATCGTGCGTGATCGTCGACGCGATGCCCTTCGCGGCGAGCGCGTCGCGTACCGTTTCGATCAGGCCGAGGTTCGGCACGCGGCTCGTCGTGTCCATCGACACGAGTTGCTTGACCCAGGGCAGGCTGACGAGCGATGCGTCGCCTTCGGTGGCGGCGGACGGCGCCGTCGCGTCGAGAGTGGACATGGCAAAACTCCGTCTGATGAATGGGAAATCATACTCAAAAACGCGCCGGCCCGCCTTCGTCGGGCGCGATGCGGTGCAGCAACGTCGCGCCCGTCAGGATGGCATCAGCGGGCCGCGACGGCCGCTCCTTGTTTCGGGCCGAGCGCGCGCAGCGTTTCCTTGATCGTCGATACGCGGATCGCGAGATCGGGCGAGCGCGTCTCGATGCGCAGCTTGTCCTGGCCCGCGAGCTTGATGTGGCGATGCTTCTGCACCATCTCGATGATCCGCATCGGGTCGATCGGCGGATTCGGCTCGAATTGCAGCCCGATCGCGACCTCGCTCGCATCGATCTTCACGATGCCGAGCGGCTTCGCGGCGATCCGCAGCCGGTGCGTCTCGACGAGCGCGTGCGCCTGCGGCGGCAGCTTGCCGAAGCGGTCGATCAATTCCTCCTGGATGCCGTCGATCGCGTCGCCGTGCTCGCAGTTCGCGAGCCGCTTGTACAGCGACAGCCGCTCCTGCACGTCCGCGCAGTAGTCGGCCGGCAGGATCGCGGGCGCATGCAGGTTGATTTCGGTCGTCGCGGCGAGCGGGGCGGTGAGGTCGGGCTCCTTGCCGTTCTTCAGCGCCTTCACCGCGTCGTTCAGCATGTCCGTATAGAGCTGGAAGCCGATCTCGTGGATTTCGCCCGACTGCTTGTCGCCGAGCACCTCGCCGGTGCCGCGGATCTCGAGGTCGTGCATCGCGAGATAGAAGCCCGAGCCCAGTTCCTCCATTTGCTGGATCGCTTCCAGCCGGCGCTGCGCCTGCTTGGTCAGCGACTGCGGATCGTGGACCAGCAGGTACGCATACGCCTGGTGGTGCGAGCGGCCGACGCGGCCGCGCAACTGGTGAAGCTGCGCGAGGCCGAACTTGTCCGCGCGGTGCATGATGATCGTGTTCGCGCTCGGCACGTCGATGCCGGTCTCGATGATGGTCGTGCACAGCAGCACGTTCGCGCGCTGCGCGACGAAATCGCGCATCACGCGTTCGAGTTCGCGCTCGTGCATCTGGCCGTGCGCGATCACGATGCGCGCCTCCGGCACGAGCGCCTCGAGCATCGCCTTGCGGTTCTCGATCGTCTCGACCTCGTTGTGCAGGAAGTACACCTGGCCGCCGCGCTTCAGCTCGCGCAGCATCGCCTCGCGGATCACGCTTTCCTCCTCGCGGCGCACGAAGGTCTTGATCGCGAGCCGCTTCTGCGGCGCGGTCGCGATCACCGAGAAATCGCGCAGCCCCTCGAGCGCCATCCCGAGCGTCCGCGGGATCGGCGTCGCGGTGAGCGTCAGCACGTCGACTTCCGCGCGCAGCGCCTTCAGCGCTTCCTTCTGGCGCACGCCGAAGCGGTGTTCCTCGTCGATGATCACGAGGCCGAGGCGCTTGAACTGCACGTCCGACGACAGCAGCTTGTGCGTGCCGATCACGATGTCGACGCTGCCTTCGTTGATCTGCGCGATCGCCGCGTTCACTTCTTTCGCGGTCTTGAAGCGCGACAGCTCGACGATCCGCACCGGCCAGTCCGCGAAGCGGTCGGCGAAGGTCTGCGTGTGCTGCTCGGCGAGCAGCGTGGTCGGCGACAGCAGCGCGACCTGCTTGCCGCCGAGCACCGCGATGAATGCCGCGCGCAGCGCGACCTCGGTCTTGCCGAAGCCGACGTCGCCGCACACGAGGCGGTCCATCGGCTTGCCGCTCGTCATGTCGCCGATCACGGCCGCGATCGCCGCGGCCTGGTCGGGCGTTTCCTCGAAGCCGAAGCTTTCCGCGAATTTCACGTAGTCGCGCGGGTCGAGCGAGAACGCATGGCCTTCGCGGGCCGCGCGGCGTGCGTACAGGTTCAGCAACTCGGCGGCCGTATCGCGGATCTGCTGCGCGGCCTTGCGCTTCGCGCGCTCCCACTGGCCGGAGCCGAGCGCGTGCAGCGGCGCGCTGTCGGGATCGGCGCCGCTGTAGCGCGAGATCACGTGCAGTTGCGCGACGGGCACGTAGAGCTTGCTGTCGCCCGAGTATTCGAGATGCAGGAATTCGGTTTCGCCTTCGCCGAGATCCATCGACACGAGGCCCATGTAGCGGCCGATGCCGTGCTGCGCGTGGACGACCGGATCGCCGACCTTCAGCTCCGACAGGTCGCGCACCATCGCGTCGACGTTGCTCGCCTGTTCCTGCCGGCGGCGGCCCGCGCGGCGGCCGAGCGCGCCGTACAGCTCGGTTTCGGTGACGATCGCATAGCCTTCGCCCGGCACCGCGAAGCCGTTCGCGAGCGGCGCGACGCCGAGCGCGAAGCGTTCGTCGCTCGCGAGCCAGCCCGCGAAGTCGTCGTTCGACGCGGGGCGCAGGTGGTGTTCGGCCAGCAGTTGCAGGATCGTCTCGCGGCGGCCGGCCGATTCGACCGTCAGCAGCACGCGCTTGCCCGACGATTCGACGAACGTGCGCAGCGACGCGAGCGGATCGTCCGCATGGCGGTCGACGGTGAGTTCGGGCAGGCCGGTCGCCCAGCCGCCGGCCGGCTGCGCGGGCAGCACGACGCGCGCGAACGGCTTCGCGAACGCGAAGAAATCCTCGTCGGACAGGAACAGCCGCTGCGGCTCGAGGATCGGCCGCTCGCGATCGTGCGCGAGGAACGCGTGGCGCTGCTTCGTATCGGCCGTGAAGCGGCGGATCGACGCGTCGAGATCGCCGGTGAACACGAGGTGCGCGTCCTGCGGCAGGTAGTGGAACAGCGTGGCCGTCTCGTGGAAGAACAGCGGCAGGTAGTACTCGATGCCGGCCGACGGCACGCCGTTGCCGATGTCCTTGTAGATCGGCGCGCGGCTCGGGTCGCCTTCGAAGGTTTCGCGCCAGCGGCTGCGGAAGGCCGTGCGCGCCGCTTCGTCGAACGGGAACTCGCGGCCGGGCAGCAGGCGCACGTCGCGCACCGGGTAGAGGCTGCGCTGCGTGTCGGGGTCGAACGCGCGAATCGAATCGACCTGATCGTCGAACAGGTCGATCCGGTACGGCAGCGGCGAGCCCATCGGGTACAGGTCGATCAGCGAGCCGCGCACGCAGTATTCGCCGGGCCGCACGACCTGGCTCACGTGCTCGTAGCCGGCCAGCGTGAGCTGCGCCTTCAGCTTCGCCTCGTCGAGCCGCTCGCCCTGCGCGAACGCGAACGTGTACGCGGCCATGAACGAGGCGGGCGGCATCCGGTACAGCGCGGTGGTCGCGGGCACGAGCAGGATGTCGCAGCGGCCCTCGCCGAGGTCGTGCAGCGTGGCCAGGCGCTCGGACACGAGGTCCTGGTGCGGCGAGAAGGTGTCGTACGGCAGCGTTTCCCAGTCGGGCAACAGGCGCACGCGCGCATCGGGCGAGAAGTAGCGGATTTCCTGCGATAGCCGCTGCGCGTCGACCGCGTTCGCGCAGATCACCGCGAGGAGCGGCACGTCCTGGCGGTTGTCGGCGAGATAACGGGCGATGGCGAGCGCGTCGGCGGAGCCGTGCGCGCCGTCGAAGGCAAAACGCTGGCCGGGCTTGACGCGGGCAACGGGTGAAGCGGACGGGGTGGAAGCGTTATCTGGCATAGGGACGACAGGGGTGGCGTGCACGGGCGCATCGCGTGCGCCGGTCGAGACGAAAGACCTATTATAAAATCCGCTTCTCGATTTCACCTTTCCGGCGTTTCCCTTCGTGACTCCCCGACTTTTCGCCCTGATTCCTTGCGCCGGCACGGGCAGCCGTTCCGGTTCGGCCGTGCCGAAGCAATACCGCACGCTGGCCGGCCGCGCGCTGCTGCACTACACGCTCGCCGCGTTCGACGCATGCAGCGAGTTCGCGCAGACGCTCGTCGTGCTCGCGCCCGACGATTCCCATTTCGACGCGCGCCGCTTCGCGGGCCTGCGCTTCGCGGTGCGCCGCTGCGGCGGCGGCTCGCGGCAGGCGTCGGTGCTGAACGGGCTGCTGGAGCTGGCCGAATTCGGCGCGACCGACCACGACTGGGTGCTCGTGCACGACGCCGCGCGCCCGGGCATCACGCCGGCGCTGATCCGCACGCTGGTCGCGACGCTGAAGGACGACCCGGTCGGCGGGATCGTCGCGCTGCCGGTGGCCGATACGCTCAAGCGCGTGCCGGCCGGCGGCGACGCGATCGCGCGCACCGAGTCGCGCGACGCGCTGTGGCAGGCGCAGACGCCGCAGATGTTCCGCATCGGCATGCTGCGCGACGCGATCCTGCAGGCGCAGCGCGAAGGGCACGACCTGACCGACGAGGCTAGCGCGATCGAATGGGCCGGCCACACGCCGCGCGTCGTGCAGGGCAGCCTGCGCAACTTCAAGGTCACGTACCCGGAAGATTTCGCGCTCGCGGAGGCGATCCTCGCGCGCCCCGCGAACGCTTCCTGACTTTCACCTCATCTCAAACCGGATTACGCATGGATTTCAGAATCGGACAAGGCTACGACGTGCACCAGCTCGTCGAAGGGCGCCCCCTCATCATCGGCGGCGTGACGATTCCGTACGCGCGCGGCCTGCTCGGCCACTCGGACGCGGACGTGCTGCTGCACGCGATTACCGACGCGCTGTTCGGCGCGGCGGCGCTCGGCGACATCGGCCGCCATTTCTCCGACACGGACGCCGCGTTCAAGGGCGCGGACAGCCGCGTGCTGCTGCGCGCGTGCGCCGAGCGCGTGAAGGCGGCCGGCTTCACGATCCAGAACGTCGACAGCACCGTGATCGCGCAGGCGCCGAAGCTCGCGCCGCATATCGACGGGATGCGCGCGAACATCGCCGCCGATCTCGGGCTGCCGCTCGATCGCGTGAACGTGAAGGCGAAAACCAACGAGAAGCTCGGTTATCTCGGCCGCGGCGAGGGGATCGAAGCGCAGGCGGCCGCGCTGCTGGTGAAGCAGGGCGGCTGACGTCCGGCCCGAGCGGCGTGCGGTTCGCGCCCCACGCCGCGCCGCCGAAATGAAAAATGCCACGCGAGTGCGTGGCATTTTCGTTTGCAGCAGGCGCGGCTCACGGCCGCGTGCCGTGAACCGTTTATTCGCCTTCGGCGGCGATCACCTGCGCGGCGGCGTTGATCACCGACGCGATGCGGCCGACGTCGCGCAGTTGCGTCGTCGTCATTCCTTGCTCGTTCTTCAGCAGCGCATAGTGCGACTTCACGCAGAAGTGGCACTTGCCGACGATCGACGCGGCGAGCGCGTACATCTCGAATTTGCGCTTGTCGACGCCGCCGTGCGTCGCGTACGCACCCATCCGCAATTCGGCGCGCTGCGTCTTCAGGTCGGCGTCGTCGGCCATCTCGACATACGGATACCAGGTGTTGTTCATCCCCATCAGCGCGGCCGCCGTCAGCACGGCGTTGGTCTCTTCGGGCGACAGCACGCCGGCTTCGCGGATCGTCTTCACGAGCACCGTGCTCTTCGCCGCGATGGCCGCCGCCAGCGCCACGCCGACCGCGTCGGTGCCTTCGAGCGACGAACGCGAGATCGTGCCGTCCAGGTTCAGGCGAATGTCCTTCGCGTAGTCGGGGATACGCGCCTTAATCGAGTCGATGAATTCCATTGATATCTCCTATGGGTTGGCCGTTAAAAAAGCCCGCAGGCAGGACGTGCGCCGCGGGCTTCGTGCATTGCTACGCTTACAGCGTTGCGCCGCCGACTGCGCGGTTGCACGGGCAGAGTTCGTCCGTTTGCAGGCCGTCCAGAATGCGCAGGACTTCTTCCGGGCTGCGGCCGACGTTCAGGTTGTTCACCGACACGTGCTGGATCGTGTTGTCCGGATCGACGATGAACGTTGCACGCAGGGCCACGCCGGCTTCCTTGTCGCGCACGCCGAGCTGGTCGATCAGTTCGCCCTTGACGTCGCCGAACGAGTAGTGGTTCAGCTTGTCGAGGTCCTTGTGCTCACGGCGCCATGCGAGCTTGACGAATTCGTTGTCCGAGCTGCCGCCGAGCAGGACGGCGTCGCGCTCTTCGAACTGCTTCGTGAGCTTCGCGAATTCGACGATTTCCGTCGGGCACACGAACGTGAAATCCTTCGGATAGAAGTAGATGATCTTCCACTTGCCCGGGAACGACGCTTCGGTGACGGTCTCGAACGCCGACTGGCCGTTTTCCTCGTGATTATTGAAGCCCGGCTTCGCGGCTACGACGGTGAAAGCTTCGAGTTTATCGCCCACGGTTTTCATGCGGATACTCCTGTGTGAGTTGGGAAGAAGACTGAGTCAAGCTACCTCGGTGCTGCAACGATGATGTGACAGCATGGGGAAAACTATAACACTATTAGTAAGTCGCTTCAATAGATTTTGACTAACGACCCTCATAGCTTTTGTCAACTGGATCGATAGTGTGACGCGCAAGATGCGTGCGCGAGCGTGTCACGCGGTCGCACGCGCCTTGCCGGCGCCGGGGAATTCCAACGTGACTTCGAGGCCGGCTTCCGGGTGGCGGTTGCGCAGGCGCAGCGCGCCGCGATAGCGGCCGACGAGCCGCAGCACGATCGCCATCCCGAGGCCCGTGCCGTCCGCCTTGGTGCGTGCGGTGTCGACGCGGTAGAACGGCCGCATCACGAGCGGCAGTTGATCCTCGGGAATGCCGGGGCCTTCGTCGCTCACCGACAGCTCGACGCGCGCATGCGACACGCGCGTCTCGAGCGTGATGCGCGAAATGCCGTCCTGCTTGCTCTGGCCGTACTTGCGCGCGTTCTCGACGAGGTTGCCGATCACGCGCCGCATGTCGGTCTCATCGGCTTCGATGATCGCGCTCGGCGCGAGCCGCGTGCGGATCTCGACGCCGTCCTCGCCCGACACGCGCGCGGCGACTTCGTGCGCGACCGACGACAGGTCGACGGGCTCGGGCTTGCGCTGCGACGGGCGCGCGTAGTCGATGAAGGCCGCGATGATGCGGTCCATCTGTTCGATGTCGTCGACCATCGCGTCCTTGGTCGCCTGGTCGGACGGGCTCATCTCGGTTTCGAGCCGCAGCCGCGCGAGCGGCGTGCGCAGGTCGTGCGAGATGCCCGCGAGCATCAGCGCGCGATCGGCCTCGAGCTGTTCGAGGTCGCGCACCATCTGGTTGAAGCTGCGGTTGGTGTCGGCCGCGACGCCCATCCCGCGCTCGGGCAGCGGCTCGGGCGCCTGGCCCGAACCGACCTGGCGCGCGGCGAGCGCGAGCCGAGAGAACGGCCGGTTCACGAGGCTCGTGATGAATGCGGAGCCGAACAGCGACAGCGCGAGCGCGAACAGCCCCCAGCCGGCCCACTGCAGGCCCGTGACGTTGTCGAGCTGGTCGCGGTCGAGCGCGACCCAGTAATCGTCGTCGTCGATCTTGAAGCTGATCCAGACGCCGGGAATGTCGTTGACCGACTGCGCGATCACGGTATCGTCGCCGAGGCGGCTGCGGATGTCGTGTTCGATCAGGCGGTTCAGCGATTCGTCGGGCTGCAGCTTGAACTTGTCGGTTTTCTCGCGCGGGTACACGCGCACGCCCTCGTTGCTCTCGAGATCCTGCAGCAGCGCGCGCCGCAAGTCGGGATCGGAATAGAGCAGGGCGGTGCGCGTGAGCTTCACGACCGCGACGAGCTGTAGCGCGACGCGCTGCGCACGCGGCTCCCGCTCGATCACGCGAAAGCTCTGGAACCACGCGGCGAGACTGACCGAGATCAGCAGCGCGATCAGCAGGAAGGTGCGCCAGAACAGCCCGCCGAACGCGAGCTGCAAAAGGCGCCGGTCGATACGCATGGGACGGGCCGTGGGCGGGGCGAAACCGGGAAGGAAGAAGCTCAGGCGGCGCCGTCCGGGATGAACACGTAGCCGAGGCCCCAGACGGTCTGGATGAAGCGCGGGCTGCCCGGATCCGGCTCGATCAGCTTGCGCAGGCGCGAGATTTGCACGTCGAGGCTGCGGTCGAACACTTCGTATTCGCGGCCGCGCGCGAGTTCCATCAGCTTTTCACGCGACAGCGGCTGGCGCGGATGGCGCGCGAACACCTTCAGCACGGAGAATTCGCCGGTGGTCAGCGGAATTTCCTGGCCGGACTTCGTCAGCGTGCGCGTGGCGAGGTTCAGCGAGAATTCGCCGAACTCGAACACCTCGGTGGTTTCCGACGGCGCGCCCGGCAGTTCGGCCGGCGCCTGGCGGCGCAGCACCGCGTGAATGCGCGCGACCAGTTCGCGCGGGTTGAACGGCTTCGGCAGGTAATCGTCGGCGCCCATCTCGAGGCCGACGATGCGATCGACGTCTTCGCCCTTCGCGGTGAGCATGATGATCGGCGTGCGGTCGTTGCTGCCGCGCAGCCGGCGGCAGATCGACAGGCCGTCTTCGCCCGGCAGCATCAGGTCGAGCACGAGTAGGTCGAAGCGCTCGCGTACCCAGAGCTTGTTCATCGCGGTCGCGTTTTCCGCGACGTAGACGTTGAAACCCTGTTCGCCGAGATAGCGGCGCAGCAGATCGCGCAGGCGAGGGTCGTCGTCGACGACGAGAATCTTGGAGGGGTTTTTCGTTTCCATGATCGGCATCTTATCGCGAATGGGAATTGACGCACGGCCGGGGATTTTCGTGCGTTACAGTCGGTTACAAAATTTACCCGTAGTGTCGCGCCGAGTAAAGGCAGGCTATAGAGATTCCTTTACTCGAAGCCGAAATTCGGTAGATACTCCCCTGCACTCCATCTTTCATCTTTGCACACCCGAATTCCGCAGGGTTTTTCAAGTACCAGAGGTAGCCGGTTGCCGCGTGACGAAGGGAACAAATCGACCAAAGAAGCGAGGACGGTCATGCGATCTGCCCGGATTGCACTGATGCTGACGATCGCGCTTGCCGGTCCGTATGCGTCGAACTTCGCGTATGCGCAGCGCCCCGAGCAGGGCGCATCGTCGCGCAAGCTGCCGCGCGGCAAAGCGCCGCAACCCGATCGCGCCGCCGATATGACGGTCCGTTCCGCCGTGCCTCCCGATCTCGAACAGCGCCGCCGCGACGGGCACATGACGCCCGAAGAGCGACACCTGTTGCGCCAGCACATCGAAGACGCCGTTCGCGAGCTGTACAAGCGCTGATGCGTGCCGTCGTTCTTCTTGCGCGGAAAGGTCCGCGCGGAAAGAATTCGTAGCACTTTTTCCGTCAACTTTCTGCTGCCGAATGCCGTTGTACGGGCATCCGCACCGCCGGTGCGTTCCCGGAGTCCATGACGATGAAAGCGAACGCTGCCGCACCGGCGCCGTCGCCTGCCATGCAGTCGCCGCTCGATGCCGACGACGCGCTGTTTTTCCTCAGCCGCACCGGTTTCTCTCCTGCGCCCGCCGAGGTCGCGCGCATCGTCGGCATGACGCGCGCGCAGGTCGTCGCCGACACGCTCGGCAGTGCGCGACGCGAACCCGTCACGACGTGGCCCGACTGGCTCGCCGAGCCGCCGCCGACGCGCGCGCAGCGTCAGGCGCTGACGCCCGACATGCGGCGCGACGAGCAACGCGAGCGCAATCGCCGCTACGACGCGTTGCGCGCGGCCTGGGTCAACGAGATGGTCGCGACGCCGTCGCCGCTCACCGAGCGCATGACGCTGTTCTGGCATGGGCATTTCACGTCCGGACAGGACAAGGTGCCTTACCCGCAGACGATGGCCGCGCAGAACGCGCTGTTTCGCCGCGAGGCGCTCGGCAACTTCGGCACGCTGCTGCACGCGGTCGCGAAGGATCCGGCGATGCTGCAGTATCTCGACGGCGCGAGCAATCGCAAGGGGCGGCCGAACGAGAATTTCGCGCGCGAGGTGATGGAGCTGTTCACGCTCGGCGAAGGGCATTACACGCAATACGACGTGACCGAAGCCGCGCGCGCGATGACGGGCTGGACGGTCGATCCCGATACGCTGCGCTTCGCGGTGCAGCCCGACTGGCACGATGCCGGCGACAAGACGATCCTCGGCGAAACCGGGCCGTTCGACGGCGACGGTTTTCTCGACATCCTGCTGAAGCGGTCGGGCACCGCGCGCTTCATCGCCGGCAAGCTGTGGCGCGAGTTCGTGTCCGATACGCCGGAGCCGGACGCGCTCGATGCGGTCGCCGAACGGTTTCGCGCGAGCGGCTACGACATTCGCGCGGCGCTCGCCGCGCTGTGGTCGACCGACGCGTTCTGGGATCCGCGCAACCGCGGCGTGCTCGTCAAGTCGCCGGCGGAGTTCGTGGTCGGCTCGGTGCGGCTGTTCGATGTGGCGTACGGCGATCCGCAGATGCTTGCGAACACCGTGCGCACGCTCGGGCAGAACCTGTTCTATCCGCCGAACGTGAAGGGCTGGCCGGGCGGCGCGCTGTGGATCAACAGCACCACGCTGCTGTCGCGCAAGCAGTTCGTCGAGCAGCTGTTCCGCGCGACCGAGACGGCCGGCATGCGGCCGCCGGCCCGCGGCGCGATGGCGCCGCCGCCGAACGCGCGTGCGCACGCGATGCCGGTGATCGACACGGCGTCCGCCGTCGGCCCGCGCGGCCTGCCGGCGAAGCCGGCGCGCGGCGGCCTGCGTTTCGACCTCGAACGCTGGCTCGCCCAATATCGCGCGCGGCCGCAGGCGGTCGCGGGATTGTCGACCGAACTGCAGTTGCAGCACGCGGTGTTGCAGCTTTCGCCGGTCGCGGCGATCGACACGGATTCGACCGGCAGCGCATATCTCGAGGCGCTGCTGATGGATCCGGCCTATCAACTGAAATGATGCAAACGACGACGAAGCGGGCAGCCGCCGCGGCGCAGGCGCCGGGCGGCGAACCAAAGGATGTGCGATGAACCGACGTGATTTTCTGACGCTCACGGGCGCCGCGGCCGCCGCTGGCGTATCGATGTGGCAGGCACCCGCGATGGCGGCTGCCGCGACGCCGGCCGGGCGCAAGTCCGCGACCGGGTATGCGAACGTGCTGATCCTCGTCGAGCTGAAGGGCGGCAACGACGGCCTCAACACGGTCGTGCCGTATGCCGATCCGTTGTATTACCCGCTCCGGCGCAGCATCGGCATCAAGCGCGACCAGGTGCTGCAGCTCGACGCGCAGACGGGGCTGCACCCGTCGCTCGCGCCGCTGATGCCGCTGTGGCGCGACGGGCAGGTCGCGGTCGTGCAGGGGGTCGGCTACCCGCAGCCGAACCTGTCGCATTTCCGTTCGATCGAGATCTGGGACACCGCGTCGCGCTCGGATCAGTACCTGCACGAAGGCTGGCTCACGCGCACGTTCGCGCAGGCGCCCGTGCCGCCCGGTTTCGCGGCGGACGGCGTCGTGCTCGGCAGCGCTGAGATGGGGCCGCTGTCGAACGGCGCGCGCGCGATCGCGCTCGTCAATCCCGCGCAGTTCATCCGTGCGGCCCGGCTCGCCGAACCGTCGTCGCTGCGCGAGCAGAACCCGGCGCTCGCGCACATCATCGACGTCGAGAACGACATCGTGAAGGCGGCCGACCGGCTGCGCCCGCGCGGCGGGATGCGCGAATTCAGGACGGCCTTTCCGGCCGGCGCGTTCGGCACGTCGGTCAAGACCGCGATGCAGGTGCTGGCCGCATGCGAAGCGTCCGGCCCCGGCGCGCAGGACGGTGTCGCGGTGCTGCGCCTGACGCTCAACGGCTTCGACACGCACCAGAACCAGCCGGGGCAGCACGCCGCGCTGCTCAAGCAATTCGCGGACGGGATGAGCGCGATGCGCGCGGCGTTGATCGAACTCGGGCGCTGGAACGAGACGCTCGTGATGACGTATGCGGAATTCGGGCGGCGCGTGCGCGAGAACCAGAGCAACGGCACCGATCACGGCACGGCCGCGCCGCATTTCGTGATGGGCGGCCGCGTGGCGGGCGGGTTGTACGGTGCGCCGCCGGCGCTCGGGCGGCTCGATGGCAACGGCAACCTGCCGGTCGCGGTCGATTTCCGCCAGCTTTACGCGACCGTGCTCGGGCCGTGGTGGGGGCTCGATGCGACGCGCGTGCTGCAGCAGCGTTTCGACACGCTGCCGCTGCTGAAGGCTTGATGCGGGCGGATTAGCGACGGCGCGCGGCGCGCCACGCGATCCACAGCTTGCGGATCGGCGTCAGCGCGATGCGCTGGTGCAGCACCTGGTAGCCGTCGCGCGCGATTTCGTCGAGCAGCGCACCGGCCAGCGCGAGCTGCGCGCGCAGCGTGCGCTGCGCGCGGCGTTCGGCGGCGGGAATCGCCGCATCGGCGGCTGCGAGCGCGTCGCGCGCGCGGGTCGTCTGGAATTGCAGCAATTCGGTGAAGGCCGGGCTGTAGCGGCGATTCAGCAGATCGGCCGCGGTCACGTTGTAGCGCTGGAGTTCGTCGATCGGCAAATAGATGCGGCCGTGGCGCGCGTCGTTGCCGAGCTCCTGCACGAATTGCGCGAGCATCAGCGCGCGGCCGACGTCCGCGGCCCACGGCTGCGGATCGGCCGGGTTCGGCGAACTGGCGCGCGCAACCAGCGACGCGAACGTGCCGCCGACTTGCGCGATATAGCGCTGCAGGTTCGCGAAATCGAGGTAGCGCGCCTGTTCGAGGTCCATCCCGTAACCGTTGACGAGCGTGCGCAATGCATCGGCTTCCGCGGCGATCGCCGGGTGATGCTGCGCGAGCGCCTTCGTGACCGGGTGCGACGGCTGCCCGTCGGCGAGTGTCGCGAGTTCCTTGTGCCACCACGCGAGCTTCGTGTGTCCGACGGTCGGATCGCTGGTTTCCTTGACGGTTTCCTCGAGTTCGCGGCGCAGCGCGAACAGCGCGGTCAGGCGCGGCTGCGTGGCGAGCGGCGCCTGGCGCAGCGCGTAGTAGACGCTGGAGCCGGCGGGGGCGGCCTTTTGCTGACAGTAGTCGTCGAAGTTCACGGGCGAAATCGGGTGGGGGCGGGTTCGGGGGACGCGCGGCGGCGCGCTGCCGAAACGTCGAGCGCGGCATTCTAGCACCGCGGCACGACGGGCGCCGACGGGGCGAGACAACGCCGAACGGATCGGGTAGAATCTCGCGCTCGCCTGATCGGGCGTGCCGGTTTTCGGGCCGGCGCGAGAAGTCCCGGGCAAGCCCCGGGCGCGTGGAGCACGCATCTTGCGTCCCGCGCGATCAAGCGACGGAAATTCGCGTGAGTGGCGAAATTGGTAGACGCACCAGGTTTAGGTCCTGACGCCCGCAAGGGTGTGCCGGTTCGAGTCCGGCCTCACGCACCAGAAGTCGAACGTGCCCCGTCAGGGGACGTTCGCGACAAAGCGCTGCCGGTCGGCTGACCGCAGCGCTTTTTTGTTGACGGCCGTCAGCCGGGAGGATGCCGTTTGCGCAGGCACGTTAAATCGGCGGCCTGTAACATGGCAAAGCCTTTCATACACGCGGGCTGTTCAACCGGGGACCGTCGATGACCCACACCATACGCACGTCGATCGGCGTTCTGGCGCTGATGCTGGCCATGCCGGCTGTCGCGGCCACGCCTGCCGACAACGTGGCGTGGAGCGCCAGACCCGACGCGACCGTCAGGAAGCCGCTGGACTGCTCCGCTTCCACGTCGACTTCCGCGGGGTGGCGGATTGCGGGCGGTGCGCCTCCTTCCGCGGAATCCGTGCTGAAATCGGTTGGTACGGTGCTGGCTGTGTCCGCACTCAGTGTTGTATCGAAGGGCAGCATGCAACAGTCCGGGAACGCATGCCGGCCTGCAAATGGTTCGTAGATGAGCGCTTCGCCGTTTCCGCCGCACTTATTCCCAAAAGCTGCGGATCGCGACGGCCACGATCACCGGCACCGAGAACACCAGCGGAATCGCGAAATACTGCGCTTCGCGATCGACGATCCAGCTATAGATCACCCACGCCGCACCGATCGCGAACGTGATGAGGCCGACCGTCACGGCGGCGATGTTCAGGGCCAGCTTCGACGGCTGGCGGCGCGTTTTGGCGTTGTCGTTGTTGTCGCGCGGGGACGATTTCATCGGAAGAGTGCGGCCTCGTGCCGGAACAGGGGTAAAGACACAGGAAACCCCATCCGCACCGATCGCGCAAGGGCCGGCACGGCCGGCCCCGTCACGTTCGTTCCCGCGCGTTACAACCCGAACGACGCGGCCAGTTCGTCGAGCAGCGCGCGCTGGAACGCGACGAACCGCTCGTCCGGCTGCTGCGCGATCGCGAGGTCGAGCATCGGATCGGCGACCTCGGTGCGAATGCCGGCCAGTTCCTCGACGATCGCGAGCCCGCAGAACGGCACGTACGCCTCCGAATAGCCGCCTTCGTGAACGATCACCAGTCGCCCGCCGCAATGGCGCTGCGCGGCTTCCTTCACCGCGCGGGTCATGAACCGGTAGCTGTCGGTATGCAACTGCATGCGCGCGAGCGGGTCGACCGCGCTCGCATCGAGGCCGCTCGCGACGACGATCAGCTCGGGGCGGAAGCGCGCGAGCGCCGGCAGCACGATCCGCTCGAACGCATGGCGATACGCATCGTCGCCGCTGCCCGCGAGCAGCGGCACGTTCAGGTTCGCGCCGACGCCCGCGCCTTCGCCGCGATCGTCCGCGCCGCTGTAGCCGGGCGGGAAGCAGCGGTCCTGGTGCAGCGAGATCGTCAGCGTATCGGGATCGTCGTAGTAGATCGACTGCGTGCCGTTGCCGTGATGCACGTCCCAGTCGATCACCGCGACGCGCTCGATGCCGTGCTTCGCGCGCGCGGCCTCGATCGCGATCGGGATGTTCGCGAGCAGGCAGAAACCCATCGGGCGGTCGCGCAGGCAGTGATGGCCGGGCGGCCGCGACAGCGAGAACGCGTTCGCCGCGCGCTCGCCGACGACCGCGTCGACCGCCGCGATCGCGAGGCCGGCCGACAGCGCGGCGATCTCGTAGCTGCCCTTGCCAAACGGCGCGAGATCGCCGAGGTCGCCGCCGTTCGCGTCGCTCAGCGCGCGGAACGCGTCGAGATAGTGGGCCGGATGAATGCGCAGCAGGTCGGCGGTCGTCGCGGGCTCGGCGCCGCGCAGGTCCAACTGCGCGGCGAGGCCCGATGCTTGCACGAGCGACAGGAAGCGGCGCTTCGAATCGGGCGATTCCGCGTAGCCCGCGCTCGACGGCGGCTGGACCCAGCCGCCGACCGGAAAGAACAGCGCGTGCGTGCCGCCGGTATGCCAGAAAGTGCGTTCGTCGGTGAAGAAGGCAGTGCGATTCATGGATGCGTGACCTGTCACGGTTGGGAGGAAACGGAAGAACGGCGATCGATGTGGCGCAGCGCGGCGAACGACACGATCGCGACGGCCGTCGCGGCCGCGAACAGCGCGCGCATCGTGCCGCCGGCGTCGAGCATCAGGCCGGCCAGCAGCGGGCCGGCGGCGAGACCCGCGCCGATCACGAAATTGAGCGTCGCGACGAGGCGGCCCGACGTGTCGATCTGCGCGACCGTCGCGAGGATGAACGGCAGTACGAAGGTCCACGCGAACTTGAACACGAAGATCGCCGCGCAGTAGCCGCTGGTGTCACGCAGCGCGGCGAGCGCGACGAGCGACGCCGCGAGCAGCGCGTAGCCGGCCGCCAGCATCGCGCGCCGCGCGAGCCGGCCGCCCGCGCACGACGAGAGCGCCGCGCCGGCGATCCCCATCACGCTTGCGATCGCGAGCACGTTGCCGGTCGACTGCGGATCGAGCCCGGCCTCGGCCGCCGCGCGGCTCGCGAACGTCCACACGCTGCCGATCGCGAGATAGAACGTCAGCACCGCGGCGATGGCGAGTACGACGAAGCGTCGCGGCGTTCGCGGTGCGTCGCCGCGCGCGCTGTGCGCGGATGCCGTCCGCATGCCGAGCGACGACGGAAAGCCGCGCGACAGCGGCGCCGCGAGCAGCGCGAGCGCGGCGAGCCCGACGTACAGCGCGCGCAGCCCGAACGCGGCGAACACGTGCGGCAGCACGAACAGGCCGATCGCGCCCGCGATCAGCTGGCCGACGACCCACAGGCCGTACACGCGGTCGCTGTTTTTGCTCGTCGCCGCGCTCGTCATGCAGAGCACCATCAGCGAGCCGCCGCCGAGCGCGGTGACGGCGCGCAGCGCGAGCAGCGCGGCAAAGCCCGGCATCCATAGCGCGGTCAGCAGGTTGCCCGCGCCGAACAGCGCGATGGCGAACGCGGCGACGCGGCGCGCATCGATGCGACCGAGCCACAGGTACGACGGCACGGTCGCGACGCTGAACGCGCCGAGTTCGACGAAGAAGTAGATGCCGATCTGCGACGCGGACAAGCCGAGCTGCGTCGCGAGCCGACCGGCGACGGCGGGCGCCACGAGCAGCAGCACTGGCGTGATGGCCGCGAACACGACGAGCGCGACGAGCGTCGCGCGCGCGAATGTCGATGCGCGGCCGTCGGGCGAGAGGGCGGCATCGGAGGACAGGGTTTTCATGGCGGGATCTCGTTGACGGAATCAGAACAGGTGGTACATGCCGACCATCGCGCCGAACTGCGACGCGCCGGCGAGCGGCGTCGGGTCGTATTCGTAGACGGTCTGCGAACTCTGGCCGCTGTTGCGCGCATAGCCGAGGTTCACGTACGCGACGGTACGTTTGGACAGCGCGTACGTGGTGCTCGCGATAAACAGCGTCGGATGGCCGATCGCCGGCGTGCGCGAATCGGTGTGGTAGACGCCCGCGTTCAGGCCGATTCCGTTCGAGGTCAGGTAGCGCGCGCCACTCCAGACGATCGTGCGGGCCGCGTCGAGGTCGCCCGTCAGGCGCTCGACGCCCGCATACACGGTGAGCGGCAGCGTCGCGAATACATAACGCGCGGCGAGCGTGCCGAGTTCGCGACGCCGCGCGGACGCGTCGGCCGCCGCCGATACGTCGCCGTGCGCCTGATGCAGCACCGCGCTGACCGACAGGCCGTTGCTCGTGTACTGGCCGCCGAGCTCGAGCACGCGTCCGGCGCGCGTATTGCCGGCGACGCCCGAGGTCGCGACGAGCGCCTCGACGTCGAAGCCGGCGAAGGTCGGCGACTGGTATTTGACCGAGTGATCGATGAAGTTCGCGCTCATCGGCACGAGCACGCCCTGACCGCTGTACGACGCATAACAGAGCGGGTCGTAGAACAGCGTCTTGTCGAACAGCACGCTGAACTGGCGGCCGAGCGTGACGGTGCCGACCGGCCCCGCGATCCCCACGTATGCGCCGCGGAAGAACGCGTAGCCGGGCACGGTCGCGGTGCCGTCATTGAGGTTGAGGCCCTGTTCGAGCTTGAACAGCGCCCGCCAGCCGCCGCCGAGATCCTCGTGGCCCTTGATCCCGAACTGCGAAGGCAGGATGCCGTAGTTCTGCAACCGCACGGCCGAACGATGTCCGTCGGCGTGCGTCAGATATTGCACGCCGGCGTCGAGCGCGCCGTACAGCGTGAGGGCGGACTGCGCCTGCGCGGCGGCGCCGCATGCGGCAAGCGCCGCGGCGGCCGCGGCCGTGCGGATGAAGCGGGGTGTCGTCACGTCGAGTTCTCCATACCGTCCTGCATCGGCTTGTCGTTGGTGTTGTCGCGACGCAGTGTCCGCAGCGGGAAAACGGCCGAACAGTCGTCCAGATGAACGGTGCGGAAAACCCGCGACGCACGGCGCAAAGGTCCAGCGATGCCGCCGCGCGCCTTGCTGCGCAGCAGCAACCGGCGGCGCACCGTTCAAATGGATGGGGCTGGCGAGCGTTCCGGCGCCCCGGCCCGCCAAAAAAGCCGCTCGCTATAATCGGCCGGTGTCGTTGCGCACATCAGCAGCCCGACCGGGCAGGGGAGCGAAAGGTGAGGATCACGACGGATATCGGGCAGGATCTCGACGCGCTGCGCGACGTGCCGGCCGCCATCGTGCTCGACGAATTCGCGTGGCCGCCGCGGCCGTCCCGTCGCGCCGATTTCGACGGCGTCACGCGTGGCGACGCAGCGCAGCGCGCACTCGGGCTGATGCTGCTCGACCTGTACGCGGTGGCCGCGCAGTCCGCCATCGGCGAGTTCGAGTACCGGTTCTTTTCGCTGCTGCAGGCGCTCATGCCGTTCGATGCCGCGTGGACGGGCGTCGCGACCCATCTGCCGACCGGCCCGGTAATGCACAACAGCTTTTTGTATCGGTTGCCGCACGCGTTCTTCAGCGACTGGAAGCGCGTGCGCGATTGCGATCCGCTCGCCCACCGCACGTTGCACGGCGCGCACGGCCGCGCGGTGCGGCTGTCGGTCGTCGAGCCGGGGCTCGATGCGCGGTTTCGCGACTGGTGCGTGAAATACGGGCTCGCGCAACTGATGTTCGTGTGTACGCTCGATCGCCGCTTCGGCCTGACGACGTTCGTGTCGATCTACCGTCAGGGCCTGAACCGGCCGTTCGGCGACGACGACGCGCGTCGTTTCGAGGAGGTCATTCCGCATCTCGCGGCCGCATTGACGATCAATCGCGCCGCGCAGCTCACGCGCGAACGCGAGCGCGCCGACACGGTCGCGCCGGCCGCGCGTGCGCTGTGCGACAACTTCGGGGTGCTGCACCACGCCGATCACGGTTTCGACGACGTGCTGCGCACGGAATGGCCGGACTGGGCCGGCGCGCGCGTGCCGGAGCCGCTCGTCGCGCACCTGCGGCGCCAGTCGGGCCGGCCGTTCGTCGGCGACGCGCTGCGCATCCAGTGCGTGCCCGTCGCGGGGCTGTTCCAGATCGACGCGCGGCCGCGCTCGCTGCTCGACCGGCTGAGCCCGCGCGAACTCGCGGCGATCCGCTACTACGGCGCCGGGCGTTCGCACAAGGAAGTCGCGCAGCAGATGGCGATCTCGCCGACGACCGTGCGTCACTACCTGCGCTGCGCATACCGCAAGCTCGGCATGCACGACAAGAGTCAGATCGCCGGCATGCTCGGCGCGACCGGCGGCGCGACCGACGACGAAGCGGTGGAAGCCGGCGGCGTGCCGCGCTGAAGCGCACGAACGTGTGCCTGGCGGCGCGCACTGCGTTGCCTAAATGGTTGTGCCCGCAACCATTGAGCGTTATGCTCGTAGCTCCCAGGAGACGGAATGCCATCATGAACGACCCGAATTTGGGGGCGGTGCGCGCGGCGGTGGTCGGCGTCGGCGCGATCGGCGGATTGCTCGCGGCCGCGTTGTCGAGAGCCGGCATGACCGTGAGCGCGTACGCACGCGGCGCGACGCTCGATGCACTGAATACGCACGGCGTGCGCGTGATCGACGAGGCGGGCGCAATCTCGTCGGTGCCGGTGCGCGCCAGCGACGATGCGGCCGCGCTCGGCGTGCAGGACTACGTGGTGATCGCGCTGAAGGCACAGGCGCTGCCGGCGCTGGCCGCGCGCATCGCGCCGCTGGTCGGGCCGGACACCGTGATCGTCGCGGCGATGAACGGGCTGCCGTGGTGGTTCACGCACGGGCTCGAAGGGGCGATCGACGGCGTGCCGCTCGATGCGGTCGACCCCGCCGGCGCGGTGTCGGCCGCGTTGCCGCCTGCCCAGGCGATCGGCTGCGTCGTGCACCTGTCGTCGAGTACCGATGCGCCGGGTGTCGTGCGTCGTGGGCGCGGCAACCGGCTGATCGTCGGCACGCCCGATCCGCGGCTCGACATGCCCACCGCGCGGTTCGCCGACGCGCTCTCGGCTGGCGGTTTCGACGTCGAATCGACGCGCGCGATCCGGACCGAGATCTGGACGAAGCTGTGGGGCAACATGAACATGAATCCGCTGAGCGCGCTGACCGGGTCGACGGCCGAGCAGTTGCTCGACGATCCGTTCACGCAGGATCTCGCGCTGCGGATGATGGAGGAGGCGGCCGCGATCGGCGCGAGGCTCGGCCTGTCCACCGGGATGAGCGGCCCCGAGCGGATCGCGGTCACGCGCAAGCTCGGCGCATTCAAGACATCGATGCTGCAGGATTTCGAGGCGGGGCGCTCGCTGGAGATCGGGCCGATCCTCGGCGTGTTTCCGGAGCTCGGCCGCAAGCTTGGCGTGCCGACCCCGTACTGCGACGCGGTGCTCGGGTTGTTGCGCCAGCGCGCGACGAACAGCGGGTTGTAGTGCGCACGGGGTGGCTGAATTCGCGGCTGCCGCCAACGCCGTCAACGCGACCACGCGCGCTTCGTGCGATGCCGGCCGCCTGATGCAAAACGGGCCGCCCGGATCGCGCGTGACGCGACCCGGGCGGCCTGTCTGATTCGTCGGATCAAACCTGCCGACAGCGCTCGCCGATCCGGCGCGGCTGGCCCGCCACGCGACTCAGTCGTCGCGTTCGGTCGCGTGCGTGACGACCTTGTCGAGCAGCCGCTCGAACGTCTGACGTTCGCTGTCGGACAGGCATGCGAGCAAGCCGTCGTTCCATTTGCGCACGATCGGCATGATCTTGCGATGCAGCGCGCGACCGTCGGTGGTCAGCGCGATCAGCACGATCCGGCCGTCTTCGTCGCTCGCGCTGCGCTCGAGCAGCCCCTGGCGCAGCAGCGCTTCCGCCGCGCGGCTCGCCTGGCTCTTGTCGAGATTGGTGTGGCGCGCGAGATCCATGATCGAGAACGGGCCGAATGCGCCGACGGCGGCGATCACGCGCGCCTCGGGCAGCGAGATGTCGAGCTTGTGCCGGTACACCTCGCCGATCCCGCGGTCGGAGCGCTTCGTGAGCGCATGGAGGCGATAGGTCAGAAACTGATCGAGCCCGGCTTGACGGCCTTTCATGTCGAATCCTGAAGAAAAAGGGCGGGCCCGATTGTTCCTGTATCGCGCGCTCGGGTCAACGGTCAGTGTGCACCGTACTTCAGGCGTGTCAACTGTTCCGCTTCGTTCGCGAGCAGATTGGCCGCGTCGCGGATCGCGACGTCGAGCGTGATCGGCCCGGGCGCCGGCGAAAAGCAGCCGGAGAAATGCTCGGACAGGCGCGGCAGCGCGGCCGGGTCGACCGCGCCCGACAGCAGCGACGCGCTTACGCCGGCAGCCCGCGCGTGCCGGCACGCGATGAACGGCGCCTTGCCGTGCAGTGTCTGCACGTCGGAGCGGCCTTCGCCGGTGATCAGCCAGTCGGCGCCGGCCAGTGCGGCGTCGAGCCCGACCTGGCGCGCGACCACTTCGGCGCCGGGCTCGAAGCGTGCGCCGAGCATGTGCAGCGCGAAACCGAGGCCGCCCGCGGCGCCCGCACCCGGCAGATCGCGGCCGCGGCGGTCGAGCGCGGCTTCGAGCAGGTCGGCGAAGCGGGCGAGGGCCGCATCGAGGGTCGCGACCTGGGCGGCCGTCACGCCCTTTTGCGGACCGAACACGGCGGTCGCGCCATGCGCGCCCGTCAGCGGGTTGTCGACGTCGGACATGCCGACGAATTCCGTTTCCTTCAGGCGCGGATCGAGCCCCGACGCGTCGATGCGCGCGATGTCGGCGAGCCGCGACGGCACCGGCTCGACCGGCTGGCCGCCGGCGTCGAAGCATTGCAGGCCGAGGCCCGCGAGCAACCCGGCGCCCGCGTCGTTGGTGCTGCTGCCGCCGAGCGCGACGAAGAAGCGGCGCACGCCGTCGTCGAGCAGCGTGCGGATTGCGTCGCCCATCCCGCGCGTGCTGCGCGCGTCGACCGGCACGCTCATGCCGACCGGGTCGGTGATCCCGACGATCTCGGCCGTCTCGACGATCGCGGTGCGCGCATCGATCACGCCGACCGCCGCATCGCGCGCCGCCAGCGACGCACCGGCCACCCGCAGCGTGCGCCGCGTGCCGCCGCCTGCCAGCATCGCGTCGAGCGTGCCTTCGCCGCCATCGGCCATCGGGCAGCAGCGCGCGACCGCGTCGGGCCGCGCGCGGCGGATGCCGGTGGCGATCGCGTCCGCGACCTGCTCGGCGGAAAGCGAGCCTTTGAACGAATCGGGCGCGATGACGACGACAGGCGCGGACGGGTGGTGCGGCATGGTGTCTCCGGAAGGCGTGATTGGTGTGAAGAATGAGCGGTCGGGCCACGAGCGTGGCTCACACGCTATCGGAGCTTACAGGATGGCGCGCGCGCAGTGGATACGCCGTTCGGCATAGCCGCGATCCGTGTGCATGGGCCGTGTAACGGGCCGTCGACGGCGCGGGACGCACGCGTGTCGCGCCGATCTGGCGGTACGAGGAAAATTGTTTGCTAGAATAGTCGATTCTTCCGGCCAAAGCCGTGCTCCGAGCCGCTTGCGCTAGCCATCCGGCGCGTGCAGGGATGGCGTGGCGCTCCGGCGCGGCGTGCGAGTGCGACGCACCGCATGCTGCAGGCAGGCACGGCAAGGAAAACCCGATTCGCTCGAATAATTTTAGGACGATTGAAGCCATGGCTAACGTTGTTGAGAACCTCGGCAAGCTTGAACGCCGTGTGACGATTTCTTTGCCGAAAGACACCGTGCAGAAGGAAATCGACGCCCGCATCCAGAAACTCGCGAAGACCGTGCGCATGCCGGGTTTCCGCCCGGGCAAGGTGCCGGTGAAGATGGTCGCCCAGCAATACGCGGGTCAGGTCGAAGCCGAAGTGCTGAGCGACAAGATCGGCCAGGAATTCTTCACGATCAGCCGCGCGGAAAACCTGCGCGTCGCCGGCCAGCCGAGCTTCGAGCCGAAGCAGGAGCAGGCTGAGAATGCCTACGCGTTCGACGCGACGTTCGAGGTCTACCCGGAAGTGAAGATCGGCGATCTGGCGACGGCTGAAGTCGAGCGCTCGACCACGTCGATCGGCGACGCCGAAATCGACCGCACGCTGGACATCCTGCGCAAGCAGCGCGTGCACTACCACGCACGCGGCGAAGCCGGCGAGCACGGCGACGGCGGCGACGACACCGCAGCGAAGAACGGCGACCGCGTGACGGTCGACTTCGTCGGCAAGATCGACGACGTCGCGTTCCCGGGCGGCACGGCCGAAGATTTCCCGTTCGTGCTCGGCGAAGGCCGCATGCTGCCGGAATTCGAAACGGCGGCGCTCGGCCTGAAGGTCGGCGAACAGCGTACGTTCGACCTCAAGTTCCCGGACGACTACCACGGCAAGGACGTCGCCGGCAAAACGGCGCAGTTCACGGTCACGATGAAGAAGATCGAATGGCCGCACCTGCCGGAAATCGACGCGGAATTCGCGAAGTCGCTCGGTATCGAAGACGGCGACCTCACGAAGATGCGCGCCGAGATCAAGGAAAACCTCGAGCGCGAAGCGAAGCGTCGCACGCAGTCGATCGTCAAGAACCAGGTGATGGACGCGCTGCTGAAGATTTCCGAACTCGACGTGCCGAAGGCGCTGATCGAGCAGGACCAGCAACGTCTCGTCGAAATGGCTCGCCAGGATTTGGCGCAGCGCGGCGTGCCGAACGCGAAGGACGCGCCGATCCCGGCCGAAATGTTCGTCGAGCAGGCCGAGCGCCGCGTGAAGCTGGGCCTCGTGCTGGCTGAACTGGTGAAGGCGAACGGCCTCGAAGCGAAGCCGGAACAGATCCGCGCGGAAGTCGACGAGTTCGCGAAGAGCTACGAAGACCCGAAGGAAGTGGTCCGCTGGTATTATTCCAACCAGCAGCGCCTCGCCGAGATGGAAGCGTTCGTCGTTGAAAGCAACGTCGTCGATTTCGTGCTGGGCAAGGCAAAGGTGACGGACAAGGAAGTGAGCTTCGAGGCACTCGCGAGCGCATCGGCGCAAGCGTAAGTGTTGCTCTAGCGGCGTGCCGGCTGTCGGAGCGACGGCCCGCACGCCGTTTTTACGTCAAGCGCACGGTTGCCATTAATATGGCGATTGGGCGGGCGGCTTCCTTCCGTTCAATTTTCCATTCGAACAAGGTTCATTGAATGATCACTCGCGCTGAATTGCTGGACATGCTTGCTTCGAACGCGCCGCAGGGTTTCGAGGCGCAAGCGCTGGGGCTGGTGCCGATCGTCGTCGAAACGAGCGGCCGCGGCGAGCGTTCGTACGATATCTATTCGCGTCTCCTGAAGGAGCGCCTGGTGTTCATGGTCGGCGAAGTGAACGACCAGACCGCCAACCTCGTGGTCGCGCAATTGCTGTTCCTCGAGAGCGAGAATCCCGACAAGGACATCAGCCTCTACATCAACAGCCCGGGCGGCTCGGTGTCGGCCGGGATGGCGATCTACGACACGATGCAGTTCATCAAGCCGGACGTGTCGACGCTGTGCATGGGCCTCGCGGCCAGCATGGGTGCGTTCCTGCTCGCGTCGGGCGCGAAGGGCAAGCGTTTTGCTCTGCCGAACTCGCGCGTGATGATTCACCAGCCGCTCGGCGGCGCGCGCGGCCAGGCATCCGACATCGAGATCCAGGCACGCGAGATCCTGTACCTGAAGGAACGGTTGAACAACCTGCTCGCGCAGCACACGGGCCAGGACGTCGAGCGCATCGCGCGCGACACCGACCGTGATAACTTCATGTCGAGCGAGGACGCGAAGGCGTACGGACTGATCGATCAGGTGCTGCTGAAGCGCCCGTGAGCTTAAACGGGGTGCCGCCCCGATTCGGGCCGGCGCCCTCAAACGTCCCGAGTGCCCTGAGCATCTGCGGCAAGCGCATCCAGCCGGCTCCGGTCGCGCCCTAGGCGCGGCGTCCGGAGCAATCGGCGTATCATGTCATTTACCTGTCCGGAGGCTCTACATTCATGGCGGACAAAAAAGGTTCGAACAGCGAGAAGCTGTTGTATTGCTCGTTTTGCGGGAAAAGCCAGCATGAGGTGAAAAAACTCATCGCGGGCCCGTCGGTGTTCATCTGCGATGAATGTATCGACCTCTGCAACGAAATCATTCGCGACGAGGCGGCTGCCGCCGGCGTCGAGGCCAGCCTGTCCCGGTCGGATCTGCCGAGCCCGCAGGAAATTCGCGACATCCTCGATCAGTACGTGATCGGCCAGGAGCGCGCGAAGAAAATCCTCGCGGTGGCCGTGTACAACCACTACAAGCGCCTCAAGCATCTCGACAAGAAGGACGACGTCGAGCTGTCGAAGAGCAACATCCTGCTGATCGGCCCGACGGGCTCCGGCAAGACGCTGCTCGCGCAGACGCTCGCGCGGTTGCTCAACGTGCCGTTCGTGATCGCCGACGCGACGACGCTGACCGAAGCCGGCTACGTCGGCGAGGACGTCGAGAACATCATCCAGAAGCTGTTGCAGAACTGCAACTACGAGGTCGACAAGGCCCAGCGCGGGATCGTCTACATCGACGAAATCGACAAGATCAGCCGCAAATCGGACAACCCGTCGATCACGCGCGACGTGTCGGGCGAGGGCGTCCAGCAGGCGCTGCTGAAGCTCGTCGAGGGCACGATGGCGTCGGTGCCGCCGCAGGGCGGCCGCAAGCACCCGAACCAGGATTTCATCCAGGTCGACACGACCAACATCCTGTTCATCTGCGGCGGCGCGTTCGACGGTCTCGAAAAGGTGATCACCGATCGTACCGAGAAAACCGGTATCGGCTTCGGCGCGACGGTCAAGAGCAAGCAGGAGCGCGACGCGGGCGAGGTGCTGCGCGAAACGGAACCGGAAGACCTGATCAAATTCGGTCTGATCCCCGAATTGATCGGCCGCCTGCCGGTGGTCGCGACGCTCGGCAAGCTCGACGAAGCCGCGCTGATGAAGATCCTGGTCGAGCCGAAGAATGCGCTCGTCAAGCAGTATCACAAGCTGTTCGCAATGGAGCGCGTCGAGCTGGAAATCCGGCCGGGCGCGTTGCAGGCAGTCGCTCGCAAGGCGATCCGCCGCAAGACCGGCGCGCGCGGTTTGCGTTCGATCATCGAACAGGCATTGCTCGACGTGATGTACGAGCTGCCGACGATGAAAGGGGTCAGCAAGGTCATCATCGACGAGAATGTCATCGATGGGGACGGCAAGCCCTTGCTGATCTACGAGGACACGCCGAAGGTGGCGGGTTCGAACTGACCGGCTTGCCGACGATGTTCAGCGAAAAAGGCCGTTCATGAGTCCGTGGGCGGCTTTTTTTCGTTTATCTTGTGGGTAACTCTGACTCGACACGCGGTGGTTACTTTCTTACCGAATATTTCCCGCACTTGAAGGCTTGCAATTCGTTGTGGCGGCCTCAATTACCGAACAATTGATTCCACTCATGGGGAAATGAAATGTCAGGCACCCAACTTCTCCCGCCGGAACGCATCACGCTCCCGCTGCTGCCGCTGCGGGACGTCGTCGTTTTCCCGCACATGGTCATTCCGCTCTTCGTGGGCCGGCCGAAATCGATCAAGGCCCTCGAAGCAGCGATGGAAGGCGGCAAGCACATCATGCTCGTCGCCCAGAAAACCGCGGCCAAGGACGAACCGACCGAAAAGGACATGTACGAGGTCGGTTGTATCGCCAACATTCTGCAGATGCTGAAGCTGCCGGACGGCACCGTGAAGGTGCTCGTCGAGGGCCTGCAGCGCGCGAAGGCGTTGTCCATCGAAGAACAGGAGACGCAGTTCTCCTGCGAAGTGATGCCGCTCGAGCCCGATCACGCGGACAGCGCCGAGACGGAAGCGCTGCGTCGCGCGATCGTGTCGCAGTTCGATCAGTACGTGAAGCTGAACAAGAAGATCCCGCCGGAGATTCTCACGTCGCTGTCGGGCATCGACGAAGCGGGCCGCCTCGCCGACATGATCGCCGAGCGCCTGCCGCTCAAGCTCGACCAGAAGCAGCACATCCTCGAGATGTTCCCGGTCATCGAGCGCCTCGAGCACCTGCTCGCGCAGCTCGAAGCCGAGATCGACATCCTGCAGGTCGAAAAGCGCATCCGCGGGCGCGTGAAGCGCCAGATGGAAAAGAGCCAGCGCGAGTACTACCTGAACGAACAGGTCAAGGCGATCCAGAAGGAACTGGGCGAGGGCGAGGAAGGTGCGGATCTCGAGGAACTCGAGAAGCGCATCAACGCCGCGCGCATGCCGAAGGAAGCCAAGAAGAAGGCCGACGCCGAGCTGAAGAAGCTGAAGCTGATGTCGCCGATGTCGGCGGAAGCCACCGTCGTGCGCAACTACATCGACACGCTGATCGGCCTGCCGTGGCGCAAGAAGAGCAAGGTCAACAACGACCTGTCGAACGCCGAGCAGGTGCTCGACGAGGATCACTTCGGCCTCGAGAAGGTCAAGGAACGGATCCTCGAGTATCTCGCGGTGCAACAGCGCGTGGACAAGGTCAAGGCGCCGATCCTGTGCCTCGTCGGGCCCCCGGGCGTCGGCAAGACCTCGCTCGGCCAGTCGATCGCCCGTGCGACGAACCGCAAGTTCGTTCGGATGGCGCTCGGCGGCGTGCGTGACGAAGCCGAGATCCGCGGCCACCGCCGTACGTACATCGGTTCGATGCCGGGCAAGATCCTGCAAAGCCTCGCGAAGGTCGGCGTGCGCAATCCGCTCTTCCTGCTCGACGAAGTCGACAAGATGGGCATGGATTTCCGCGGCGATCCGTCGTCGGCGCTGCTCGAAGTGCTCGATCCGGAACAGAACCACACGTTCGCCGACCACTACATCGAAGTCGACTTCGATCTGTCGGACGTGATGTTCGTCGCGACGTCGAACTCGCTGAACATCCCGCCGCCGCTGCTCGACCGGATGGAAGTGATCCGTCTGTCGGGCTACACGGAAGACGAGAAGGTCAGCATCGCCCAGCGTTATCTGCTGCCGAAGCAGAAGAAGAACAACGGGCTGAAGGAAGGCGAGATCGAGGTCACCGAGCAGGCGATCCGCGACATCATCCGCTATTACACGCGCGAAGCCGGTGTGCGTTCGCTCGAGCGCGAAGTGTCGAAGATCTGCCGCAAGGTCGTGAAGATGCTGCTGCTGAAGAAGGCGTCGGGCGCGATCAAGGTCGATGGCGAGAATCTCGATACGTTCCTCGGCGTGCGCAAGTACGACTTCGGCCTCGCGGCGAAGGAAAACCAGGTCGGTCAGGTGACGGGCCTCGCGTGGACGGAAGTCGGCGGCGATCTGCTGACGATCGAAGCCGCGGTGATGCCGGGCAAGGGCAACGTGATTCGTACGGGCTCGCTCGGCGACGTGATGAAGGAGTCGGTCGAGGCTGCGCGTTCGGTCGTGCGCTCGCGTTCGCGTCGTCTCGGTATCAAGGACGAAGCGTTCGAGAAGCAGGACATCCACATCCACGTGCCGGAAGGCGCGACGCCGAAGGACGGTCCGTCCGCCGGCGGTGCGATGACGACCGCGCTGGTGTCGGTGCTGACGGGTATTCCCGTGCGGGCCGACGTCGCGATGACGGGCGAAATCACGTTGCGTGGCGAAGTGCTGCCGATCGGCGGGCTGAAGGAAAAGTTGCTCGCGGCGCATCGCGGCGGCATCAAGCTCGTGCTGATCCCGGAAGAGAACGTGAAGGATCTCGCGGACATTCCGGACAACGTGAAGAACGCGATCGAGATCGTGCCGGTCCGCTGGATCGACAAGGTGCTGGAGCTCGCGCTCGAGCGTTCGCCGACGCCACTGCCGCCGGAAGAAGAGGCGAAGGCTGCGGCGCCGGTTGGCGAGGCGGCGAAGGACGCCGGCTCGACGGAAGTCGTCAAGCACTGAGGCGCTGAACACCGTCGTTGCTGACGGTTGTTCACGAAAACCCGCGGCACAGTCCGCGGGTTTTTTATGCGCATCGGAATCGTGCGAGTGCGTGCGTTAAAAAAAATCGCACGCAGGCTTGGCAAAATGATCGGCGATGAATTAAACTTGCGGGCTCGCTGATTGTTGATGCGCAAACGCAGATCGCAGTCAGAACGAATCGGAAACGGGTGCTTAGCTCAGCTGGTAGAGCGGCGCCCTTACAAGGCGTAGGTCGGGGGTTCGAACCCCTCAGCACCCACCAGTTTCCCGATTCAGCCAGACCAAGGAGCGGTAGTTCAGTCGGTTAGAATACCGGCCTGTCACGCCGGGGGTCGCGGGTTCGAGTCCCGTCCGCTCCGCCAGAAAATGAAAAAGCCCGCCGCGTGCGGGCTTTTTCATTTGTATCGTCGGTTGTGCGCTGCGTTTTTTCCCGTCCCACCCCGTATGTTGTAATATCGGTCGTTTTGTCCAATTTTCCCGTCACGCATGCTCGATTTCTTCCGTAATCACCAGCGCCTGATGATGGCGCTCCTGCTCCTGATCGTGTTGCCGGGGCTGGGTTTCGTCGGGATCCAAGGCTTCCGCGGCTTCTTCGACGATAGTGCGAACGTCGCGGCGGTCAACGGGCACAAGATCACGCGGGTCGAATTCGACGGCGCGTTCCGCCAGCAGATCGACCAGGCGCGCCAGGCGCTCGGTGGGCAGTTCGACATCAAGATGTTCGACACGCCCGAGCATCGCAAGCAGGTGCTCGACGGCCTGATCCAGCAACGCGTGCTGGCCGACGAAACGCAGCGTCTGCACCTGACCGCGTCCGACAACGCAGTGCGCGACGCGCTGATGAGCGACCCGATGATCGCGTCGCTGAAGAAGCCCGACGGCACGATCGACGTCGAACGCTATGCGCAACTGCTGTCGTTCCAGGGGATGACGCCCGAGCAGTACCAGGAGCGCGTGCGTTACAGCCTGTCGCTGCAGCAGATTCCTGCGAGCATCGTGTCGAGCGCGTTCACGCCGAAGAGCCTCGCGCAACGCCTGTCCGAACTCGCCGCGCAGCAGCGTGAAGTGCAGGCGCTCGTGCTGAAGACGAGCGACTTCGCAGCGAAGGTCCAGCCGACCGACGCGCAGCTCACCGCGTACTACGACGCGCACAAGCAGAGCTTCGCGACGCCGGAGACCGCGACGATCCAGTACCTCGTCTATTCGCCGGCCGCGGCGGCCGCGAGCGCGCAGCCGACCGAAGCGGACATCAAGAAGTTCTACGACGACAACCCGACGCACTTCCGTACCGAAGCGCAGGTGCGCGTGAGCCACATCTTCATCGCCGCGCTGGGCAGCGCCAGCGCGGCCGACAAGGCGGCCGCGAAAGCGAAGGCCGAGCAACTGCTCGCCGACGTGAAAGCGCATCCCGATCAATTTGCGCAGATCGCGCAGAAGAGCTCGCAGGACGCGCCGTCGGCGGCGAAGGGCGGCGACCTCGGCTTCATCACGCGCGGTTCGACCGCGGGCGGCAAGGCGTTCGACGATGCCGCGTTCTCGCTCAAGCAGGGCGACGTGAGCGGTCTCGTGCAGTCGGATCTCGGTTTCCACATCCTGAAGGCGACCGAAGTGAAGCCGGCCGTCGTCAAGCCGTTCGCGGAAGTGAAGGACCAGATCGCGATCGACCTGAAGCAGCAGTACGCAGCGAAGGCGTTCTCGGACAATGCGGAAGGTTTCACGTCGACCGTCTACGAAAAGGCGAAGACGCTGCAGCCGGCCGCGGACAAGTACAAGCTGACGATCCAGACGGCCACCGTCACGCCGACGCCGAATCCGCAGTTGCCGCCGACGAGCCCGTTGAACAATCCGAAGTTCCTGGCCGCCGTGTTCGCGAACGACGCGGTGAAGAACCAGAACAACACGCAGGCGATCGACGTCGGCAACAACACGCTGATCTCGGCGCGCGTGACCGAGCACAAGCCGGCTGCGGTGCCCGCGCTCGACGCGATCAAGGACGTCGTGCGCCAGAAGGTCATCGCCGAGCAGGCCGCGGAACTCGCGAAGAAGGACGGCGCGGCGAAGCTGGCCGAATTGCAGAAGTCGAAGTCGGCCGACGGCTTTACGGCCGCGCAGAAGGTGTCGCGCACGCAGTCGCAGGGCCTGACGCCGGCTGCGCTGAGCGCCGTCTACAAGGTCGATGCGAAGACGCTGCCGGCTTACGTCGGTGTCGACCTCGGCGCGGATGGCTATGCGATCTACCGCGTGAACGCGGTGATCCCGGGTTCGGCGGTCGATCCGCAGCAACTGGCGGCCGCGCAGCAGCAGATGGCGCAGGTCGACGCGCAAAGCGAAGGCGAAGCGTACCTTGCCGCACTGCGCGATCGCTCGAAGGTGAAGCTGTACGGCAGCACGACGGCCAGCCAGCAGCAGGACGGCGACAACTGAGCATCGTTTCGCCCGCAACCATCGAAAAGCCCCGCTCGAAGCGGGGCTTTTTGTTTTCCGGTGCAGCCGCGCTCAGCCGTGCGGCTTGCCGAGCAGCGGCTTCAGCGCCGGCCATACGTTGTCGAGCAGGATGCCCTGGGCCTGCCGTGCCGGGTGCATCTGGTCGGCCTGGAACATCTCGGGCTTGTTCTCGATGCCGGCCAGCAGGAACGGCACGAGCGGCACGCCGAGATCCTTCGACAGCCGCGTATAGAGTGCATGGAACTTCTGCGTGTAGTCGGGGCCGTAATTGGGCGGCACGTACATGCCGACCAGCACGACTTTCGCCTGCGCACGTCGCGCGCCCGCGATGATGTCGCGCAGGTTCTGCTCGGTCGTCGCGAGCGGCACGCCGCGCAGCGCATCGTTCGAACCGAGTTCGATGACGACGATCGACGGCTTGAGCCGCTGCAGCACCGCGGGCAGCCGCGCACGGCCGCCGCTCGTGGTGTCGCCGCTGACGCTGGCGTTCGCGACGCTATAATCGATTCGCTCGGTCGCGAGCCGTTGCCGCAGCAACGCCACCCAGCCGGTGTCGCGCGGCAATCCGTATTCGGCCGACAGGCTGTCGCCGAGCACGACGATCACGGGCGGGCTCGATGCCGGCGCCGTCGCGGCGCGTACGGGCACGGTGACGGCCAGCAGGGTGCCCAGCAACGCGGCGGCCGCCGCGCGTCTTTTCCAGCGAAATGTCGTGTCCATGTTCAAGATTACCGATCCGATCATCGAAGTCCATGACGTGTGCAAGCGGGTTGCCGATGCAACGGGCGAGCTGACGATCCTCGACGGCATCACGCTCGCCGTGCAGCCGGGCAGCAGCCTCGCGATCGTCGGCGCGTCGGGGTCGGGCAAATCGACGCTGCTCGGCTTGCTCGCAGGGTTGGACAGCGCGACGAGCGGCACGGTTCGCCTGCTCGGCCGCGTGCTCGATCAGCTCGACGAGGACGAGCGCGCGGCATTGCGCAACGGCGCGGTCGGTTTCGTGTTCCAGTCGTTCCAGCTGATGCCGCACCTGACGGCGCTCGAGAACGTGATGCTGCCGCTCGAACTGCAGGGCGGCATCAGCGCGCGCGACGCGGCCGACCGCGCGCGGGCGCTGCTCGTGCAGGTCGGTCTCGGCGAACGCACCGCGCATTATCCGAAGCTGCTGTCGGGCGGCGAACAGCAGCGCGTCGCACTCGCACGCGCGTTCGTCACGCGGCCGGCGATCCTGTTCGCCGACGAGCCGACCGGCAGCCTCGACGCGGCCACTGGCCACGCGGTCATCGACCTGATGTTCGAACTGAACCGCATGCACGGCGCGACGCTCGTGCTCGTCACGCACGATGCCGAACTCGCGCGCCGCTGTGCGACGACGGTCACCATCGACGCCGGCCGCATCGTCGCACCGCACGCGGCATCGCGCAACGCGTGAATGTTCGTGCCGGCCGCGCAGCGTGGAGCGCGCGACCGGCACGGGCATGACGCCGTCGCGTCAGTGCTTCTTCAACGCTTGAGCGCCGCGCGGGCGCGCTCGATCAGTGCGGTGGTCGACGAGTCGTGCTTCGCCGGATCGACCGAGTCGGCCGACAGGTCGGCCTCGACGACCTTGCCCAGAATCTTGCCGAGCTCGACGCCCCACTGGTCGAACGGATTGATGTCCCACACCGTCGCCTGCACGAGCACCTTGTGCTCGTAAAGCGCGATCAGCGCGCCGAGCGTGCGCGGCGTCAGCGCATCGACGAGCAGCGTCGTGGTCGGGCGGTTGCCGGGGAACGTCAGGTGCGGCGCGAGCGCTTCCTTGCCCGGCCCGGCGACCTTGCGCGCTTCCTCGAGCGTGCGGCCGAGCATCAGCGCCTCGCTCTGCGCGAAGCAGTTCGCGAGCAGCTTCGGATGATGGCTCGCAAGCGGATGCTCGGGCGTCAGCACCGCGATGAAGTCGATCGGCACGATCGTCGGCCCCTGGTGCAGCATCTGGAAGAACGCGTGCTGGCCGTTGGTGCCCGGTTCGCCCCAGGTGACGGCCGACGTCGGGTAGTCGACGAAGGTGCCGTCCAGGCGCGCGGATTTGCCGTTGCTCTCCATTTCGAGCTGCTGCAGGTACGACGGCAGGTAGTGCAGCGCTTCCGAATACGGCGCGACGAGATAGCTCTGCGAGCCGAAGAAGTTCCGGTACCAGATGCCGATCAGGCCGAGCAGCACCGGCAGGTTGCGCTCGAGCGGCGCTTCACGGAAGTGACGGTCCATGTCGTTCGCGCCGGCCAGCAGTTCGTCGAACTGTTCGGGGCCGACCGCGATCATGATCGACAGGCCGACCGCCGACCACAGCGAATAGCGGCCGCCGACCCAGTCCCACATTTCGAACACGTTGTCCGCGGCGATGCCGAACTTCACGACTTCGGCCGGGTTCGCCGACACGCCGACGAAGTGCTTCGCGAGCGCGTCCTCGGGGCAGCCGCGCGCGACGAACCAGTCGCGCAGCGAGCGCGCGTTCGTCATCGTCTCGAGCGTCGTGAACGTCTTCGACACGATGATCGCGAGCGTTTCCTCGGGATCGACCTGTTCGAGCACGCGCGCGAGATCGGCGCCGTCGACGTTCGACACGAAGTGGGTCGAGATCTCGGGCGTCGCGACGTGGTGCAGCGCATGCACGACCATCTTCGGGCCGAGATCCGAGCCGCCGATGCCGATGTTGATCACGTGGCGGATGCGCTTGCCCGTATAACCCGTCCACGTACCGCTGCGCACGGCGCGCGCGAACGTCGCCATCTTCGCGCGCTCGGCGCTCACCTGCGCGTGGAACGGCGCCTGCGGATCGGTCGCGCGCAGCGCGGTGTGCAGCGCCGCGCGGCCTTCGGTCGGGTTGACGACCTCGCCCGCGAACATCGCGTCGCGGCGCGCTTCGACGCCGGCGTCGCGCGCGAGCTGCACGAGCAGGCGCAGCGTTTCGTCGTCGATGCGGTTCTTCGAGAAATCGGCCGCGAGACCGCCGCCCGGAATCGTGAAGCGTTCGGCGCGGGTCGGCGCGCGATCGTTTTCCGGCGCGAACCAGTCGCGCAGCCGCGCGTGGCGGATCTGTTCGAAGTGGGATTGAAGGGCAGTCCAGGCGGGGAGCGATTTCAGCGTCATGGCGGTTCGAGTGAAGCGTGAATCGGGAGGAATGCCGCGCCGGCTCATCGTGATCGGAAAGCCGGCGGACGAGAAGGCCCGCCGTGCGGCGGGGCAGTCAGTATAGCGGCGTTACGTGTCGGCGCGCGGCGACGGATAAAAAAGGCGATTGATCAGCGTGCGCACCATCGGCGCGAGCTCGCCCGCGGTGAGGCCGGCCGGGCCGGTGCCGTTCGCGGTCAGCGTGTCGGCCGCGAGGCCGTGCAGGTAGACGCCGGCCAGCGCGGCTTCGTACGGCGCGACCCGCTGCGCGAGCAGCGCGCCGATCAGGCCGCCGAGCACGTCGCCGGTGCCGCCGGTGGCGAGTGCCGCGTTGCCGGTCGGGTTGATCGTCACGCGGCCGTCGGGCGCGGCAATCACCGTACCCGAGCCTTTCAGCACGACGATGACCGCGTAATGGGCGGCGAGTGCCTGCGCCGCGGCGACGCGATCGCGCTGTACGGCTGCCGTGTCGCCGCCGAGCAGGCGCGCGGCTTCGAGCGGATGCGGCGTCAGCACGCACGGATTGCCGCGGGCGCCGCGTGTGGCGACGGCGGTCGCGAGGTCCGCGTGCGTCGCGACGAGGTTCAGCGCGTCGGCATCGAGCAGCGTCGCCGTGTCGTGCGCGAGCACGTCGCGCACGAGCGTCGCCGCGGCCTCGCGCGTGCCGAGCCCGCAACCGGCCGCGATCGCGGTCATCGCGCCGAGGTCGAGCGTGTCGGCCGGATGCAGCATCAGTTCAGGGAACGGCGGGTCGTACGGCGGCGCGCCCGCGCCAAGGAAGCCGACGTGCACCTTGCCGGCGCCGGCGAACAGCGCGGCGCGGGCGGCGAGGATCGGCGCGCCGCACATGCCGGTGTCGCCGCCGAGCACCGCGAGGCTGCCGTACGTGCCCTTGTGGGACGCGAACGCGCGCGCGGGCAGCGCCGCGGCGAACCGCGCGGGCGCGTTCAGCACGATGGCCGGCGCGGCGGGCGGCGCGACGTCGAGCGACGCGACGTGGATTTCGCCGGCGAGATCGCGGCCGTCGCCCGTGTAGAGGCCGGGCTTCGCGCCGATGAAGGTGAGCGTGTGCGTGGCCGCCACGGCGACGCCCGCGCCGACGATGCGGCCCGTGTCGCTGTCGAGCCCGCTTGGCACGTCGAGCGCGAGCACGCGACCGCCGCCGCGCGCATGGGTGGCGATGCGTGCGGCCTGCTCGGCGAACGCGCCGTCGAGCGCGCGGCCGAGACCGATGCCGAACAGTCCGTCGACGACCCACGCATAGCCGTCCAGCGATGCGGGCGGGGTGGCCGACAGCGGCACGCCGGCCGAGCGTGCGAGACCGAGCGCCCATTGCGCGTCGTCCGGCTTGACCGGCACCGGCATCCACGCATGCGTCGCGACGCCGAGCTGCTGGAGTTGCGCGGCGGCCACCAGCGCGTCGCCGCCGTTGTTGCCGGGGCCGACCGCGAACCAGACGGGGCGATCGTCGCCGGCGACGCGCTCGGACAGCCAGCGCGCGGCGGCCGCGCCGGCGCGCCCCATCAGCGTGTGCGGCGGCAGCGCGGCGGCGGCGTCGGCTTCGGCCGCGCGCAGGTCGGCGACGCGCAGCAGCGCGATCGGATCGGAATCGGGGAACGGGCGGCGAACGGGGGTGGCGGGGGTAACGGTCATCGCGGGATCGTGGCGGCTGGCAAGGGTGCCGCCACGGGCCGGCCCGCGGCGGTCAGGTCGTGAAGCGGCCGGCGTTCAGCGCGGCGAGCGTGTCGGCGGGCCAGTGCTGGACGTTGCCGCCCAGATAGTCGGTCACCACTTTAGCAGACCCGCACGCGAGGCCCCAGCCGGCCGGGCCATGGCCGAAATTGACGAACACGCGCGGATGCGGGGTCGGACCCACGACGGGCAGGCCGTCCGGCGACAGCAGTTGCATGCCTTGCCACGACAGCGCGGCCGAGATCTTCGCGGCGCCGGGTACCCAGTCGTGGACGGCCTGGCCGAGCAGCGCGAGCGCGGCCTCGGACAGCGGCTCGGCGAGCGGCTTCGCGGTATCCGCCAGGCTCTGCAGCACGGCGGCCCCGCCGATGCGCAGCCGCTGGTGGGTGCGCGTGATCGAGATCCGCTTGATCGAATCGACGACGCTCAGGTGAGGGGCATGTTCTTCGTACGCGACCGGCGCGGTGAGCGTATGGACGCGCACCGGGTGCAGCGGCAGGCGCCAGCCGAGCCGTTCGAGCAGCGCAAGGCTGCCGGCGCCGGCGGCGACCACGATCGCGTCGGCCGACATCACGTCGACCTCGCGCGCGTGCGCCGCGCCCCGGTTGCCCGACGGGGCGAGCTCGACCGCGACGCGGCCGTTGTCGACGCGGATCGCGGCGACGTCCGCACCGAAGCGGAACTGCACGCCATGCTCGTCGAGCGTCTGCTTGACCAGTTTCGCGAACAGCGGGCAGTTGCCGGTGCGCTCGGTTTCGAGCAGCACGCCGCCGGCAAAGCCGGGCTCGGCCGGTACCGACGGTTCGAGCGCCACGCATTCGTCGGCGGTGAGCGTGCGGTACGGCTGGTCGAGTATGCGCAGCAGGTCGAGCGCGGGCTGCAGCGCGTCCCAGTCGCGCGGATCGCGCACGACGTGCAGGATGCCGGGCTTCTGCTCGAATTCGAGCTCGAGGCGCGCCTCGATATCGGCGAGCGTGTCGCGCGACACGTCGATCAGCGGGCGCAGCCGCGCGTACTGCGCGGCGAATGCATCGGGCTCGCGCAGCGTGCCGAGCTGCTTGACGAAGCGGCGCACGCCGCCGTTGAAGCCCGGCTTGTAGACGATGCCGCTGTCGCGCGGCTGGCGCTGGTGCATGAAAGTCGGGCCGAACCAGACGTCGAGCGGGCTCGGCAGCAGCGCGCCGCCGTCGCCGTAGGTCGCGCCTTGCGCGACGGTCGCGTGGCGTTCGACCACGCACACGCGATGGCCGGCCGCGCGCAGCTGGTAGGCGGTGGCGACGCCGCTGATTCCGCCGCCGATGACGATGACATCCATTGAGATTGCTTCGATGACGGGCGGCGCGCACGCCGCCCGGTGAGAATTCGCTGAGGGCCCGGGCCCGGTGAACCCGGAATGATAGCGCCAAAAGTGCGCGAGCCGGCGGCGGGCGAGCATGGCCGTGCGGCCATGCGGCGGCGGCCGGCGCCCGGGCCGATAGAGGCCGATCCGGCGGACAGCCGCGCGTGCCGCCCGCACCAGCACCGTGGCGGTGCAGCCGGACTACCGATCGGCCGGTCTTGGGCGGCCGACTTCCGGGTATAATTACGGCCTTCCTTTCGCCCCACGTCGCCACCTCGCGCGACTCATCGACGTCAGTCCAGCCCATGGCTCACTTCTCGTGTTTTCCCGGCGCTTCGGCCCTCTCCGATTTCCGTCAAACCCGTCTGCTCGACACGCTCAGGCAAATCGACGCCAACATCGTCGCGGTGCGCGGCCAGTTCCTGCACTTCGTCAATGCGGCCGAGCCGCTGTCGGCCGACGACAGCGCGCGCATCGATGCGCTGATGCACTACGGCGCGCCGTTCCAGCCGGCGGGCGAGAAGGGCGCGACCGAGACCTTCGTCGTGCTGCCGCGCTTCGGCACGGTTTCGCCGTGGGCGAGCAAGGCGACCGACATCGCGCAGCACTGCGGCCTCACGCAGGTGCGCCGCATCGAGCGCGGCGTCGAATTCACGGTCACGCTGAAATCGGGCCTGCTCGGCGGCAAGAAGGCACTGTCGGACGACGCGCGCGCGGCCGTCGCGGCCGCGCTGCATGACCGGATGACCGAAAGCGTGGTCGCGGCGCGCGACGATGCGAAACACCTGTTCGACGAACTGCCGGCCAAGCCGCTGTCGACCGTCGACGTATTGGGCGTCGGTCGCGGCGCGCTGGAGCGCGCGAACGTCGAGCTGGGCCTCGCGCTCGCCGACGACGAGATCGACTACCTGGTCGACGCGTTCCGCAAGCTCGAGCGCAACCCGACCGACGTCGAACTGATGATGTTCGCGCAGGCGAACAGCGAACACTGCCGCCACAAGATCTTCAACGCGCAGTGGACGATCGACGGCGAAGCGCAGGACATGTCGCTGTTCGCGATGATCCGCAATACCGAGAAGCTGAGCCCGCAGGGCACGATCGTTGCGTATTCGGACAACTCGTCGATCATGGTCGGCGCCGAAGCCGAGCGCTGGTTCCCGCGCAAGGCCGGCGCGGCCGGCGAGCCGGGCGAGCGCTACGGCCGCCATACCGAACTCACGCACACGCTGATGAAGGTCGAGACGCACAACCACCCGACGGCGATCTCGCCGTTCCCGGGGGCGGCGACCGGCGCGGGCGGCGAGATCCGCGACGAAGGCGCGACGGGCCGCGGCGCGCGTCCGAAGGCCGGCCTCACGGGCTTCACCGTGTCGAACCTCGACCTGCCCGATGCGCGCCAGCCGTGGGAAAACGCGCGCGACGCCGCGCAGCCGGTGGCCGAGCGCAACCCGAACGAAGTGCACGGCCCGTACGGCCGTCCGGACCGCATCGCGTCGCCGCTGCAGATCATGATCGACGGCCCGCTCGGCGGCGCCGCGTTCAACAACGAATTCGGCCGCCCGAACCTCGGCGGCTACTTCCGCGTGTACGAGCAGAACGTCGGCGGCACGGTGCACGGCTATCACAAGCCGATCATGATCGCGGGCGGCCTCGGCAACATCGCGGATCAGCACACGCACAAGCACGACGTGCCGGCCGGTTCGCTGCTGATCCAGATCGGCGGCCCCGGCATGCGGATCGGCATGGGCGGCGGCGCCGCGAGCTCGATGGCGACCGGTGCGAACACCGCCGAACTCGACTTCGACTCGGTGCAGCGCGGCAACCCGGAAATCGAGCGTCGCGCGCAGGAAGTGATCAACGGCTGCTGGCAGCTCGGCGCGGAAAACCCGATCCTGAGCATCCACGACGTCGGCGCGGGCGGCCTGTCGAACGCGTTCCCCGAAATCGTCGACGGCGCGGGCAAGGGCGCGCGCTTCGAACTGCGCAAGGTCGCGCTCGAGGAATCGGGCCTGTCGCCGCGCGAAATCTGGTCGAACGAAGCGCAGGAGCGCTACGTGCTGGCGATCGCGCAGGCCGACCTGCCGCGCTTCGAGGCGATTTGTGCGCGCGAGCGCTGCCCGTTCGCGGTAGTCGGGGTCGCGACCGACGAACGCGAGCTGAAGCTCGTCGACGACGAAGCGACGGGCGCGGACGAATACCCGGTCGACATGCCGATGGAAGTGCTGCTCGGCAAGCCGCCGCGCATGCACCGCGACGTCGCGCGTGTGACGACCGAGCGCGCGCCGGTCGACGTGACGGGCATCGCGCTGTCGGCCGTCGCGCTCGACGTGCTGAAGCACCCGACGGTCGGCAGCAAGTCGTTCCTGATCACGATCGGCGACCGTTCGGTCGGCGGCACGTCGGTGCGCGACCAGATGGTCGGCCCGTGGCAGGTGCCGGTGGCCGACTGCGCGATCACCGCGCTCGACTACGCGGGCTTCAAGGGCGAGGCGATGACGATGGCCGAGCGCACGCCGCTCGCGGTGATCGACGCGCCGGCGTCGGGCCGCATGGCCGTCGGCGAAGCGATCACGAACATCGCGAGCGCGCCGATCGCGTCGCTCGACAAGCTGAAGCTGTCGGCGAACTGGATGGCCGCGTGCGGCACGGCCGGCGAGGACGCCGCGCTGTTCGACACGGTCAAGGCGATCGGCATGGAGCTGTGCCCGGCGCTCGGGATCGGCATCCCGGTCGGCAAGGACTCGCTGTCGATGAAGACGAAGTGGGACGAGCAGGGCGTCGCGAAGGAAGTCGTGTCGCCGGTGTCGCTGATCATCTCGGCGTTCGCGCCGGTCGAGGACGTGCGCCGTCATCTCACGCCGCAACTGCGCCGCGTGGCCGACGCGGGCGACACCGTGCTGATCGCGATCGATCTGGGCCGCGGCAAGAACCGCATGGGCGGCAGCATCTTCGCGCAGGTCACGCAGCAGGTCGGCGACACGACGCCGGACGTCGACGACGCGGAAGACCTGAAGCGCTTCTTCAACGCGATCCAGTCGCTCAATGCGCAAGACAAGCTGCTCGCGTACCACGACCGCTCGGACGGCGGCCTGTGGGCGACGGTATGCGAAATGGCGTTCGCGGGCCATGCGGGCGTGTCGCTGAACGTCGACATGCTGACGCTCGACCCGAACCACGAATCCGACTACGGCGACGCGAAGGACTGGGCGAAGCAGACGAGCGGCCTGCGCGACGACCGCACGCTGCGCGCGCTGTTCTCCGAAGAGCTCGGCGCCGTCGTGCAGGTGCGCGCGTCCGACCGCGACGCGGTGCTCGGCGCGCTGCGCGAGTTCGGCCTGTCGACGTGCTCGCACGTGATCGGCTCGGTCAACGATCGCGACGTGATCGAGGTGTACCGCGACGCGAAGAAGATCTTCGACGCGCCGCGCACCGAACTTCATCGCGCATGGAGCGAAGTGAGCTGGCGCATCGCGCGCCTGCGCGACAACCCGGCCTGCGCGGATGCCGAATACGACGCGCTGCTCGACGCGGCCGATCCGGGCATCTCGCCGGTGCTGACGTTCGATCCGGCCGACGACATCGCCGCGCCGTTCATCGCGCCGGGCGCCCGGCCGCGCGTCGCGATCCTGCGCGAGCAGGGCGTGAATTCGCACCTGGAAACGGCTTACGCGTTCGACCGCGCCGGCTTCGATGCGCACGACGTGCACATGAGCGACCTGCTCGCGGGCCGCGCGTCGCTGGCCGATTTCGCGGGTGCGGTGGCATGCGGCGGTTTCTCGTACGGCGACGTGCTGGGTGCGGGCGAAGGCTGGGCGAAGACGATTCGCTTCAACGCGAACCTTGCCGACATGTTCTCGGCCTTCTTCGCGCGTCCCGATACGTTCGCACTCGGTATCTGCAACGGCTGCCAGATGCTGTCGAGCATCGCGTCGATGATCCCCGGGGCGGAAGCGTGGCCGAAGTTCACGCGCAACAAGTCCGAGCAGTTCGAGGCGCGCTTCTCGTTCGTCGAAGTGGAGAAGTCGCCGTCGATCTTCTTCGCGGGGATGGAAGGCTCGCGGATTCCGGTCGCGGTCGCGCACGGCGAAGGCTATGCGGACTTCTCGCAGCAGGGCGACATCGATCGCGTCGCGGTCGCGATGCGTTACGTCGACCACCGCGGCGAAGCGACCGAACGCTATCCGTTCAACCCGAACGGCTCGCCGGCCGGCATCACGTCGGTGACGACGGCCGACGGTCGCTTCTCGGTGCTGATGCCCCACATGGAGCGCGTGCATCGCACGGTCACGATGAGCTGGCACCCGGAAGGCTGGGGTGAAGCGAGTCCGTGGCTGCGCGTATTCCGCAACGCGCGTCGCTGGATCGGCTGATCGGGATGATGTTCGACCCGAACGCGCCGGTCGAGGTCGTCACGCTGCGTGACGCGCGTGCGAGCGAGGCCGACGCGATCGGCCGCGTGATCCGCGCGGCGTTCGCGGGCGAGCCGCAGGGCGGCGCGTTCGAACAGCGCATCGTCGACACGCTGCGTGCGCACGGTGCGCTGAGCGTATCGCTCGTCGCGGAGCGCGACGGACGTATCGTCGGGCACGTCGCGTTCTCGCCAGTCGCGATCGGCGGCGAGCCGATCGGCAGCCAGCAGTGGTACGGGCTCGCGCCGCTCGCGGTGCGGCCCGATTGCCAGCGGCAAAGCATCGGCGCCGGGCTCGTGCGCACGGGGCTCGACGCGTTGCGTCGGCTCGGTGCGCGCGGCTGCGTGGTGCTCGGCGAGCCCGCGTATTACGCGCGTTTCGGGTTCGAACCGCACGGCGACATCGTGTTTCCGGGCGTGCCGGCCGAGTATTTTCTTGCGCTGTCGTTCGACGAATCCAAGCCGCTGCCGTCAGGCGACGTGCGGTATCACGACGTGTTCTATCCTGCCGCGTAGCGAACGCCGCGGGCGGGCGACACCTGGCGTGGAAAAGCCGCTCTACGGAGCGGTTTTTTATTGCACGTCCGCCGCGCACCGCCGCATCGCGACATACGTGTTCGTGCGCGCCAAAAGAAAAAGCCGCTCCGAAGAGCGGCTTGTCGATGCACGTATGACGCGCGCCGGCGTTACTGGATCTTCGCCTGCTGGCGCAGACCTTCCTCGAACGCCTGCAGCTTCTGCTGCACCAGCTGCTGCGCGATCTGCGCCTTCACCTGGTCGAACGGCGGCGGCGCGATGTCGCGGATGTCGTCGACGCGGATGATGTGCCAGCCGAACTGCGTCTTCACCGGCGCGTCGGTCATCTGGCCTTTCTGCAGCTTCTGCGCGGCCGCCGCGAATTCCGGCACGTACGCCTTCGGGTCCGACCAGTCGAGATCGCCGCCGTTCTTGCCCGACCCCGGATCCTTCGAGTATTGCTTCGCGAGATCCTCGAACTTCGCGCCGCCCTTGATCTTCGCGATCAGGTCCTTCGCCTGCTGCTCGCTCTCGACGAGGATGTGGTGCAGGTGGTACTCGCGGTTGCCGCCCACGCCCTTGACGAGTTCGTCGTAGCGCGCCTTCACTTCGGCGTCGGTCGGCTGGTTCTTCTTCAGGAAGCTCTCGATCATCGAGCGCAGCACGACGGTCTGCTGCGCGACGGCGACTTGCGCCTTCACGTCCGGACGGTTCGGGATGCCTTCGCGGATCGCTTCCTGCATCAGGATTTCGCGGTTCACGAGTTCCTGGCGCACGGCCTGCTGCAATTGCGGACCGTCGGTCTGGCCTTGCTGGACGAGCTGCGCGACCATTGCGTCGGCGCGCGACTTCGGAATCGGCGTGCCGTTGACGACGGCGATGTTCTGGGCAAATGCCGGTGCCGCTGCAAATGCAGCCGCCGCGACCCACAGGCGGGGGGATTTCAGGATCATCGGGAATTCCTAATGAGACTAGATTGAAGATTCGTTGAATTCTTCGGGCGTGTAAGCCACGATCGCGAGCGCGTGAATGCCGCGCTGCATCGCATCAGCGAGCGCATCATACACCAGCCGGTGCCGCGCGACGCGCGGCTTGCCCGCGAACGCGGACGACACGATCGTGACCGTGAAATGGCCGCCGGCGGCCGCGCCCGCATGGCCCGCGTGCTGCGCGCTGTCGTCGCGCACGGTGAGCGACAGCGGCGTGAGCGACGCGGTGAGGCGCGCTTCGATCAGCGCGATGCGTTCGTCGGCGGAGGCGTGGAGAAAGGCGTCGCTCATGTCACTCGTCCTTCAGGTATTTCGTGAGCCACAGGCTCTGCAGGATGATGAACACGACCATCGCGCCCGTCGTACCGAACAGCTTGAAGTTCACCCATTGCGATTCGGTGAAGTTGTGCACCACGTACAGGTTCGCGACGCCGAGCACCGCGAAGAACAGCGCCCAGGCGGCGTTCAGCTTGTCCCACACGGGGTGCGGCAGCGTGAGCTGCTTGCCCATCATCTTCTCGATCAGGTTCTTGCTGAACGCATAACGCGCGGCGAGCAACCCGATCGCAAACAGCCAGTACAGCACAGTCGGTTTCCATTGAATGAATTTCTCGTCATGCAGGACGAGGGTGGCGCCGCCGAACACGACGATCACGCCGAGGCTGACCCACAGCATCGTGTCGACCTTCCGGTGCCGGAAGGCGACCCAGGCGACCTGGGCCAGCGTCGCGACGATCGCGACGGCGGTGGCGGTGAAGATGCCCCAGACCTTGAAGGCGACAAAAAACAGGATGATCGGAAACAGATCGAACAGGAATTTCATGGCGCTCGCAGCTGCGTGACGGGCCGCTGGCGCGGCCTGTCACCGTTGTAGGGACCCGCCAGGCATCGCCGTCGCGGATCGGGGCGGCCGGCCCGCGGCTGGCCGCCCGGCAGATCCGCCCGGCGCCGCTCATTCGTTTTCGGGTCGGGACTCGAAGTTTAACGCAGCCGAATTGATGCAGTACCGCAAACCGGTCTGGTCGCGCGGGCCGTCCTCGAACACGTGGCCCAGATGCGCGCCGCAATTGTTGCAGCGCACCTCGACGCGCACCATCCCGTGCGAGTAGTCGACCTTCTCGTCGATCACCTCGCCGTTGAGCGGCTTGAAGTAGCTGGGCCAGCCGCAGCCCGAATGGAACTTGGCGCCGGATTCGAACAGCGGCGTGCTGCAGACGACGCACTTGTAGATGCCGGCATCCTCGGTGTCGGTGTATTCGCCGGTGAACGCGCGCTCGGTCGCCGCGTGTTGCGTGACCTCGTACTGCATCGGCGTGAGCCGGCGGCGCAGCTCGGCGTCGTCCTTCTGGTACGGGAAAGTCTTGTCGTCGGAATCGTGGGACATCGGGGTTCTCCTGATCGGTCGGTCGAGATGCGCGGGTTGCGGGCTCAGGACGAGCAGCTCACTTCGAGCGTGCCGGCCCAGTCGGGCGGCAACGCCGCGTACGCTTCATGCTCCGGTTGTTCGTCGAACGGGCGACGCAGGACCTGCGCGAGCCGCTCGACTTCCGAAAAATCCTTTTCCTTCGCGCGCCGGATCGCAACTTCGGCCAGATGGTTGCGAAGCACGTATTTGGGGTTCGCGCGGTTCATTGCAACCGAACGGGCCGCGTCGTCGCGCGTTTCCTCGGACAGCCGCGCGCGGTAGAGGTTCGCCCATGCGTCGAACGCTTCGCGGTCGATGAACAGGTCGCGCACCGGCGCGTCGCGGCTCGCGTCGTGCTTCGAGATCTGCGCGAGCCGGCGGAACGTCAGCGTGAAATCCGCATGGCTCGCATGCATCGTCTCGAGCAGCTTGTTCGCGAGCTCGGCGTCGCCGTCGCGTTCGAGCGCGAGGCCGAGCTTCGCGCGCATCGCGCGTTCGAGCGCGGGACCGAAGCGCTCCGGAAACTTCGCGAGCACGGCCTGGGCGTCGTCCACCGCGCGCTCGGCGCGCGCGTCGTCGTCGGCGATGCCGTGCTGCAGCCCGATCAGCGGCAGCAGCGCCTGCGCGAGGCAATAGCAGTTCCAGTGCGCGATGCGCGGCTGCATCCGGTACGCATAGCGGCCGTTGGTGTCCGAGTGGTTGCAGATGTAGTTCGCGTCGAATGCATCGACGAAGCCGAACGGACCGTAGTCGATCGTCACGCCGAGGATCGACATGTTGTCGGTGTTCATCACGCCGTGGCAGAAGCCGACCGCCTGCCATTGCGCGACGAGGTCGGCCGTGCGCAGCGTCGCGGCCTCGAGCAGCGCGAGGTACGGATCGTCCGCGTCGCGGCAGGCCGGATAGAAGCGGTCGATCACGTGATCGGCCAGCTGGCGCAGCAGGTCGGGGCGATCGTTCGAGAAGAAGTGCTCGAAGTGGCCGAAGCGCACGAAGCTTTCCGACACGCGCGTGACGACGGCCGCCGTCTCGATCTCCTCGCGCACCACCGGCTGGTCGGAGCCGATCACCGTCAGCGCGCGCGTGGTCGGGATGCCGAGGTGATGCATCGCTTCCGAGCACAGGAATTCGCGGATCGACGAGCGCAGCACCGCACGGCCGTCGCCCATCCGCGAATACGGCGTGCGGCCGCCGCCCTTGAGCTGCAGTTCGTAGCGCCGGCCGTCGGCGCCGGGCAACTCGCCGATCGTCAGCGCGCGGCCGTCGCCGAGCTGGCCGGCCCACACGCCGAACTGATGGCCGGAATAGACCGACGCGTACGGCATCGCATGCACGGGCCAGTCGCGCGTCGGGTTGCCGGCGAACAGCTCGGCGAAGCCGGGCTGCGCGGCGAGCGTGGACGGCAGATCGAGCAGTTGCGCGACTTCGTCGGAAAAGCCGACGACGTACGGTGCGGCCAGCGGCGCGGCCGGCAGCCGCGTATGAAACGCGTCGCCGAGCGTGACGAACGCGCGTTCGGCGGGCGCGCCGAGCGTCGCGGCGAGGTCGGGCAGGGTGTCAGCCGCATCGGCTGCGCTTCGGGAAAACGACATGTTGAGCGCCTCTGGGTAAGCCGATATTGTAAGGCGGCGTCGCGCCGCCCGCATGGCGGCCCGCGCATCGTGCGCCACGCCCGTCCGGGCCGCCGACGGGCGCGCATGCGGGCTGCTTCCGGATGGAAACGGCCGCCAGGCGGGTCACCGATTCGCATCCTCACGGAGAACAAGACGATGGGTAAGCCGTTGCTGGGCCAGATGATGGATGTGCCGCTGCTGGTGTCGTCGCTGATCGCGCATGCCGCGCGGCATGCGGGCGACACGGAAATCGTGTCGAAGCGCGTCGAAGGCGACCTGCATCGCTACACGTATCGCGATTGCGAACGCCGCGCGAAGCAACTGGCGCAGGCGCTCGCGCGGCTCGGCGTCGAAACCGGCGACCGCGTCGGCACGCTCGCGTGGAACGGCTACCGGCATCTGGAAGCGTATTACGGGATCGGCGGGATGGGCGCCGTGTGCCACACGATCAACCCGCGCCTGTTCCCCGAACAGATCGCGTACATCGTCAATCACGCGGAAGACCGCTACGTCTTCTTCGACATCAATTTCGCGCCGCTCGTCGATGCGATCGCGCCGCAATGCCCGCACGTGAAGGGCTGGATCGCGATGACGGACGCCGCGCACCTGCCGTCCGGCGCGACGCCGTTCCTCTGCTACGAAACGCTCGTCGAAGCCGAGGACGGCCGCTACGACTGGCCGCGCCTCGACGAGCAGCAGGCATCGGGGCTCTGCTACACGTCGGGCACGACCGGAAACCCGAAGGGCGTGCTGTATTCGCATCGCTCGACCGTGCTGCATGCATACGGCGCCGCGCTGCCCGACGCGATGAACCTGTCCGCGATGGACGCCGTGCTGCCCGTCGTGCCGATGTTTCACGTCAACGCATGGGGGCTGCCGTACGCGGTGCCGCTCACCGGCGGCAAGCTGGTGCTGCCCGGCAAGGATCTCGACGGGAAATCGCTGTACGAGCTGATGGAGGCCGAGCGCGTGACGTTTTCCGCGGGCGTGCCGACCGTGTGGCTCGGCCTGCTGAACTACATGCGCGAGGCCGGCGTGCGTTTCTCGACGCTGAACCGCACGGTGATCGGCGGCTCCGCATGCCCGCCCGCGATGCTGCGCACGTTCGAGGACGAATACGGCGTGCGTGTGATCCATGCGTGGGGAATGACCGAACTGTCGCCGCTCGGCACGCTCGCGAAGCTCAACTGGGCGCAGTCGCAGCGGCCGCTCGACGCGCAGCGCCGGCTGCTCGAGAAGCAGGGGCGCGTGATCTGCGGCGTCGACATGCGGATCGTCGGCGACGACGGCCGCGAGTTGCCGTGGGACGGTGTCGCGTTCGGCGAACTGCAGGTGCGCGGGCCGTGGGTGATCGACCACTACTTTCGCGGCGATGCGTCGCCGCTGGCGGACGGCTGGTTCCCGACCGGCGACGTCGCGACGATCGACCCCGACGGCTTCCTGCAGATTACCGACCGCAGCAAGGACGTGATCAAGTCGGGCGGCGAGTGGATCAGCTCGATCGACATCGAGAACGTCGCGATCGCGCATCCCGGGGTGGCCGAAGCCGCGTGCATCGCGTGCGCGCACCCGAAATGGACCGAGCGGCCGCTGCTCGTCGTGGTGCCGCGCGAAGGCGCGAACCTGAGCCGCGACGCGCTGCTCGCGTTCTACGAGGGCAAGGTCGCGAAATGGTGGATTCCCGACGACGTCGTGTTCGTCGAATCGCTGCCGCACACCGCGACCGGCAAGCTGCAGAAGCTGAAGCTGCGCGAAACGTTCCGCGATTACGTGTTGCCGACGGCGGTGTGCGCGCCGTAAGCCTTCGCGTCCGGGCCGCCGCCGGCCCGCGATTCGGTCCCGATGCGATCCCCCGATCCGTCCCCGGATCGGGAGCGAAATTCAAATTGAACGACCGTGCTTTTTCGTTGTATGCTGCCTGCGTTCATTCGGACATGCGGCCGTTCGACCGCGCACAATGAAGCGCAGCCAATCCGGCGCGCGATGCATGGAGGCAGGCAGATGGCAGTGGATTACTCGACTCGCGACGGCGTGGCCGTCATCACGCTCAACAATCCGCCCGTCAACGGGCTCGGCCTGTCGACCCGCCAGGGCGTCATGGACGCGCTCGATCGCGCCGCGCAGGATCCGTCGGTCACGGCCATCGTGCTGACCGGCGCGGGTCGCGCGTTCTCGGGTGGCGCCGACATCACCGAATTCAATACGCCGAAGGCGCTGCAGGAGCCGACGCTGCACACCGTGATCCGCGCGGTGGAGGCAAGCGCGAAGCCGGTCGTCGCGGCGCTGCACAGCGTCGTGATGGGCGGCGGGCTGGAGCTTGCGCTCGGCGCGCACTACCGCATCGCCGCGCCCGGCGCGCAGGTCGCGCTGCCCGAAGTGAAGCTCGGGCTGCTGCCGGGCGCGGGCGGCACACAACGCCTGCCGCGCGCGGTCGGCCTCGAAACCGCGCTGAACATGATCGTGTCGGGCGCGCCGGTGCCGTCGGAGCAGCTCGCGAAGAGCGGGCTGTTCGACGAAATGGCCGACGGCGACCTGCTCGACGCCGCCGTCGCGTTCGCGCGCAAGGTCGGCGCGCAGAACGGCCCGCATCCGCGCGTGCGCGATCGCAAGATCGTCCACGAGAACGCGGCGGGCTTCATCCAGTTCGCGCGCAACTCCGCGCGGGCCGCCGCGCCGAATTTCCCCGCGCCGCACAAGTGTATCGACGCGATCGAGGCCGGCGTGCTGAACGGCTTCGACAAGGGCAGCGTCGCGGAACGCGACGGTTTCGTCGCGCTGATGATGACGCCGGAAAGCCGCGCGCTGCGCCATGCGTTCTTCGGCGAGCGGGCGGCGAGCAAGATTCCCGACGTGCCGGCCGATACGCCGCTGCGCGAGATCCGCCGGGTCGGCGTGATCGGCGCGGGTACGATGGGCGGCGGGATCGCGATGAACTTCATCAACGCGGGGCTGCCGGTCACGCTGCTCGAGACGAAGCAGGATGCGCTCGAGCGCGGCCTCGCGACGATCCGCAAGAACTACGACGCGCAGGTGAAGAAGGGCAAGCTCACGCAGGAGAAGCTCGACGCACGCATCGCGCTGATCACGCCGACGCTGTCCTACGACGACCTGAAGGACGCCGACCTGATCGTCGAAGCGGTGTTCGAGGAACTCGGCGTGAAGGAGCAGGTGTTCAAGAAGCTCGACGAAGTCGCGAAGCCGGGCGCGATCCTCGCGTCGAACACGTCGACGCTCGACGTCGACAAGATCGCGGCGTTCACGAAGCGTCCGCAGGACGTCGTCGGCATGCACTTCTTCAGCCCGGCGAACGTGATGAAGCTGCTCGAGGTCGTGCGCGGCGCGCAGACCGCGAAGGATGTGCTCGCGACCGTGATGGCGGTCGCGAAGAAGATCCGCAAGACGGCGGTCGTGTCGGGCGTGTGCGACGGCTTCATCGGCAACCGGATGATCGAGCAGTACATCCGCCAGGCGCTGTTCATGCTCGAGGAAGGCGCGCTGCCCGCGCAGGTCGATCGCGCGATCGAGAAGTTCGGCTTCGCGATGGGGCCGTTCCGGATGAGCGACCTCGCCGGCAACGACATCGGCTGGGCGATCCGCAAGCGCCGTTACGTCGAGCAGCCCAATCTGCACTATTCGAAGATCGCCGACCGCCTGTGCGAACAGGGCCGCTTCGGCCAGAAGACGGGCGCCGGCTGGTACGACTACGTGCCGGGCGACCGCAAGGCGAAGCCGTCGTCGCTCGTCGACGAGATGGTCGTCGCGTACTCGAAGGAGCGCGGCGTCGAGCGGCGCAAGATCGGCGACGACGAGATCGTCGAGCGGCTGGTGTTCGCGCTCGTCAACGAAGGCGCGAAGATCCTCGAAGAGAAGATCGCGTCGAAGGCGTCCGATATCGACATGGTCTACCTGACCGGGTATGGCTTCCCGCTGTGGCGCGGCGGCCCGATGCTGTACGCGGACATGGTCGGCCTCTACAACGTCGAGCGCGCGATTCGCCGCTATGCGGCCGCGCCGAACGGCGACGCATGGCAGCTCGCGCCGTCGATCGCGGAACGGGCGAAGGCCGGCCGCGGGTTCAACGGCTGACGATATCGCACGACGGCGCGCCCGATTCACCCAGGAGAATTGAAATGAAACGCACCGACGACGTCCTGCTCGTGATCGACGTGCAATACGACTTCATGCCGGGCGGCGCGCTCGCGGTGCCCGACGGCGATGCGGTCGTGCCCGTGATCAACGCGCTCGCGCAACGCTTCGACCAGATCGTGCTCACGCAGGACTGGCACCCGCGCGAGCACGTGTCGTTCGCGGCAAACCATCCGGGCCGCGAGCCGTTCTCGACGCTCGCGCTGCCGTACGGCGAGCAGGTGCTGTGGCCCGTGCACTGCGTGCAGGACACCGACGGCGCGGCGCTGCATCGCGACCTCGACATCCCGCATGCGCGGCTCGTGATCCGCAAGGGGGGCGACGCGCAAGTCGACAGCTATTCCGCGTTCGTCGAAGCCGACCGCACGACGCGCACGGGGCTCGCGGGCTATCTGCGCGAACTCGGCGCGAAGCGCGTGTGGTGCTGCGGGCTCGCGACCGACTATTGCGTCGCGTGGTCGGCGCTCGATGCGCGCGCGGCCGGTTTCGAAGCCGCGGTGATCAACGATGCGTGCCGCGCGATCGACCTGAACGGGTCGCTCGCGCACGCATGGCAGCAGATGCAGGCAGCGGGCGTCGTGCATGCGACGTCCGCCAGCGCGCGCCCGGCGGCGTAGCGCAGACCCCAACATGAAGCAGGACCGAAGGAGACTCGCATGACCGAAGCCGTAATCGTATCGACCGCCCGCACGCCGCTCGCGAAATCCTGGCGCGGCGCCTTCAACATGACGCACGGCGCGACGCTCGGCGGCCACGTGGTCGCGGCTGCGCTCGAGCGCGCGAAGCTCGACCCGGCGCGCGTCGAGGACGTGATCATGGGCTGCGCAAACCCCGAAGGCGCGACCGGCGCGAACATCGCGCGGCAGATCGCGCTGCGCGCCGGGTTGCCGGTGAGCGTGCCGGGGATGACGGTGAACCGTTTCTGTTCGTCGGGGCTGCAGACCATCGCGCTGGCCGCGCAGCGGATCATCGCGGGCGAAGGCGAGATTTACGTGGCCGGCGGCGTCGAGTCGATCTCGTGCGTGCAGAACGAGATGAACCGGCACATGGTGCAGGAAGGCTGGCTCGTCCAGCACAAGCCCGAGATCTACTGGAACATGCTGCAGACCGCCGAGAACGTCGCGAAGCGCTACGGGATCTCGAAGGAGCGCCAGGACGCGTACGGCGTGCAGTCGCAACTGCGGGCCGCGGCCGCGCAGGAAGCCGGGCGTTTCCGCGACGAGATCGTGCCGATCACCGTGCTCGCGGGCATCGCCGACAAGGCGACGGGCCGCCTGTTCACGCAGGAAGTGACGGTCTCGGCCGACGAAGGCATCCGCCCCGACACGACGCTCGAAGGCGTGTCGAAGATCCGTTCGGCCGTGCCGGGCGGCGTGATCACCGCGGGCAATGCGAGCCAGTTCTCGGACGGTGCGTCGGCATGCGTCGTGATGAGCGCCGAGGCTGCGCAGCGCGAAGGGCTGCAGCCGCTGGGCGCGTTCCGCGGCTTCGCGGTGGCCGGCTGCGAGCCGGATGAAATGGGCATCGGCCCGGTGTTCGCGGTGCCCAAACTGCTGAAGCAGGCCGGGCTGACAGTCGACGACATCGGCCTGTGGGAACTGAACGAGGCGTTCGCGGTGCAGGTGCTGTACTGCCGCGACACGCTCGGGATTCCCGAGGATCGCCTGAACGTGAACGGCGGCGCGATCGCGGTCGGCCATCCGTACGGCGTGTCGGGCGCGCGCCTGACCGGCCATGCGTTGATCGAGGGCAAGCGGCGCGGCGTGAAGTACGTGGTCGTCACGATGTGTATCGGCGGCGGGCAGGGCGCGGCCGGCTTGTTCGAAATCCTCTGATCTTTGACCGGCGGCGGCCGCGGTCGCGCTCCGGCGTCACCGCACACCGCCGCCGCCAATCGGCGCGACCGATGCGCCATTCGCAACGATCGGGAAGCAAAAGGCATGCGGCCGGCAATGCCGTTTCCCCTGACTTGTCAAACGAATTCCCCCTCCTATACTTGCTCTGACATTTGCCTTTCGGCACGATGGGGCAGATCATGCGTCGCGCCAGCCGTGCCGCGAAGATTCGAACCAACGCAGCAGACCGACCGGGGACCGAATGAGTACGACCTATGCAGCCGGGGAACCGCCGCGCGTCGTCAGCGCGGCCGCCAGGCTCTACGCGAAATGCCTGCTGGTCGGATTCGCGTTGCTGCCAGCCTATCTGATTGCCTATCTGTGGTTCTTCAGCGACCGGAGCGTCGTGTTCGAGAACCACGCCTTCCATGAAATCGCGATCGCGGCGGCGACGCTCGAAGGTGCGTTCGTCACCTACGTGACGTGGGTGTGTTACCGGTCGTCCGGCGAGCCGCTGCTGCGCTGGCTGACGCTCGGTTTTCTCGGCTTCGCGATGATCTACGCGCTGCACGGCGCGTTCACCGGGATGGCGCACCACAATATCTGGCTGTTCCTGCTGTACGGGCCCGCGTCGCGGTTCGTGATGTCGGCGTTGCTGCTCACGGGGCTGCTGTCGTATTCGCGGCCGCCCGACCGGCTCGACAAGCGCACGAGCGTGCGGACGTGGCTGCCGTGGATCGTGTTCTTCCTGATCGTCAACGTGGCCGTCGCGTACGTCGCGTATTCGCCGGTCGCGGGTGCGCTCGGCACGCGGCTGTCGATGGAAGGCGGCGCGCTGGTGTTCTCGCTGCTGAACGTGTGCCTGCTGCTCGCACGGCGGATCCGCTCGCCGCTGATGGTGATCTACGGCGTGTCGATCATGGCGTTCGCGCTGTCGTCGCTCGCGTTCATCCTCGGCAAGCCGTGGAATCACATGTGGTGGCTCGCGCATGCGATCTTCGCGGGCGGGTTCTTCCTGCTGAGTTACGGCGTCGTGCAGGCGCTGCAGACGACGCGCTCGTTCTCGGCGATCTACAGCCAGGAAGACCTGATGAGCCGGCTGTCGGAATCGATGGCGCGTACCGAAAGCGCGCTGCAGGAGCTGCGGCGCACGAACCAGAAGCTCGAGTACATGGCCGCGACCGACCCGATGACGGGCGCGTCGAACCGCCGGCAGTTCATCGCGCAGGTCGAGCGCGAAATCGTGCGGGCCGAGCGCGACGGCACGCCGTTCTGCCTGCTCGCGCTCGATCTCGACAATTTCAAGAACATCAACGATGCCTACGGGCACCAGATCGGCGACGAGGTGCTGCGCGGCGTCGTGCGCCAGTGCCTCGAGGCGATCCGGCCGGCGGGCGCGCTCGCGCGGGTCGGCGGCGAGGAATTCATGGCGCTGCTGCCGGAGATGCCGCTCGAAGGCGCGCGGATGACGGCCGAGCGCGTGCGTTCGTCGATCGCGAGTGCGCCGTTCGGGCTGGACTTCAAGCGCGTGCAGGTGACGGTCAGCGTCGGCGTCGCGCAATACGGCGTCGACGGCGGCACGGTCGATGCGCTGCTGCGGGCAGTCGACGAGCGGCTGTACCAGGCGAAGCGCGAAGGGCGCAACCGCGTGGTGTCGCGATGATCCGCATGTCACCGCCGCGCCGGCGGCGGGGGCGCCCCCGGGGCTTTTGCCGACCGGTGCCGGTGCCGGCGCCGGTCGGCACGCGTGCGGCGACGCGCTAGCGCGTCGCCACCGCCGTCGCCTGCTTCGGCTGCCCGTCCTGCTTCGGCTGTGACGCCTGCCACCAGTACTTGCCCGCGCGCTGCTGCGGATCGCGGATCGCGAGATACGTCGTACTCCAGAGCTGCGCCGCGTTGGCTTCGGTCGCATCGGCGCTGCGCGTGCCGAATGCGTCGGTCTGGTACTTGCCGTTCACGTAGGACCACGTCCACATTTCCGACGTACGCATGTCGCGTCCGTTCGAGATCACCTGCCAGATCGTCTGCCGCGCCTGCGTGAGCAGCGTGCGTGTCGTGGCCGACAGGTCCTGGCGCGCCAGCTGGCGATCGAGCCCGGCCACCCACATCGCCTGCTGCCACGACCAGATCACCGTGCCGTGATACGCGGAGCTCGTGAATTTCGGCCACAGCGACGGGTTCGCGTACGCGGGGTTCGCGATCAGCATGCCGACATCGGTCACGAGGCCGGTCGGGAACGGCCGCGTGACGTCGGCGACGATCCGCTGGAGCTGATCGTCCGGCGGCGTGCCGAACAGCAGCGCGAAGCTGCCGTCCGAATTCATCACCGGGATCGGGTTGCCCTGCTGGTCGAGCGAGAGCGCATAGAAGGCCAGCGGCGCGTTGGGCGCGGCGCCGGCCGGCACGCCGGCGGACGGCGCATAGGCCGACACGTCGGTGGCCGCCTGCGCGGCCGGCACGCTGACCTGGAACAGCGGCGGCGCCTGCGTTTCCCACGTGGCCGCTTCGTTCGCCGTGTTGGCGAGCGTCGCGCGCTGCCCGGCATCGAGATACGGATCGAGCAGGCCGCGGGCGAGGAACGCGTTCGCCGCGCGCAGCGCGGCCGGCACGAGCACCGCGTTCACGTCGTACGGGTACACGCCGCCGCCGAGGCCGTCGGTACTGTCGCGCCAGTTGCCGACGATTTCGCCGGGCCGCAGGTGAATCAGGTTCGCGACCGACGGCTGCTGCGCGAACGGCTGCGCGGTCGTCGCGACGTGCAGCAGATTGACGACGAGGCGGCTGCCGTTGGTCTGCCCGTCGCTGCCGCGCTGCGCCAGATACGCGGCCGCACGCGCCTGGCCGCGCGTATCGTCGATCAGCCACGCGGCCGCGATCGGTGCGAGCAGGTAGTCGCTGTCGATCATCTTGTAGTCGTAGGTCGGTGTCGGATCGTTCGGCCGCCCGTTCTTCTGGTTGTCGACCAGCGCGAATTCGCCGATGCCTTCCTCGTGCGCGACCTTGCCGTCGGCCGACAGGCGGCTCAGCACCGACGACAGCCCGGCTTCGATCGCCGCGGGTTCGAGCACGGGCATCAGCATGCGGACCGAGATCAGCGTGTCGCGGCCGAAGTACGTGTCGTACTGCCACGAGCCCGCCAGCAGCTTGTCGTTGAAGCTCAGGAATTCGAGCACGTTCTGGCTGACCGGGTCGGGATTCACGGACGGGGCGAACAGGTCCGCGTGCGTGATCGGCGACAGCGGAGTCTCGCCCGACAGCGCATCGATGTGCAGCTTCAGCGTGTGCGAGCCCGCCGGCGCGTTCAGCACGAGCTTGCCGCCCGCTGCCGGCGCGATGCTGCCGCCGTCGCGCAGCGTGATGCGCAGCGCATAGCCGGGCGCGCCGTCGAGCCGGTCGCGTTGCCATTGCGCGGTGCCGCCCTGGACCGTCGGCGCGGTGAGGATCTGCTGCGGAATCGTCGCGCCACCGTTGAAGTCGCGCAGGAAGCGCACGTTGCTGAGCACGCCCTGGCGGATCGTCAGCGTGGCGGTGTCGACCGACACGTCGGCGCCGATGCCGTACAGCGGGCGGCCGCGTGCGTCCGGGGCCGACAGCGCGGACGGCGGCGTGTCGAGGGTCCAGTTCACCGGCTGCGCGGTGTCGTCGAACCACAGCCCGGTGCCGCTGTTGCCGGCGGGGAAGACCACGAGCAGGCGCGGCTTCGTCGACGAGCGCACCAGCAGGTGCGCGGCGACCTTGTCCTGTCGGTAGAACGCGTTGATCTGGCCGCCGGTATCCATGCGGAACGACAACGCGGCGGTGTTCGACGGCGGGGTGGTCGACTGGACGTCGTCGTCGTTGCAGGCCGACAGCAGGCCGGCGCAGACGAGCCCGAGACACAGCGACTTCGCAAGGCGATGCATGTTGATGTCCCTCCTGATGACTGGCGATTTTTTATCTGGATATCTAATTGGCGGATCTTGGGTCCGTTTGGTGCTGCTTTGCATTCATTCTTGGCGAATGACTGGAGTGAATGGGGGTATTGCGTTTCTTCGAAAGGAAACGAGTTGGCAAGTAGCCGAGTGCCGATAAATGCCGAAGGCTGAAAACGACAGGGGCGCACGTCGATGCCCGGCCGGAAGGTCAACGCGAAGGGCCTTCGCGCAGGTGAGTGGCGAATCCGGAGCGGCGAGGAAAACGATACGTAAGCCGTCGTAGGCGATTCTAAATTTGCGGGAAAGTCGACGTCAATAATGTTTTTGTTTTCCAATATTAAATTGAAAGCCGGTCGCAATTATTACTCGTCGCGCCGGTAAAATGTGCGATTCAATGGGATCGAATTAATGCATTCCAGATATCGGTTGAAAACCGGTCGGCAATACGCTATCGCGCCGGCGATCGATGCCGGACAGGAAACGAATCGCCGGATTGTGTCGGTCGGCGTCGTGACAGGCCGACGTGCGTCGCAAACGCGCGCGAAGGCCGGTCAGCAATCCACGTTCCCGCGCATGCCCGCACGACCGCGCATCGTCGCCTTCGGCGCTTTGCCGGCTGAAGCAGCTCGACGAAGACGGCGCGACGCTCGAGCGGCTCGTTCGTGGCCGATTCGTCGCCAGACAAGGCCACGTTGCACGACGTGCTTTCAAAAAGCGCTGAGGCCTTCCCGGCGTCGTGAACACGTCACGGACTCGAAGCGGCGTTTCGGCACAAGCCAGGGCAGACCTGCGCGTCGTTGCAGTGGCCCCGCACGCTCTACCGTCACGAGTCGGTCGCCCGGGACCGAAGCGCACGCTGGAGAGGCGCGCCGAACGTGTGTATCGGGAGGCAGAAACCCGCTACGCGCGGACAATTTTTCGCGCTGGATATTTATAATCGCCCGCGGCTGAGCCTTTCCGTTCGCGCTGGGCGCGAATATCGGCCCAACTGATTTAGTATGAGCAATCTGCGCTCGACGGAAGGGGCGCTCATTCGCAGCGAGGAGACTCATGCATCCCCGTAGGACTGCCCCTTACCTCATCGTGGCGATTGCTTCCGTGATCGCATGCGCGCTCATGGCGCTATGCGTGCTGCAACTCTTGCAGAGCCGCGACGACGCGATGGAGCGGGCAAGGGAAACGTCCCGCAACCTCGGACTTATCGCCGAACGCGACATCGAACGCAATATCGAGTTGTACGACCTGTCTTTGCAGGCGGTCATCCATGGGTTGCAGCGCCACGATGTGATGGACGCTTCGCCGAGCCTGCGCCGGTCGGTGCTGTTCGATCACGCGATGACCGCGGAATTTCTCGGTTCGATGCTCGTGATGGATGCAGGCGGCAATATCGTTCTGGATTCCGGCTACGACGAACCGCGCAAGGGCAATTTCGCCGATCGCCGATACTTCACGGTCCACCGCGACAATCCGAACGTCGGACTCTATATCAGTGACCCGTTCGTCTCCCGTTTGCGTGGAGGAAAGCTCAGTATCGCGCTCACGCGGCGGATTTCGAACCCCGATGGATCGTTTGGCGGCATTGCCGTTATCGCGGTCAATCTTGATTATTTCCATCAGCTCTTCGCCGGGCTTTCGCTTGGCAAGCATGGCTCGATTTCGCTGATCGGCGAAGACGGCAAGATAGTGATGCGTCAGCCGTACGATGTGCATACCATCGGCCGCGACATCAGCAAAGCCGCGACGTTCCGGCGGTTCCAGACCGCGCGAGAGGGCGCCTTCTCCGAAACGTCATCGATCGACGGCGTGCGCCGCCTGTACTACTTCAAGCATTTGCCGAAACTGCCGCTGATCATCATGGTGGCAGAGGCCGAGCAGGACATTTACGCCGCATGGCGGCAACGTGCGATCACGATCGGTGGACTGGTCGCGACGTTCGGGGCGGCGTTCATCGCGCTGTCCTTTCTGCTCGGTTCGCAGCTACGGCGCCGTATGCGGGCGGAATCGGAACTCGTGCTGCTCGCCCGGACGGACGGTCTCACCGGCCTGAGCAATCGTCGCAGCTTTGGCGAGGTGCTGGACCAGGAGTGGCGTCGCGCACGACGTGCGCATTCCGTTTTCTCGCTGCTGTTCGTCGATGTGGACCGGTTCAAGGCTTACAACGACACGTACGGTCACCAGGCCGGGGACGATGCGTTGGCGGCGGTCGCGCGGTGCATCGGCGAGAATATTCGCCGGCCGGCCGATACGGCGGCGCGTTATGGCGGGGAGGAGTTCGTCGTGCTGCTTCCCGACACGCCACAAACCGGCGCGGCGCAGATCGCCGAGCGGATTCGCGCGGCAATCGATGCGTTGGCCCTCGAGCACGCGGGCAGCGAATACGGACGTGTGACGGCGAGCATTGGCCTCGCGTGCTGGATGCCGGATCAGGAAGGGCAGCCGGATGCCGTGATCAAGGCGGCGGATGAGGCACTGTATTACGCAAAGGCGACCGGGCGGAACAAGGTTGCCGCGCTGCAGCCGGCGGAGTGATGGGGATGGTTGCATTGCGCCGTTCGTCAGACTCATGTCGGCGGTGACCGAAGCTGACGGACCCACGTCAAGACACAGTCCATTGCCGTCAGTAAGTTTGGTAGGCTTGTCGCCTGCCTTCGCTTGTCGGCGTCTTGACGCCGGTAAGTGATACGGTGAGAAAGTGGGTATCTTCCGTGAAGATTTCAAAGATGCCCGCTTTTTCCAACCGGACGAGATCCCGAGCGAACGAAAGCGACCGGCGAACGGGCGTAATGTGCCCCGCTGGCAAGGGTTCCCGGCCAAGCGCCGAACCAACACGAACAGGAGCAACCGAAGTGATCAGACATATCGTCATGTGGAAGTTGAATTGACATGCATGACAATAAGTTATTGATTTGTATGGTTGGAGCCGGAAAATTATGCGCTTGATACCCCCTTCGATACCCCCTTTTTCGCGCGCTGAGCTTCAAGCTATAGCGTGACCATGGACGTTGAGGGGTACGGCCGCTGCTGCTGCAACAGCGCGTTTGCGTCTATGTTCGGTCACTTAATCATCGGACTAGTGCAACAGCATTCCAAAAGGCAAACTAGAAGCTCACTGCGGACTGGGGGCCGCATCTGGGGTGCTTGTAATGACGACGATCCTTCTTGTCGACGACGACGAACTCATGCTGCAGACGTATCGCGTGCTTCTTGAAGTCGCGGGCTATCAAGTTGCTTCCGCTCGAAACGGTGTCGAAGCCCTTGCCAAGATAGCGGAAACCGCGGTGGACCTAGTAATGACGGATATGTCAATGCCACTCATGGACGGGGTATCGCTCACGCGGGCGCTACGCGCTGATCCTATGCATTGCTCGGTTCCCGTCGTATTGATGTCCGCAGCGGAGGCTCCCGCTGAGGATGGGTTATGGAACGCATTCTTCCGTAAGCCCGTTTCTTGGCGAGCAGTTGCGCAAACGGTGCGCGAGCTTGTCGCGGGGCAAAGCACTCCGGCCGACATCACTCGTGGTAGCGATCCGGTGCATGCGGCCGTGCCAACAAGTGACTTTGATTCTATGCCGCTTGTCGCCATGGGCGATCGACAACTGAATCCCAATGACGACAGGGAGTCGCAAGATTCGCCTTTTAGGCGGGCTTCTACCCGTGAATCGCAATGAACACGCGCTCGGGTGAGCCTGCCAGCGCTCGTCAGCCTCGATGTTGATTTGCATGGAATCCTGACCCACGATTTGCATTGAATTCTGACCCACCCCTTGGACCAGCTTTGCGGGTTATTCGGTGGGTATCTGGGTCTTCTTTCTCTCCTTTTTTGGCTGTGTCGTGCTGTTTCTGAAACGATAGCT
>NZ_CADFEH010000044.1:0-63346 GCF_902833155.1 Burkholderia sp. BCC1047 | reverse complement strand
CGTTTCAGAAACAGCACGACACAGCCAAAAAAGGAGAGAAAGAAGACCCAGATACCCACCGAATAACCCGCAAAGCTGGTCCAAGGGGTGGGTCAGAATTCAATGCAAATCGTGGGTCAGGATTCCATGCAAATCAACAGTATGAGCCAGAGTTGTACGCCAAACCACACGTATAGACGCAGGTTTCGACGCAACTGCGGACACGGAAACGGCCTTCCGGTCACTTGGAAATGCATCATTGCACGGATCTTAAATAACCGAAATGCGTGAAATCACGCAGGGGTTTTGGTGTAAGTGTTTTGTTTTCAATGGTTTGCCCGAGGAATAGTGTGCTCGCTGTCCTCGTAGTACTCAGCGTACTCGCCTGTGCTCACCGTGCTGCAGGGATGGGAGGAAGGGGAGGGGGCAGATAGAGCCTGCGCAGGTTGCTTACCTGAATTTCCACGAGTGACGCTGATGGCCGCGCGAACCTACGGCCATGAGCATGCGGCCGGATCAGGTCGCAGCCGCCGCGTCGACGTCCGCCAAGCAGCGAATCATTCGGCCGGTATCGGGGTCCGTATAAGGTCTGATGAAGAGCAGCGTGTCTACGTCGAGCTCAAACTCGGGCACGTTCCGAGAAGCATAAGCGTCTCCGTATGGGCCAGCGTAGCGGATGGGGGCGTTGAGGCCGGTGAACTGCTGGCGCAGCGTTGCGGAGGCGTGGGCGAGAACGCGATCGAGCAGGGGCATTGATGATCCCGTGGAAGTTAAAACGTCGATCGTATCTATGAAAAATTGAGGCGCGCGGCGCCGTTTTCCTAGACGCAGTCTAGGAGTTCTCCGGCTTGAGGTTTTCTTCTTTGCTGGCGTCGTTGAGCGGTTCGAGCACGAGAAATTTGATGTTCAGGGTCGTGATTTCCGAAGAGCGCAGCACTAAGCAGTCACCCTCGATCGGGTAAAACCGTTGCATGTTTGCGGCCGACATGCGCTCCGCACTGTCACCTGTCGCGTCATCGGTTAGACGGCGACGAGCTGCGTTGGAAATCATAATTCGGTCGAGTTCGCCCTTGTCTGTCAGCTCGTAGTCGACGAGCAGGCCGGTATACAGCAGAGTGGCGTCTTTCAGTGTGACGAGCGCTGCGACAACAATGGCATCTGGAGTTGAATCACTTACGTCGATGCCGCGGAACAGATAGTTCCACGGTGCATCGCCTCGGACGTGTCGGAAGAACGGAAATGATGGGTGATCGAGTTTGAAACAGTGGACAATCGCGCGCCAGAGAAGAGCGCACGCCAGCGCGATTGCGTTCGCCCATAGAAAGAAGCACAGCGGCTCGGCGGGATGGCTGTCCAGGCCAGCGAACAGAGAGGCGAGATCAGGATCACCGTTTGCGAGGCGACCGTCGACAAGCAGGCGAGCCAACAGCCCCAGATGGAATTCGTACCCGAGCCAGTGCACCGCAACTGCTATGGTCGCGGAATCGAACAAGACACTCCAGAACACGACATAAATGACAGTCTGTCCGAACGGGGACATATCAGCCGCACGGACTTCGCGCGGCTGATAATGGGAGTGGAAGAGGATGCCGGGCGATAGCAGCAGAAATAGAAGAACCGCCGGGAAAGCGACGTTCAAACGTCAGCCCTGCGGGACGAGCTTTGCCCGGAACTTTAGTTGACGCCCCTTGCTCGTCTTGACCTTGATTTCGGCGGGCTCGTTGAGCTTGGCATTTGCGATGAAGTTCCGCAGTTCCTCTGCACCTTCCCGATCCTTCTGTAGCGCGCGGACTTTCTCAGTCAGTAGAACCTTCATGGCGCTCTCCTTGTTGTTGCACTGCAAGCATAGACGCTACCGCACGGAAGGGAAATAGTATCTCTCCCGTAGGGCGACACTGTTACACATGGCCTTATGTGCCGACGAACTTACAAAATGAAACCCCTTGACCGGGTGCCCCGATGTGGGGTTGTCAATTTACCGCATTGTGAAAATTTCAACATTCAAACCGCGCAGTCACTACAGTGAAATTACAGTTTGGGTGGTCTTGGATGACCCTGATTGACCTTGAGTAGCCTTGGTTTTGCGGTTTGCGAGTCGCGCAAGGTATTGATTTGTAAAGAGTTGTTGCGTGCCGGTAATGCTCCGAAGGCAGGGGTTGCTGGTTCGATCCCAGCCGGGCGCGCCAAGCCTAGTCAGGCTCTCAGTGGTTTCCTTCCTTCGTCGTGCAGCACCGTTGCAGCTAGATTGCAGCCGGAATCGGCGCGGGCTCGGCCGTGAGCGGCGCGACCCTGTGCGCCAGATGATCGGCTGATAGGTGGGCGTACCGCTGCACCATTTCCATCGTCTCCCATCCGCCCGGTCCCTTCAGCACCTGCAGCGGCGTGCCGCGTCGCACGTGCCAGCTTGCCCAGGTGCCGCGCAGGTTGTGCCGGCGGAAAGTCACTGATACGTGCACGCTTCGACGTCTTTCGCAGGTTTCGGTCACGTCTGCGCCGCGCTCACGTCAAGCGAACGCGCGAGCGTGCCCTTCGTGCCGGCGCGGCCGATTGCGGCCCGCGCGTCGGTGATGAGGAACGGACGGTTCTCGCCGGCCGACCGACTGCGGCGAGCGTGCGTCCTGCGGCGAGCAGCAGATGGGCATTTGCTGAAGAACAACAGGCAAGTCACCGGTCGCAACATGTAGTCCAAACTCGGCGGCATCGAATATTCAATCGATCTCGATTTTCGTCGACGTGTAATTAAGTGTAATTGAGCTCGAGAGGCCATTTGTCTATTTTATATCCAGGTGAGAACCGATAAGGGTAGCTTGCCGATACCTTTGGGTCGCGGGTCGCTCTGACCTTGCAATTCAAGGGGGATTTTAAGAAGGACGAAGCCGATTATTTTCTCAATTATCTTAAGGAAAATATCATGAGTGACGTGATCATTGAATTCGCCGCGGATCGGAGCCGCTGCATCGGCGTTGTGCCCGATTCTGGCCAGGGCGGCTTTGTAGGTCCCAACTCGCCATTGGCACTACGCTATCTGACCGAACAGGATGTACTAAACGTGTGGCATTTTCGTGCCAGCCCAGGGTTCTTTATTCTCGATTTCACCAGTCCTGACTCTCCAGCGGAGCAGTTGGCGATCGATTTTAAGGACGGAAAGGTTGCTGCCGAGACACCGCTCGTCGTGCGTAAATTTACCGGTGCGGTATCTCAGCGGTGGAGCCTGACTATGCGCCCGGGATATATCACGTCGGTGGCAAATCCGAATCTCGTGATCGACGACCACTTCGACAGTTTGCAAGGCAACAACGTCATTTGGGCGTATGCCTATAACGGGACTCAGGCGCAGCAGTGGAGAGTCACCAAGGTGCTGGATGCGTTAGCCGCCAAAGCGCCCCAATACGCGTAATTGATTTTTCGGGCCGCGGTCGTCGCCGTTCCGGCCGAAATTGCCATCGCATCACATCGAAGGGGCTCTTGGGCCCCTTCGATGTGAGTGAATTAATCGGCGTGCCTCCATTTGAGTGAGGATTTGCGCTTTCATCGATACATTGCAAGGGGTGGTGCGTCGAACTCGGTCAGGCGCGAGCTGCGCGGGCTTCTCCGTCATGTGACGCTTCGGATGGCCTTGACCTTAGCCTGGGTTTTTCAGTTTGCGGGTGGCGTCAAGCCTTGATTTAAAAGGATATGCTGCGCGCCGGTAAAGCTGCCGAAGGCAGGGGTTGCTGGTTCGATCCCAGCGGGCGCGCCAAATAGCCTGATTCCAGGCGTCGAATTCCCCGATCCGTTTTCCTGAAGTCGTCCAGGCGTAGCGTCACCGCACGGTATCGCGCCGTCATTTCCCCCGCTATTCCCCCGCCTTTCCATTGTGCGAGAATCGCCCGCAACGACAACTCCAAGCGTCGATCGCGGCGGCCGTCCGCGCATCGCGCCGACTCCGATGGCTGCCATTCCGTCCACCTCGACCGCAGTCGCTGGCTGCGCGCTGACCGATGCGCAGCAGGCGCTGCTCGTGCGTCTGAACACCTATTCTCCCGACGATCCGCACGCGCCGCTGCCATACAGCCGCCGCCTTGCCGAAGCCGAAGGCTGGTCGCATGCGCACGCGCTGGCCGTGATCGAGGAGTACAAGCGTTTCGCGTTTCTCGCGCAGGCGGCCGGGCACCCGGTCACGCCGTCGGTCGCGGTCGATGCCGCGTGGCATTTCCACCTGCAGTACACGCTCGAATACTGGGACGTCTTCTGCGCCGGCGTGCTGCGTGCGCGACTGCATCACATGCCCGCCACGGGCGCGCCGGACGAGGGCGCGGTGTACGCGCAGCGCTATCGCGACACGCTCGACAGCTACCGCCGGCTGTTCGGCTATGAGCCGCCGGAATCGATCTGGCCGCGCTCCGTCGACCGGCCGGCCGAAGCGGTGCCGCCGCAGGCAGACGAGCCGGCCCTCACGCCGACGCGGAGCACGTGGCGCAACCGGCTGCCGAAACTCGCGTGGCCGGCGGCCGCCGCGAGCGTCGCCGCGACCTGCGCATCGGCGCAAGACTTCGACGTGCTGAACTACACGGGGGCGCAGTTTCTCGCGTTCTACATCCCGGCCTGCGTGGCCGCGCTGCTGTTGATCGGGCTTGCGCAACAGATCGAATACCGGTGCCGGCGCAGGCGCGCATTCTCGTCGGACCTGACGGTCGAGCAGGCCGCGTACCTCGCCGGCGACGAGTCGCGGGTCGTGCAGGTCGCGACGCTGTCGCTCGTTCACGCCGGCGCGATCGAGCTGGCGATGGCCGGGCGACTGGGCGGGCGCGTCCGGCTCGTCGATGCGACACGGGCGGGCGAATACGGGGACGAATGTGAATGGCTGGCCGGGCAGCCTGAGGGGGAGGCCAGCTTCGGCGCGTTCCGTCAGCTGCTGGCGCGTCGCGCTTCCGAGCAGGCGAAATCGTTGCGCGCGCGTGGCTGTTTCTGGGCGCCGGGCGACATGCGGACGGCGCGCATGGCCCGCGCGATCGCGCTGGGCGTGCTCGGCACGGGCGCGGCGAAACTGGTGGTCGGGCTGAGTCGCGGACGGCCGGTCTTGTTACTCGTGATCTGCATGGCGGCGTTCGCGATTGCATACCGCATCGTCGTGGGGCGGCTGACCGGGTTCGGGCGGCCCGGCCTGACGGTCGGCGGGCAGGCGTCGCTCGTCGCCCGACGGATTGTGCGCAGCGACGAACACGACCGGCCGGACGCGTTGCTGTGGACCGCCGCGCTGTTCGGCGCGGGCGCGCTGACCGGCACCGCATGGGCCGCGTATTCGATGGTACTGATGGAGCCGCCGCCGTTGACGCCGACCGCCGCGCGGGCGGGCGGATCGACCGGTTCGTCCTACAGTTCGAGTGACTCGTCGTCGAGCTGCAGTTCGTCGAGCTCATGCAGCTCAAGCAGTTGCGGCGGCTGTTCGAGCAACTGAGCACAGGGCGCGCTGCCGGGATAGCACGCCGTGCCGCCTGCGTCAGGCAAGCGGCACGGCGCGCGCCGAACTACGCGATCGCGGCGGCGGGCGTTCGTGCCTGCGCAGCACGCCCGTCGCCCGCCTCGACGATCAGCGTCCAGTCGAACGCCGGCAGTGCGCAGAGCTGCTCGACCGTGGCCGTGTACTCGTGCGCGGGCGCGTGCAGGTAGCGCACCTTGTCGGTCCATTCGGGCAGCGTCGCCTGCGACGTGGTCAGCACGACCGCCAGCAGATCCTGTTCCGGCCGCCTTGCGATTTCCTGCAGGCTCAGCCGGACCTTGTCGAGGTCGCCCTCGGCGTCCAGGATCAGCGCGCCGGGGATCGGCGCATCCGCCCGGCCGGGCGGGTTGCCGACAGCGCCTTTGTCGATGCACTGCTGATACACGTGGCGATAGCGCGGCAGCGCCTGCTGTAGCGCGTGATGCTTGCGGACCTTCGCCTGCGCCGTGCGCGCGAGCCCGCGGCGCAGCGCCGGGTTCGCGATCAGCCGGTCGAGCGCGTCGACCCAGGCCTGCGGCTCGTCCGGGACCAGCAGGCCGTCGCAGCCGTCGTGCAGCGCGAGGCGATAGGCTGGCCGGTCGCTGACGATCGACGCGATGCCGGCCGCCGCGTATTCCTGCCACTGGATCGTGCTCGTGCCGGCGTTGTAGTCGTGGTCGGCGAGCGGCAGCAGCGCGATGTCCCAGCACCGTTCCGGCAGGCGTTGTGCGTGCGCGTCGTAGTCGTGAAGCTCGGGCTCGCACCCGGCGTCCGGATGGCCGGCCCAGCCTGGCGGGACGCCCGCGCCGACGAAACTCACCTTGACCTTGCCGGGATGGCGCGCGCAGATCGCCTGCAGCGCCGCGTCGACGAGCGCGAAGTTGTCGGCGCGCAGCGACGCGCCGGCGATGCCGATCGTCACGCAGTCGTCGCCGCGCGCCGTCACGGGGCGGTAGAACCGGTCGAAGTCCACGCTGTCGGGCAGCACGTGAACGCGCGGGTGCGACAGCCGGTAGCGGCTGGCGATGAACGGCGTGGATACGATCACGGCGTCCGCGTTGCGCAGCACGAGCTCGATCCCCGCGCGGGCCATCCCGCCTTGCGTGGCGAGCGGATGCGCGGCCGGCAGGTCGGTCAGCAGGTCGTCGGTCTCGTAGATCACCGGCTTTTCATGCTTGAAGATCGTGTACAGGTCGTTGCCCGTCAGGATGCCGGGCGTCAGCCGGTGCAGCAGGATGGCGTCGGCCGTGGCCAGCACGCTGCTGTCGATCTGGCCGTCCCGGATGCCCGGGACGAGTTCCCATTCGTCGTTCAGCAGACCGAACGGCAGCGTGAGGCGAATTCGCGATGACGCGCACGCGTCCGGATCGATCGAATACACGATCAGGCGCTTGCGGCGCGGTGCGGCGTCCGCAGTCGCGGCGACGGGCGCCAGCGTCCGGTTCTCCGCGAGCAGCCGCGCGTACAGCACGCCGTGGCGCGCGGCGTTGCGGCCGATGTCGTGCTGCGCACGGATCGCATCCTGCGCGGCCGCGGCGAGTTGCGCGCGGGTTTGCGGATGCTCGATCAGGTGCGCGATCGCGTCGACCCACGCGTCGGCGGTGTCGGCGACGAGCCAGCCCGTGCGGCCGTGGACAACCGGGCAACCTTCCGCCGGCGTGGCGACGAGCACCGTGGCCGCGCCGGCCGCCGAGCATTCGAGCCACGCGCGCGGTGGCGCATCTTCGCGCAACGTGACCGGCGCCGCGACCAGCGCGATGTCGAGGTCCGCGCGCTTCAGCGCATCGGCGTAGCTGTCGTAAGGGGCCGGCTCCGCGATCAGCGTGACGTCCGGTTCACGGTCCCAGCCGGCCGGCAGCGCCGCGCCGACGAACGACACCCGGGGCTTCCCCGGAAACCGGCGGCGGAGCTCGGCCAGCGCCCGGCGGACCTGCTCGAGACGCACGCCGTCCAGACCGGTGCCGGAGACGGCGAGGTTCACGTGGTCGCGCACGCCGGGCGCCGCGCGGTGCAGACGCTCGAGATCGACGCCGGTCGGCAGCACGTGGACCGATGCGTTGACATGACGGTACTGCCGCACCAGCGCTTCCGACGGCACGACGAGCGCATGCGCGCGCTGCACGGCGCTGCGGATGCCCGCCTTGCGGCGCGCGTTGTCGGCCGCGCCGGGGATGTCGGCGAGCAGCGTGTCGAGCGGCGCGTCGATCTCGAGGACGACCGGCTTGCCGAGCGAGAACAGGTGTTCCAGCGTGGCGGGGGACAGCAGGCCCGGCGTGTCGCCCTGCAGCACGATCAGGTCGGCGCGCTGCAGCGCGTCGGGATCGATACCGGCTGGCGTGACAGGGAAAGTCAGTGCCCATTCGCGGTCCAGCCGCGCGAACGGCTGCGCGAAGCGCAGGCTGGTGCGCGCGTGGTCGGCCGGTTCGGCGGTGACGACCGCGATGCACGAGCGCGGCGCGGAGGCGGGCTGTCCCTGGGCGGCGGCGCCCGTCGCGACGGCCTGCGCATCCAGCGTGTCCGCGTGTGCCTGAGTCCGCTCGACGAAGTTCTCCAACTGCTGCCAGAACGCGTCCTCTTCCTTCTGGTAGACGCTGCGCGCTTCGTGAACGGTGGCCTTCGCGTGCGCGATCTCGTGTTCGTCGAGCCCCCACGCGATGCCCTTGCCGTCCATCACCCACCGGGTCGGCTCCGACAGCGACGCGTCATTCATGATGCACACGACCGGGCATCCGCACAGCAGCGCTTCGAACACGGCGGTGGACCATTCGTACGTGTACACGCACTCGACCTGTCGGAACAGCGCCGCGAGTTCGTGCGCCGAACGTTCCGGCACGCGGGTCGAGATTTCGATCGACTCGGCGGTGACCGGATGCAGCGTGCCGCCGCGCCGCAGGTGGCGATTGATGAAGACGGCCGTGCCGTTGCGGCGGGCGTTGTCGACACCGTCGCTGTTGAAGATACGCGTGTCGACCAGCGGTATGCGCAGCAGGTCCGCCTTCCATTCTTCGGGCACCAGCGACGGCCCGAACGTGAAGATGAGGTCGTTCGGGTGCAGGGCGATCGGTTCGCCGTTGATGCGACCGGGCTCGGCCAGCAGGTAGCGCACGACGCAGCGCGCGTTGAACGGATTGCCGGTGACGACATCCGGGTAGACGACGATCGGGCTGCGATTCGCGCGGGCGTGCGCCTGCACGATGTCGTTGGTCAGCGGCGGCGTGCGCAGGTCAGGATGCACGACCGGCGTGCAGACGTACGCTTCGTGGCCGAGCAGGTTCAGCACGTGGCACAGGTAGTGCATCGCGCGGATCCCGCCGGAGGTTTGCCGGAAATTCGGCGCGTGTATGTAGTACGGGTGGCCGAGTCGCGTAAAGATGCGCGAACCGCCGTGCGCCAAGCCAGGTTGGGGAGTCGTCATCGTTATCGGGTGCGGTAGAAATCGAAGACCACGTCGAGGATGCGATCCTGTTCGGCTTCGGTCATGTCGTGGTACAGCGGCAGCCGGACGAGCCGGTCGGCGACGAGGTCCGTCACCGCCATGCCGGACCCGCAGCGCCCGTAGCGCTGGCCGGCCGGCGAACTGTGCAGCGGCACGTAGTGGAACACCGCGTTCACGCCCACCGCGCGGATCTGCTGCAGCAGCTCGGTGCGTTCGGCGAGGTCGCGTGCGAGGAAATAGAACATGTGGCCGTTGCCGCGCTCGGCGAGCGAAATCGCGGGCAGCTCGATCAGCCCGTCCGCGTGCAGCGGCCGCAGTGCGTCCTGGTAGCGCTGCACGGTCGCGCGCCGCTGTGCGGTGATCACGTCCGCGTGCTCGAACTGCGCGTACAGGAACGCCGCGATCAGCTCGCCCGGCAGGAACGACGAGCCGACGTCGACCCATGTGTACTTGTCCACCTGCCCGCGGAAGAACTGACTGCGGTTGGTGCCCTTCTCGCGGATGATCTCCGCGCGCTCGACGAGGCGCGGGTCGTTGACCAGCAGTGCGCCGCCTTCGCCCGAGATCACGTTCTTGGTCTCGTGGAAGCTGAGGCACGCGAGGTGGCCGAGGCTGCCGAGCGGCTTGCCGTTCCACGACGACTGCAGCGCCTGAGCGGCGTCCTCGATCACCCACAGGTCGTGGTCCGCCGCGAGCTGCCCGATCACGTCCATGTCGCATGCGACGCCCGCGTAGTGCACCGGCACGATCGCGCGCGTGCGCCTGGTGATCGCGGCGGCGATCTGCGTCTCGTCAAGGTTCAGCGTGTCGCGGCGGATGTCGACGAACACCGGCGTCGCGCCGCGCAGCACGAACGCGTTGGCGGTCGACACGAACGTGTAGGACGGCATGATCACTTCGTCGCCGGGCTGCACGTCGGCGAGGATCGCGGCCATCTCGAGCGCGGCCGTGCACGAGTGCGTGAGCAGCGCGCGCTGGCAGCCGATGCGCGCTTCCAGCCAGCGGTGGCAGAGCTTCGTGAACGCCTGGTCGCCGGCGAGGCCGCCCTGCTCGACCGCTTTCGCGATGTAGTAGAGCTCCTTGCCGACCACGAACGGGCGGCCGAACGGAATGACGTCGAGATTGGGTGGGCCGAACATGGTCAGGCTCCGCAGTAAGGGGGACGTTCGGCCGCGCGGCTTGCGCGCGGCGCCGCTCAGATGTCCTTGCGGACGAGAATCGTGAATTCGTACAGGCCGTAGTCGTGCAGCAGCGCGACGTGGCGCGAATAGCGGCGCTTGCAGCGATCGAACAGCGCGCACGGGTCCGCGTAGTACAGGAGGTCCGGGCGCATGAACGGCGGATCGGAATACGACGTCAGGCAGTTGAACGCGAAGCCCAGTCGGCTCGTCGCGTGCAGCGTGTCGAGCGTCGCGTGGATGTAGTCGAGCCATGCGTCGTCGCCGTGACCGCGCCTGACGTTGAAGATGCCGGATGCGATCCCGTAGTCCGACGCGGCCTGCGGCACCGCGCCGACATGAAACGCGACGTTCGCGTCGTCGCGATAGCGCTGCCGCGCGGCGTCGACCATATCGGACGAGATGTCGTAGCCCGCATACGCGAAGCCGTCCGGCAGCGCACGCGCCTTCAGGAAATCGACCAGCGCACCGTAGCCGCAGCCGATGTCGTTCACCGAGTGGCCGCCGGACTCGGGCAGGATCTTCGTCAGTTGTTCGAAGCGCAGGAACTGGCCGGTTTCGCCGTTCCAGTCGACGCCGCGCGCGGTCGCGCCGTGCTCGGCCAGCCGCGCGCTGTAGTACGCGGCCACTTCTTCCAGCAGGCTCGCATGCCGGGATTCGCTCATGGACATCGCCTCAGTCTTTCGAGGTCAGCGCGTACCGACGCGCTTCGGGACCGCAGTTGAACAGCACGTCGAGCACGGTCACGCCGTGGACGAAGTCGCCCCACTGCTGCGGATACTCGGGATAGCTCGGATAGTCGAACCAGCGCACCGCGACGCCGGCATCGGCGAACAGGTTCTCGTCGAGGTAGCTGCGCGCGGCCGGGCCGGACAGGTACTCGGACGCGCCCGCCTGCACGCACAGGTTCAGCAGTTTCTCGGTGCGGTCGCCGTGCAGCGCATAGTCCGACGTCGACGACACGCGCGTGCCGATTTCCAGTTGCCGCAGGACCCACGTCAGCATCGCGAAATTCAGCTCGCTCAGCATCCCGTAGGTGCGACCGGTGTAGAGCGCTTCGAGCTCGTCCGCATAGCGCGCGAAGTGCGGCGCGCGCGCGTAGTTCTGCTGCAGGGCCTTCCAGTGCAGCGGCGCCCAGTCGGCGCCGTCGATCTCGGTTTCGCGGATCGACTGGTGATACTTGCCCTTCACCTTCACCGGCACGCTCAGCCATTGCACGCCCTGCGGCGTCTTGATCTGGTTGCGGTTGCGCCAGTCGCGGCGCGTGTACTGCGCGTCGTCGTAGAGGATGAACTCGTCGCTGGCGGCGATCAGGTCGAAGTAGCCCTTCCACGGAATGTAGTTGGACTGGACGATCGCCACCCGCTTCGCGTCGCGGTTCATGGTCGCACCGCTCATGCCGGAATGTGGCCGTACCGGTACATGTCGACGAGCTCGGGCGGAATGCCCCAGTCCGTTGCGCCCAGCTTGTCGTGCAGCGCCTCCAGGTCCGCGCGTATCGCGTTCTGGAGCTGTTCGACCATGCGGTTGCGCGCCGGCACGAAGTCGTGCTGGTACGCGGCATTGATCTGATGGCGTACCGTCTTCGCGATCGCGGCCTCGCGCGTCATGTTGCGGATCAGCGGGCGTTCGGGCGCGAGTTCCGCGTAGCGCGGATCGATCGGCTCGCCGCGCATCGCCGCGACGAGATCGCGGCACAGCACCGGCGACAGGTGGAAGCCGTCGCGCTTGGTGCCACCGAGAATCCACAGGTCGCGCACGCTGGTTTCGCCGAACAGCGGATACAGGTCGGACGTCGTCGGTCGCCAGCCGACGTTGACGTTGACCAGGTTCGCGCGCGAGAAGCGGGTGTTGATCTGGTCCATCGCGGACTTGAGCAGCGTGTACGCGCTGCCGGCGTGGCCGTGCTCGTGCGGCACCGGGCTGATGTAGTTGCTGGCGCCGACGAGGGTCCGGTCGGGCCCGTACGGCGCCGAATACACACCGCACGCGAGGCCGCGGTTGGTCGTGCGCACGCAGTGCGTGTGCACGTTCTCCGTGCTCTGCAGTTCGATCGACATGCCGATGCCGTAGAACGTCCGCTGCACCGGCAGCTCGGGCAGGCTCGCCTGCAGCACGCGCGTCACGTTGGCGCCGTTGCAGAGGATGAAGCGGTCCGCGCCGAGCACGCTGCCATCGGACAGGCGCGCGCCGGTGACGCGTCCGGCCGCGGTGTCGAGCCGCTCGACCTCGGCGTCGATGAAGCGCACGTTGCCGGCTTGCGCGACCGACGCGGTCAGCGCGTCGAGAAACTGTTTCGGATTGACCCAGCCTTCGCGCTTCAGGAAAACCGCCTTCAGCGCGCGATAGCGCGGGTCCGGATGATAGTTCGGGATGCCTGACGGATCGACCGCCTCGCAGGGCTCCTCGAATTCACGGCAGAACCGCTGCATGGCCGCGAAGTTCTCGTCGTCGAGCGCGTCGGTCGCCGCGTTGTTCAGCACGAAGGTGCCGAAGCCGTGCGCGACCGCGCGCTCCGGCGTGCAGATTTCAGCGAATACGGCGGGCCAGGCCGCCGTCGCGCCGCGGCTCAGCTCGAACTTGAAGCGGTCGATCGGCGTGCCGAGCGAATCGCCTTCCAGCTCGGTGAACGAATTGAGCATCGCCGCCGCAGCGCGCGTGGCCGAGCCGGGCCGATGCGCGTGGCCGACGATCACGAGCTCGACGCCCGCGTCGGCCTGCTGCCATGCTCGGGCCGTCATCAGGCCGAGAATGCCGTTGCCGAGGATTGCGATTTTCATTTGCGTGTGCCCCCACCTTCGGGGAATGACAGGTAGCAGAGCGACGGATAGGCTGCAGCCTTGTGGATCTGGTGCGGACGGTTGCCGAGCAGGTCGCGCAGGTAATGGACGCCTTCCGCGGGCAGCTGGCCGCCGCGGGTGAGCTGCCAGAACGCGACGACGCCGCCGGGCACCAGCCGCTCCATCACCGCGTCGAACGCGTGCCGGGTCGGCTCGATCACGTTCAGGTCGAACCACGCGAGCGCGACCATCTCGCCGGGATGCGCTTCGTCGAACGCCGCCAGCGAGTCGCGGCAGTCGCCTTCCCACACGTGGTGCTTGTCATGCACGTGTCCCATCGCGTTGCTGCGCTCGTGCAGGTTCAGCAGCTTGCGCAGCAGGTCGGCGTACTCGCCGGACAGCGAGTACGTGCCGTCGGAGAACAGCTTGCGGTCGCGCGTGTCGTGCTCGGCGAAGCCCGTGTAGCCCGTGAACGTATCGAATGCATGGATCCGGCGCTGGAAGTTCAGCGGCTCGAGAATCGCGCGGAAGTTCTCGCACAGCACGGCGGTCTGCCCGCGCCACGTGCCGAGATCGAGGATCGCGCCCGGCAGCGGCACGATTTTTTGATAAATCTCGAAGGTCGCGAGAATGCGTGCGAGGAGCGAGCCGCGCACGAACAGGCCGAGCGACCGTTCCAGTTCCTCGCGCGTCGCGGGGTAGGTCTGCATCAGGTCGAACAGTTCGCGGCGCGCCGCGAGCTGATCGCCATCTGCGTTGGTGATGATCGCTGATTCGTGCATACACAGGGCTCCAGGCACAAAGGGTGTGACCGGACGAGCGCGTGTCGGCGCGGTGGCATCGGAATGCGCAACCGTCCGAGCGTCGCAGGTCGGACATCTTTCTACGATCAAGTCTAGCGAGCGCCGCCAGGATCGAATGTCGGATTAGCGGGTGGTTTCACCCCGCATTTCGATGGATGCGCGCGTGTCCGGCGCGAATTCGGGGCGCCCGCGGGTGCGGCTTGCAGTCGCGGGAATAGCGACCAATTCCAGCACCTGCTCGCCAAATTGGAACGCGGCGTGCGCGTGGAGAATTCGGACACGTCGGAGACCGTCGGTGCGTGCATCCGCGGGCGAAGGCGTGTGCCGACGCAGCGGCGCCGGCCGCGATTCGAATCCCGTATTGGCTACCAGGACGACATAGCTCATGATGCCCACCTCCCCCGCCGCCGCCACGATCGAACAGGCGCTGGCGCACCATCAGGCCGAACGGCTGGAAGAGGCCGAGACGCTGTACCGGCAGATCCTCGACACCGATCCCCGGCACGCGGACGCGCTTCACCTCCTCGGCCTGATCGGCCATCAGTACGGGCGCTATCAGGAGGCATCCGACCTGATCATGGCGGCGATCGAGATCCGGCCGGACGCGATGTACTACTACAACCTCGGCAACGTGATGCAGGCGGACAACCGTCACGCCGCCGCCGCCGAGTGCTTCCGTCTCGCAATCGAGCTGCGACCCGACTACGTCGATGCGTACAACAACTTCGGCAACGCGCTGCGGCTCGCCGGCGACGTCCGCGCGGCCGTCGATGCGTTCTGCCAGGCCATTGCGCTGAAGCCGGACAACGGCCAGGCCTACAACAACGTTGCGAATGCGCTGTTCGACCTGAACGAGATTCCGGCCGCGCTCGAGGCTTACCGGCACGCGGTCGCGCTGCGCCCCGAACTGCCGGAGCCGCGCAGCAACCTGCTGTTCGCGAGCCACTTCAGCGAAGCGTTCGACCACGACGCCTATCTCGCCGAGGCCGCGCGCTACGACGAACTCGTCACGCGCTGCGCGAAGCCGTGGACGGACTGGCTCGTCGACCTGGCTCCCCGGGTCGGGCGGCCGCTGAAGGTCGGCATCGTGTCGGGCGACCTGAAGTCGCATCCGGTCGGCTATTTCATCGAGAGCATGCTGAAGCATCTCGACGCGAACCGGATCGAGATGCATGCGTACCCGACGCGCGACGTCGAGGACGACGTGACCGCCCGCATCAAGCCGGCCTTCTCGACATGGACCAGCATCGCCGGCCTGAGCGACGAAGCGGCGGCGGCGCGTGTCCGCGCGGACCGCATCGACGTGCTGCTCGACGCGGCGGGCCATACGGTCTACAACCGCCTGCCGCTGTTCGCGTGGAAGCCGGCGCCGCTGCAGGCGAGCTGGCCCGGTTATTTCGCGAGCACCGGCGTGGGCGCGATCGACTACGTGATCGGCGATCGTCACGTGCTGCCGCCCGCCGAGGCCGCGCATTTCACCGAGCGGCCGTGGCATCTGCCGGACAGCTATCTGTGCTTCACGCCGCCGGCCGAACCTGTCGACGTCGGCGCGCTGCCGATGCTCGCGAACGGCCATCCGACCTTCGGCTATTTCGGCAAGCTCGCGAAGATCACCGATCGCGTCGTCGCGGTCTGGTCGCGCGTGCTGCAATCGGTCACGGGCGCGAAGCTGTTCGTGAAGGCCGAGCATCTCGACGATCCGCGCGAGCAGCAGGCGCTTGCCGCGCGCTTCGCGGCGCACGGCATCGACGCGCAGCGCCTGATCCTCGAAGGCCGCTCGCCGCGCGCCGAATACCTGGCCGCGTACGGGCGTGTCGACCTGATGCTGAGCCCGTTCCCGTATCCGGGCGGCACGACGACCGCCGAAGCGCTGTGGATGGGCGTGCCGGTGCTGTGCCGGCGCGGCGAGCGCTTCCTGTCGCACATCGCCGAGAGCCTGCTGCATTCGGCGCGGCTGCCCGAGTGGATCGCGGACGACGACGCCGCGTATGTCGCGAAGGCCGTCGCGCAGGTCGGCCAGCCCGCCGAGCTGGCGGCGCTGCGCACGACGCTGCGCGCGCAGGTGCTCGCGTCGCCGCTGTGCGACGCGCCCCGCTTCGCGCGCCACTTCGAGGACGCACTGCACGGCATGTGGGCGCAGCACGTCGAAGCCGCGCCGGTCGCATCCGTGTGAGGCCGCTCGCGACTTGACGTGCGTGGGCATTTCCACGTTGGCGGCAAGCGGAACATGGCGCCTCTTGCGCCGAACACCGCGCCGGCCGACGCGATCGTCGTTCCGACCGGCGGCGTGTGCGCGACACCGTCGTCGGGATGGCTCGCGACGGGATTGCGGCGCCGGCCGCGATGATCGGGCAAGGCGGCAGGCTGATCGACTTCCGACGCGAACCGCATCCCTATTGAGCAGGACAGACGAGATGGACGGAACAGGACAGGCATTGCAGGCGGCGCTCGCGCATCATCAGGCGGGGCGTCTCGTGGAAGCGAAGACGCTGTACGGCGCGATCCTCACTGAGCAGCCGGGCCAGCCGGATGCACTGCATTTCCTCGGGCTGCTGGCATGCCAGTTGAAGCAGTACGACGCGGGGCTCGCGCTGATGGAGCAATCGCTCGTCGAGCGGCCGGACGCGTCGTACTTCAACAACCTGGGCAACATGCTGCGCGAAAGCGGCCGGCTCGACGACGCGATCGCGCACTATCGGCGCGCGGTGGCGCTGCGGCCGGACTATCCGGAGGCGCACAACAACCTCGGCAACGCGTTGCGCGACGCACGCGAGCCGGCGGCCGCGATGCAGAGCTGCACGCGCGCGATCGAGCTGCGCCCCGGTTACGCGGAGGCGTACAACAATCTCGGCAACGCGCTGCAGGATCTGGGCGACCTCGATGGCGCCGCCACGCATTACGGTCGCGCGATCGAGCTGGATGCGTCGATGGCGATGGCCCACGCGAACCTGAGCGCCGTGCGTCACAAGCAACTGCGCTGCGCGGAAGCGCTCGCGCATGCGCAGGACGCGATCCGGCTCGCGCCGAACCTCGGCGACGCACATAACCACGCGGGCAACGCGTATCACGGACTGAACCGGCTCGAGGATGCGCAAGCGTGCCATCGCACGGCCGTCACGCTCAATCCGGCGGACGCCGGCGCATGCCACAACCTGTCCGTCGTGCTGCTGAAGCTGCAGCGGCTCGACGAGGCGCTCGTGTATTGCCGGCAGGCGTTGCAGGCCGGCCCGCCGGCCGTGTTGATGCACGTCAATCTCGGCGACATCCTGCGCGCGCAGGGCAACGTCGATGCCGCGGTCCACGCCTATCGCGACGCGCTCGCGCTGGTGCGCGACGATGCCGACGACGTGGCGGCGACCGTGCTGAACCGGCTGCTGTTCAGCGCGGCGGCGTCCGCTTGCGTGAACCCCGCCGACTATCTGGCCGACGCGCGGCGCTACGGCCGGCACCTGGCCGCGCGTTCGACGCGCCATGCGCACGATCCGCGCGAGCGGCGCGCGCGCGCGCAAGGGCGGCCGCTGCGCGTCGGCTTCGTGTCCGGCGACCTGCGTCTGCACCCGGTCGGGATCTTCCTGGAAAGCGTGCTCGCGCACCTCGAGCGCACGCGCATCGACCTGCGCGTGTACGTGACCACGGACGAGGAGGACGCGATCACCGCGAAACTGAAGCCGCACGCGAACGGCTGGCGCTCGATCGCCGCGCTGGGTCCGGACCTGGCCGCACGGATGATTCACGACGACGAAATCGACGTTCTCGTCGACCTCGCGGGCCATACGCAGTCGAGCGGGCTCCCCGTGTTCGGCTGGAAACCCGCGCCGGTGCAGGCGAGCTGGCTCGGTTTCTTCGCATCGACCGGCTGCGACGCGATCGACTACTTCATCGGCGACCGCTACACGCTGCCGGACGCCGAAGCGCATCACTTCGTCGAGAAGCCGTGGCGGCTGCCGGACAGCTTCCTGTGCTTCACGCCGCCGGCCTGCGACGTCGAGGTCGGCCCGCTGCCGATGGCGGCGAGCGGCCATCCGACGTTAGGTTGCTTCGGCCAGCTCGTGAAGATCGGCGACGACGTCGTGCGCGCGTGGTCGCGCATCCTGCACGCGCTGCCGAACGCGCGGCTGCTGCTCAAGGCGCACGAACTCGGTCGCGAGGGCGTGCGCGACGCGACCGCCGCGCGCTTCGCGCGGCATGGCATCGACGCGGACCGGCTGATCCTCGAAGGCGGTTCGCCGCGCGCGGAATACTTCGGCGCATATCACCGCATCGACGTCGCGCTGAGCCCGTTCCCGTACCCGGGCGGCACGACCACGGCCGAAGCGCTGTGGATGGGTGTGCCGGTGCTCGGCATGAAGGGCGGGCGCTTTGTCACGCACATCTGCGAAAGCGTGCTGCACGCGGCGGGCATGGGCGAATGGGTCGCTGACGGCGAGGACAGCTATGTCGCGAAGGCGATCGCGGCGGTGCACGATCGCGAGCGCCTCGCGGCGCTGCGCGCGAGCCTGCGTGCGCAACTGCTCGCGTCGCCGTTGTGCGACGCGCGCCGGTTCGCGGCGCATCTCGAAGCGGCGTTCCTCGCCATGTGGCAACGCTATACGAACTCGGAGCAGGAAGCATGAACGATATCCACGACACGCTGCAGTCCGCGCTGGCGCATCATCAGGCGGGGCATCTCGCGGAAGCGAAGACACTGTACGACGCGATCCTCACCGCGCAGCCGGGCCAGCCGGATGCGCTGCATTTCCTCGGGCTGCTCGCGTGCCAGCTGAAGCAGTACGACGCGGGGCTCGCGCTGATGGAGCAATCGCTCGTCGAGCGGCCGGATGCGTCGTACTTCAACAACCTGGGCAACATGCTGCGCGAAAGCGGCCGGCTCGACGACGCGATCGTGCACTACCGGCGCGCGGTGGGGCTGCGACCGGACTATCCGGAGGCGCACAACAACCTCGGCAACGCGTTGCGCGACGCACGCGAGCCGGCGGCCGCGATGCAGAGCTGCGCGCGCGCGATCGAGCTGCGCCCCGGTTACGCGGAGGCGTACAACAATCTCGGCAACGCGCTGCAGGACCTGGGCGAGCACGAGGCGGCGGCCGCGAGCTACGCCAAGGCCGTCGCGCACCAGCCGCAGTACGCGGATGCGTACTGCAATCTCGGTAACGCGCTGCATGCGCAGGAGAAATTCGACGATGCGGCGGATGCCTATCGTCGCGCCATCGCGCTGCAACCGGGCTTCCGTGTCGCGCACCGGGGGCTGAGCGCGACGCTGCGCGCGGCCGGTGATCTGCACGGCGCGATCGACCATGCGCGCGAAGGGCTCGATCCGGGCGACGCAGACGCGCACTGCGTGCTGGCAAGGTTGCTGCAGCGCATCGGCGATTTCGACAAGGCGCTCGAACTGCTCGAGCACGCGGTCGCGATCGACCCCGCGCATGCACAGGCATGGGCGTGGCTCGGCGATTTGCGCAATCAGCAGGGCGAATACGGGCAGGCGGTGCAGGTGTGCCGGCGTGCGATCGAGCTCGATCCCGAACTGGCCGACGCATACAACTTCCTTGGCTTCGCGTATCACAACCTCAACTTGCTGGCCGCCGCGGAGTTGAGCCACCGGCATGCGATCGACCTGAACCCGGACGATGCCGACGCGCATCACAACCTCGCCGCCGCGCTGTTTCGGCTCGAGAAGCTCGACGAGGCGATGAAGCACACCGAGATCGCGAGGGCGCTCGGCATCGATCCGCTGAAGGTCCAGATGACGCTCGGCGACATCCTGTGGGCGAAAGGGGATCTCGCCGGCGCGCTGGATGCGTTCCGCTCGGCGATCCGGCACGACCTGCATCGCGCGTACTCGCGGATGCTGTTCAACATGTCGAGCTCACCCGCGTTCGAGCCGCAGGAGTGGGTCGCCGAAGCGCGCCGCTACGGCGAGCATCTCGAGCGCGACGCGCACCCGTTCGAGCACGACCGCGCGCAGCGCGTCGCGCAGGCGCAGGGGCGGCCGCTGCGCGTCGGCTTCGTGTCGGGCGACCTGCGGCAGCACCCGGTCGGCATCTTCCTGGAAAGCGTGCTCGCGCGGATCGACCGGTCGCGCATCGAGCCGCATGCCTATGTGACCTTCGTCGGCGAGGACGACGTGACCGCGCGGCTCAGGCCGAACTTCGCGAGCTGGAGGAAGGTGGTCAGCCTGGGCCGCGAGGAGGCCGCGCAACTGATTCGCGACGACGGCATCGACATCCTGATCGATATGGCAGGCCACACCAACTGGAGCGGCTTGCCGATCTTCGGGCACAAGCCCGCGCCGGTGCAGGCGAGCTGGCTCGGTTTCTTCGCGACGACCGGTTGCCGCGCGATCGACTATTTCATCGGCGATGCGCATACGCTACCGGCCGACGAGGCGCATCACTTCACCGAGCGGCCGTGGCGGCTGCCGGACAGCTACCTGTGCTTCACGCCGCCGCCGTACGATGTCGCGGTCGGCCCGCTGCCGATGGCGGCTCATGGCGGCGTCACGTTCGGCTGCTTCGGCAAGCTGATCAAGATCAGCGACGAGGTCGTCGCGCTGTGGTCGCGCATCCTGCACGCCCTGCCGGACGCACGCCTGCTGCTGAAGGCCCATGAGCTCGGCGCCGGCGACGTGAACCGGGCGACGCTCGACCGCTTCGCGCGGCACGGCATCGGCGCGGATCGGCTGATTCTCGAAGGCGGTTCGCCGCGTGCGGAGTACTTCGGCGCGTATAACCGCATCGACATCGCGCTGAGCCCGTTCCCGTACCCGGGCGGCACGACCACGGCCGAAGCGCTGTGGATGGGCGTGCCGGTGCTCGGGATGAAGGGCAGCCGGTTCGTCACGCACATTTGCGAAAGCCTGCTGCACGCGGCGGGCATGGGCGACTGGATCGCGGAAGACGAGGATGCGTACCTCGCGAAGGCCGTCGCGTTCGCGCGCGACCGCGACGGGCTGGCGACGCTGCGTGCAACGCTGCGCGAGCGCGCGCTGGCGTCGCCGCTGTGCGATGCGTCGCGCTTCGCACGCAACCTCGAGGACGCGCTGCACGGCATGTGGACCTGCTATGCGGCCGGCGAGACGGCGCCCCGCGACGCGTGACGAGCGGGATCGCGCCACGGCAGGAAGCCGCGCTCGCGCATCGTCGGGCCGGCCGCCCGAGATGATCGACGCGGCCGTCGAGCGGGCGACGCGGGCGTAGCCGGCGCGATCCGGCTCGCGCTCCCGCCTGCAGGCGAAAAAAAAGCCGCATTGAAGCGGCTCGACGGTACGGCGACGACGGACCGCTCGACTGGCGGCGTCTTTTAATTCGAAATGCGCGGCAGGCGAGACGCCCGGCCGGTCACAGCATGCCGGCTTTCTGGTACTGGCTCGCGGCCTTGATCCGCTCCCGGGACTGCGCAAATTCCGCAGCCAGGCGGTCACGGTCCGTCTGCGCATGCGCCGTGATCGACGCGTCGATCGCCATGATCTGCCGCACCTGGTCCAGCACGTCCGGGGTCTGCTCGCCGGACAGGTTCATCAGCAGCGGCGAGCGTTCGTCGGCGAGGGCCGCGACGCGCACCCAGTCGCGCGCATCGGCCGCCGACTGCATGGCACGGGTCAGGTCGAAGGCGCGGGACAGGGTGTCGTTCGTCATGGTTCTGCTCCGAAGGGGGGCGGCCAACGCTTACTTGTTGTTGGCCATCGCGCCGGCGCTGTTCTGGCCGCCGAACAGCTGGGTCAGGTAGCGGGTGTTGTTCGCCATCGTCGCCATCAGCGTGTTCAGCGCGGTGAACTGCGCATTGTATTGCTTGGTCAACTGGTCCGAGTAGCTCTGCAGCTGCGTCGCCTGACCCTGCACATTCTTCAGATCGGCGTTGATCGCGTTGGTGCGCTGGTCGATCAGGCCGGACGTCTGCGTGTACGAGTTGATGTTCGCATTGAGCGCCTGGGCGATGCCGTTCGTCTGGTTGAAGATCGCCGTCACCGCGGAACTGTTCGACTTGAGCGCGGTGGTCAGCGCCGCGGTGTCGACCGACATCGCGCCGGTCGAGTCCACGTTGATGCCGATGCTGCCGAGCGCATAGGTCGTGCCGCCCGTCGTGACGCCGCTGCTGAGCGTCGTCGCGAGCGTGCTCCTGATCGTGTTCAGCATCGCGTCGCCGAGCAGCGGGCCGGCGGTCTTCGCGGTCGAGTCGTAGCTCGACAGCGATTTCGCGGTATTCACGAAGTTGGTATACGCGGTCGCGAAATTGTTGATCGCGGTCGTCGCCGCGGCCGTGTCCTGCGACAGCGTGACGGTTTGCGTCGTGCCGACCGCGGCCTGCGACAGCGCCAGCGTGACACCCGTCAGCGCGCCCGACACGTTGTTCGACGCGCTCGACACCGGCGTGCCGTCGATCGTCAGCTTCGCGTCGGCGGCCGGCGTGACGGTCGTGTACCCCGACGTCAGTTTCGAGTTGACGCCGGTGCCCGTGATCGAGATCGTGTTGGCTGCACCGGTGACGTTCGACTGCATCACGAGATGCTGGCCGTCCGAACCGGTGATGACCGATGCGGTGACGCCGGCATTGCCGGACGCGGAGTTGATCGACGACGCGATGTCGGACAGCGACGCGCCGGCCGCCACGTTGACGTTGAACGCGGGGTTGCTGCCGAAGGTGATGCTCAGCGAGCCGGCCGAGATCGTGTCCGCCGACGTCACGCCGGCCGACGACAGCTTGTTGGCGGTCGCGAGCTGCGTGACATTGACCGAATACGAACCGGCCACCGCGCCGCTGCCGCTCTTGATCGTCGTCGCGATGCCGGTGCCGCTCGCCGTCGCGGCGAGGCTGCCGAGCGCGGTGCCGTCCGAGAGGCCGGTGAGCGCGGTCTGCAGCGCGGACAGCGCGCCCTTCAGCTGGCCGATCGCGGACAGCTGCGTATTGTCGTTCGTCTGTCGGGTCTGCAGGGCCTGCAATTGCCCGGCCGTCTTCGCGTTCACCAGTGTCGTGACGAGCGTATTGACGTCGAGCGTCGAATTGGTCGCGCCGCTGATGATCGATTGACCTGCATTCGCCAGGATGGTGCTGATGTCCGTGCTGCTGACGGGGGTGGTGGCCATGCCGTTGCTCCGGTCGTCCGCGCAATCAACGTGCGCGATGCGGCGGGGCGCCGCGGTTCAATGCAAAGAGGGAGGCGTGCCTCCCTGGAGAATTCCGGTCCGGGCGGTTTCGGCGGCGTCGCGATGTGTCGCATGGCGACGCCGCCGTGCCCGGAGGCGGGCGGGCACGTGGCCCGCCGCGGGTGCTGCTCGATTAGCCGAGGAGCTTCAGGACTTGCTGCGGCAGCGAGTTCGCTTGCGCCAGAACCGAGATACCAGCTTGTTGCAGCACTTGCGCCTTGCTCAGGTTCGCCGTTTCCGTCGCGAAGTCCGCGTCGGTGATCTGCGAGCGAGCGGCGGTCATGTTGGTTGCCTGGGTTTGCGTCGTCGAGATCGCAGCCTGGAACGTGTTCTGTGCTGCGCCCAGCGTTGCCTGGAACGTGTTGACTTGCTTCAGTGCCGCGTCGATCGCCGTGATCGCCGATTGCGCGCCCGACTGGGTGGCGACGCTCAGGCTGTTCACGCTCATGCCCGTGCTGTTCCAGTTCGCCGTGCCGAAGTCGACGGTAACGACCTGGTTCGCTGCTGCGCCGATCTGGAACGTGACGCTGCCGGCGCCGCCCAGGATGGTCTGGCTGTTGAACGTCGTTTGCGATGCGACACGGTCGATTTCGCTGAGACGCGTCGTCACTTCAGCTTGCAGGTTCGCGCGGGCGCTCGAATCCAGCGAGCCGTCGCCCGCTTGTTGCGCCAGCGTACGGATACGCTGCAGGTTGTCGACCGTCGATTGCAGCGCGCCGTTGGCGGTCTGGATCATCGAGATGCCGTTGTTCGCGTTTGCAACACCTTGCGTCAGCGCGTTGATTGCCGCCGTTTGCGACGTCGAGATCGCCAGGCCTGCTGCATCGTCAGCAGCGGTGTTGATGCGCTTGCCCGACGACAGGCGGTTGATTGCTTGCGACAGTGCGCTTTGCGAGCCCGACAGATTCGTCTGCGTCGTCAGCGAAAGGATGTTGGTGTTGATGTTCAGCATTTGCTTCCTCGTTTTGGAAAATGCCTGAGATACAGACAGGTTCTGATTTCGGCGTGGCGCTTTTTGCGTCTGGCGCTGCCCGCCTTTCCTGGTTGACGGCGGCACCCGGCGAAAACTTTAGAGGGATGTTTGAGGAAATTCGGGACCGAAGGACCGGTTTCGCCGGGAAGGCGCGCGGGGCATGGCGGGCGGCGTGGCGGCCGTGGCGCGAGAATCGCGCGGTTGGGCGGAACGTTTGCCCGCGATCGACAAAAGGATGGTTTTGTCTGTGATTCCCTGCTATGATGGCGGGCTGAATTGAGATTTTCTGTCACGCCTTTGCCGGTTTCGGCATGTCTGCTGGCAGTCAAACGCGGCGCTGCACGCGGTTGTGAAGCGTACTCGCGGTGCTTTCCGCCTCTCTTTTCCGGCCTCCGAGGCCGTATTTCCGCTCGTTTCGCCTGTTGTGGGGACGCTCGGATGGCCGGTGCGTGGCGCTTGGCCGCTACGTTTTTGACCGTTTAAGCAATTTAGGAACGACATGACGACGATTCTTCTGAAAGAAAACGAGCCGTTCGAAGTGGCGATTCGCCGCTTTCGTCGCGCTATCGAAAAAAATGGCCTGATCGCTGAACTGCGTGAGCGCCAGTCTTACGAAAAGCCGACCGCAGTCCGCAAGCGCAAGAAGGCAGCAGCCGTCAAGCGCCTGCACAAGCGCCTGCGCAGCCAGATGCTGCCGAAGAAGCTCCACTAAGAGCGTCTGACGGTTCGCCGCGAAACGGCGGAGTGTGCCTCGAAAGAGGCCGCTCCGCCGTTTTGCTTTTGCGGGCCGGGAAACCCCGGGATCGTTGCCGTGGGTCGGTTTCCGCCGACTGTCCGGCAGCCGGCTGTCGCGCTCCCGCACGCGTGCCCGTGCTTGCGTAAAAACGCAAGTAAGAATCATTCTCATTGGTATAGAATGTCGCGGATCGTATCAACACCCGCCGACCGCGCAACAATTCCATGCCGCGTACAACGGCATCCGGCCTCGCCTGATCGGGCCGGACGACCGCCGCGCGGCGCCCGACATCCAATGGACTGCATCCCGTCGAATCGGGGCCGCCGCGCGTGCCGGCCCGCTTTACTTTCGCTGCGCACGCGATGAATGCGTTCCTGCGACCGTTTCTCGTGCGCCTGCACCGCTGGTTCGGGCTCGCCATCGCGCTGTTCCTGTTCGTCGCGGGGCTTACCGGCGCGCTGATTGCGTGGGACCATGAGCTCGACGCGGCGCTGAACCCGGATTTCTATACCGCGCGCAGCGGCGCGGCGCCGCTTGCGCCGCTCGAACTCGCGGCGCGCATCGAGGCCGCCGATCCGCGCGTGCAGGTGACCTATCTGCCGCTCGCGGTCGAACCGGGACATACGCTGCAGGCGGGCGTGATGCCGCGTACCGATCCGGCGACCGGCCGGCCGTACCCACTCGGTTTCAGCCAGATCGCCGTCGATCCTGCGACCGGCGCGGTGCAGGGCCGCCGCGAATGGGGCGCACTGTCGCTCGCACGGCTCGACCTGATGCCGTTCATCTACCGGCTGCACTACTCGCTGTTCCTGCCCGTGTACGGCGGGATCAATTTCGGGTTCTGGGTGATGGGCGTCGTCGGCATCGTGTGGGCGATCGACAGCCTGATCGCGCTCGTGCTCGCGTTTCCGAACCTGAAAAGCTGGCGCAAGTCGTTCGCGTTCCGCGTGCGGCGCGGCGGCTACCCGCTCGTGTTCGACCTGCACCGCTCGGGCGGCGTGTGGGTGTGGGGGCTGCTGCTCGTCGTCGCGGTCACGTCGATCTCGATGAACCTCGCCGTTCCGGTCGTACGCCCGCTGGTGTCGCTGGTTTCGCCGCTCGCCGAAACGCCGTATACGAATCCCGAACATTTTCCGCCGGCCCGGCCGGGCAGCCAGGTGCTGCCGCGCGAACGGATCGTCGAGATCGCACGCTCGGCCGGCCGCGACGCGGGGATCGCCGCGCCGCCGGGCGCGCTGCTGTTCGCGCCGGCGATGAACGCCTATGCGGTCGGGTTCTTCACGCCGGGCAACGACCATGGCGACGTCGGGCTCGGCAATGCGTGGCTGTACTGGAATGCGGTGACCGGCAAGCCCGTCGCGGCGCAGGTGCCGGGCCGCGGTTCGGCCGGCGACCTGTTCATGCAGGCGCAGTTTCCGCTGCACTCGGGGCGGATCGCCGGGGTCGCCGGACGGGCGATCGTGAGCATGCTCGGCATCGTGATCGCGATGCTGAGCGTGACGGGCGTCTGCATCTGGGTGAAGAAGCGCAGCGCACGCGCGCGGGCCGCGCGGAGCGCGCGGCCGGTCGTGCCGGCGACGTCGTCGTCGCGCGCCGCGCGGTAAGGGTTAGGCGGCAAGCGGCAACCAGCAAGCAGCACGCGGACGGCGCAACCGCCGCGGGGCAGCGCCGGCGCCACGTTTGCGCCTGCGCCGTCAGCCCGCCTTGCGCCGACGTGCCGGCTGCTTGGCGCCGAGCGCCGCGCACTGCGCGTGGCACGGGCAGCCGGCTTCGTGATCGTTGACCATGCCGGTTGCCTGCATCAGCGCATAGCAGATCGTCGAGCCGACGAACTTGCAGCCGTACGCCTTCAACGCCTTGCTGAGCGCGTCGGACTGCTCGGTCGATGCGGGCGCGTCGCGGTACGACTGCCACGCATTCTGGATCGGCGTGTCGCCGACGAACGACCACAGGAACGCGGCGAGCGACCCATGCTCTTCGCGAATGCGCTGCACCGCGCGCGCGTTGGTCACCGCCGATTCGACCTTCGCGCGGTTGCGCACGATGCCCGGGTTCTCCAGCAATTTCTCGATGCGCTTGGGCGTGAAGCGCGCGACGGCATCGACGTCGAAATCGGCGAACGCTTCGCGATAGCCCGCGCGCTTGTTCAGGATAGTCGACCACGACAGCCCGGCCTGCGCGCCTTCCAGGATCAGCATTTCGAACAGGTGGCGATCGTCGTGCGACGGCACGCCCCACTCGGTATCGTGGTAGTGAGCGTCCGCTTCCGTCTTCACCCAGTTGCACCGCTGCGACATCGTCTGCCTCGTTTTCAGTATCGATTCGATCGCGCCAGCATAGCGGAAGCCCTTTTGGCGGGATAGCCGGCCGAACGGCAGATGGGCGCGCGGCGCCGATCCGGTTAAGCTTGGCGCCTGTTCGAATCAGCGGGATGAAGGCATGGCGGCATTACTTTTTGCGATCGGCATCGACGGCGGCGGCACGGGCACGCGCGCGGTGCTGGCCGACCGGCACGGGCGCGAGCTCGCGCAGGGGCGCGGCGGCCCGTCGGGACTCGGTCTCGGCATCGAGCGCGCATGGGCGTCGATCGGCGCGGCGTGCGCGGACGCGTTCACGCACGCCGGTCTCGCGTTCGACTGGTCGCAGTGCGCGCTCGGCTGCGGGCTCGCGGGCGTCAACAACGCGGCGTGGCTCGCCGCATTCCGCGCGCAGGCGCCGCTCGACGCGCTCGCGATCGAGAGCGACGCGTATACGACCGTCGTCGGCGCGCATGGCGGCGCGCCGGGGCTCATCGTCGCGCTCGGCACCGGCAGCATCGCGGCGGCGCTCGATGCGGACGGCGCGTGCCGGATCGCGGGCGGTTTCGGCTTTCCGTCCGGCGACGAGGCGAGCGGCGCGTGGCTCGGCGTGCGCGCGCTCGCCTATGCGCAACAGGCGCTCGACGGCCGCGTGCCGCGCGACGCGTTCGCCACGGCCCTGCTCGCCGAAACGGGCGCGCAGGATCGCGACGCGCTCGTCCAGTGGTCGTGCGACGCGAACCAGACGATCTACGCGCGTCTCGCGCCGATCGTGTTCGCGTATCGCACGCATCCGGTCGCGAGCGCGCTGATCGCGCAGGCCGGCGACGAGATCGGCAAGATGATCGACGCGCTCGATCCTCGGCAGGCGCTGCCGGTCGCGCTGTGCGGCGGGCTGGCGGACGCGCTCGCGCCGGCCGTGCCGGCGCGGCACGCCGCCCGGCTGCGCGCGCCGCTCGACGATTCGGCGCATGGCGCGCTGCGGCTCGCGCTGCATGCGTTGCGGGCGACGGAGGGCGGCTGAGCGGAGCGCGAGCGGGATGGATGCCGCGCCGCAGCAGCACCCCAGGCGGCGCGTGGCCGGCAACCGCCCGGCGCGCCGCCGGGCACGACGTTAGAATGACGCTTCCTCCGTGCCGCGCGCGCCGCTCTCCCGTCCCATGTATAAAGTCATCGCCACCGATCTCGACGGTACGCTGCTGAACAGCGACCACCAGCTGGACCCGTACACGATCGACACCGTGCGCCGGCTCGACCGCGACGGCGTGCAGTTCGTGATCGCCACGGGGCGCCACTATGCGGACGTCGCCGGCATTCGCGACGTGCTGGGCATCCGGCCGTACCTGATCACGTCGAACGGCGCGCGCGTGCATGCGCCGGACGACACGAGGATCCACGCGCAGGACGTCGACGCGGCGATCGTGCGCCGCCTCGTGCAGCCGGAAGTCGCCGGCGCGCACGGCCGCGTGATCGTCAACCTGTTCACCAACGACGGCTGGCTGATCGACCGCGACGCGCCGCACCTGCTCGAATTCCACCAGGATTCGGGCTTCCGGTACGACGTGATCGACATGGCCGCGCACGACGGCGCGGATATCGCGAAGGTGCTGTATATCGGCGAACCGGCCGATCTGGCGGTCGTCGCCGAGCAGATGCGCGTGCAGTTCGGCGATACGCTGTACGTCACGTACTCGCTGCCCGACTGCCTCGAAGTGATGACCGCGAACGTGTCGAAGGGGCGCGCGCTGCGCACGGTGCTCGCGCGGCTCGGCGTCGACGCCGGCCACTGCATCGCGTTCGGCGACAACATGAACGATATCGACCTGCTCGAAACCGCCGGTCACGCGTTCATGATGAACAACGCGAACCCCGACCTGGTGGCGCGGCTGCCGCACATCCCGCGGATCGGCAACAACTTCGACGCGGGTGTCGCCCGCCACCTGCGCACGCTGTTCTCGCTCGAAGACGACGTCGTCGTGTCCTGAGCGCCCGCCCCGGCGCCGTTTCCGTGCGCGGAAATGAAAAACGGGCGCCAGGGGCGCCCGTCGAAATTGCCTGCCTCGTGTTCTTCGACAGCGTGAGGCTCGCTGCTCTGCTCGCTTGACCCCGTAGTGTTTTATTCGCTTGTGCGAGCTGATGCGGGCAGCAGGTCGACGGCGTCGTCACGCCCGGCGACCAGCGGGTAGATGATCCCGGCGAGTGCCGCACCGATCAGCGGCGCGACCCAGAACAGCCAGAGCTGGCCGATCGCGTCGCCGCCGACAAACAGCGCCGGGCCGGTCGAGCGCGCCGGGTTCACCGACGTGTTGGTGACCGGAATCGAGATCAGGTGAATCAGCGTCAGGCACAGCCCGATCGCGATCGGCGCGAAGCCGGCCGGCACGCCGCGCTTGTCGGTCGCGCCGAGGATCACGAACAGGAAGAAGCCCGTCATCACGACCTCGCAGATGAACGACGCGGCGAGCGAGTAGTGGCCGGGCGAGCGATCGCCGAAGCCGTTCGTCGCAAAGCCGCTGCCGACCACGTCGAAACCCGGCTTGCCGGTTGCGATCAGGTACAGGACGAACGCGCCGAGCGTCGCGCCGACGACCTGCGCGACGATGTACGGCGCGAGATCGCGTGCCGGGAAGCGGCCGGCGACCGTCAGGCCGACGCTGACTGCCGGATTCAGGTGGCAACCCGAGATGTGGCCGATTGCGAATGCCATCGTCAGCACGGTCAGGCCGAAGGCGAGTGCGACGCCGGCAAAGCCGATGCCGAGGCCCGGAAAGGCGGCGGCCAGCACGGCGCTTCCGCACCCGCCGAGCACCAGCCAGAACGTGCCGAATACCTCTGCAGCGAGACGCTGAGAAAGATTCATGTAAGGACCTCGTCCAAGTGGGTTGAAGACCCGGGACGACGCAACGGATTTATTGCGCTACCGGGAATTGGTCTGGATTATAGGAAATGAATCGAGCCCGGGAGGGTAAACGATTGTTAAATTTGAATGGCTGGCGAATGCCTTTTATTAGAATAAGTCCGCATTCTCGATATAGGCGATTCGGTTAAAGATGACAGCATTAATTTCGAAGGGCAGGGCGGCAGTGCGGATGACGTAACGGATGTTGGTGTCCCGGCTGGATTCGCCGGGGCCGCATCATCGAAAAGGGGAGTCGAAAAATGTCTCAATACGCGAAACTCAAGGCGCAGATCGCCGATCTGCAAGCCCAGGCGGACGACGTGCGGCGCCAGGAAGTGGCGGCGGTGATCGCCGATGTCCAGCGCATGATTGCCGAATATGGGCTGACGGCCCAGGATCTGGGCTTCGCGGAGCGAGCGCGGCGCGGGCGTCCGCCGAAGAAGGCGCCGCTGCCGCCGAAATACCGCGATCCGAAGTCGGGTGCAACCTGGAGCGGGCGCGGCAAGCCGCCGAATTGGATCGTCGGCAAAAACCGCGATCGTTTCCTGATCGAGTGACGAAAAGCCAAATGGAAAGAGCCGCATCGACGATGCGGCTCTTTGTTTTTGCGTGCCGATTTCCGCGCGGATTTACCGCCGATTTCCGCGCGGATTTCCGTGTCAGGCGCCCGCGACCCGGCGCAATGCCGGTTGCTTGGTGGCCGCGCACAGCGATTCGTAGGTCTCGACGTAGCGCTGCGCCATCGCCTTCGAACTGAAGCGCGTGTCGAAACGTGCGCGGATCGCGGTGCGCGACAGGCTGTCGATCCGGTGCAGCGCGCCGACCGCGCCCTGCACGTCCTCGACGATGAAGCCGGTCACGCCGTCCTCGATCACTTCCGGCACCGACCCGCGGTTGAACGCGACGACCGGCGTGCCGCAGGCCATCGCCTCGATCATCACCAGGCCGAACGGCTCCGGCCAGTCGATCGGGAACAGCAGCGCCTTCGCGCCGGACAGGAACGCGGGCTTCTGCGCTTCGTTGATCTCGCCGATGAATTCGACATGCGCCTGGCCGAGCAGCGGCTCGATCACTTCCTTGAAGTAGTCGGCGTCGGCCTTGTCGACCTTCGCGGCGATCTTCAGCGGCAGCCCGCTTTGCGCGGCGATCCGGATCGCGGTGTCGACACGCTTTTCGGGACAGATCCGGCCGAGGAACGCGAGGTATTCGGGCTTCACGTCCGGCTGCGGCGTGAGCAGCGTGTCGGGCAGCCCGTGGTACACGGTGCCGGCCCACGCGGCCTGCGGCAGCGGCTTGCGCTGGTTGTTCGAGATCGACACGACCGGCGAATCCGGGAACGCGTCGAACACCGGCTGCAGCTCCGGCAGGTCGAGACGGCCGTGCAGCGTCGTCACGTACGGCGTGTCGAGGCGCGACATCAGCGGGAACGGCAGGTAGTCGAGGTGAAAGTGCAGCACGTCGAATTCGTGCGCGACCCGCGCGACCTGCTCGAGGAGCCGCATGTGGGGCGCCATCGAATCGCGGACCGACGGGTCGAGCCGCAGCGCGCGCGGCCACGCCGCCTCGAGACGGGCCGACGTGACGGAGTCGCCGCTGGCGAACAGCGTCACGTCGTGGCCGAGTTCGACGAGCGCCTCGGTGAGGTAGGACACGACTCGCTCGGTGCCGCCGTAGAGTTTCGGCGGAACGGCTTCGTAAAGCGGCGCGATCTGGGCAATTCGCATGGGATTTCTCCTGTGTCGATCCGAGCGCGCGACGGCGCCGATGCGGATCCCTTACAAGGTTGCGGAACTTGCCGACGCACGCGGTTCGCGATACGTGGTCGGGCCCTGGGCGGAGTGCGCGGAGCGCCGGACGGCAAGCTGCGGGGCGGGCCGGCACGGCTCGCGCCGCCGCCCATTGGAGTCCATTATCGATATCGCCCTGAGGGGTTCGAGTGTTTTTTCAAACACTTAAGGCTTGTTACACGATGAAATACGCGAAAACCCCGACAAAAAGGGCACGGAATCGCGAATCGCGACAGCCATAACTATTGTTGCGCTATCGTGAAAAACCACTATAATTTTTACCGATCCGATTGCCGGCGCCTTGCCGGCAAGCCTTCCGCCACCGGCGCGGCGGCGATCGGGCCCTCTCGCAACCGAATCCGCGTTGCAACCCGTTTTCCCGATGGCTCCTTTCAATTCGCCTTGTCGGAAAAATTCCTACACGGTTTACAGACAAATCCTGCATGGCATACGCCACTTCGCTGATACCGACATAAATCCCGTTTGGCCAAAATTCGCCCTGTAAGACTATAAACGAGCCGACTGAGCGCCCAGTGCGCGCTGATCGAGCAAACGTTTTCATAACATGAATGGCCAAAGCACAGCTTTTTAACGGGGGAATCATGAGCGCTACCAGTGAAATGCTCAGTGAGATCAAAGAGGTCAACCTGTCGTACCTCCTCCTCGCGCAGCGACTGCTGCGGGAAGACAAGGCGATGGGCATGTTTCGCATGGGCATTTCCCAGGAACTCGCCGACGTACTCGCCAACCTCACGCTCGCGCAGACCGTGAAGCTGGCCGCGTCGAACCAGATGCTGTGCCGCTTCCGCTTCGATGATCACGCGCTGCTGTCGTCGCTCGCCGACAAGGGCCGCAGCGATGTCGTCGCGCACGCCCACTCGGCCATCCTGATGGCCGGGCAGCAGGTCGAAGGCGTCCGCTGATCCATCCCGCCTTGCGTGTGTCCCGGCGTGCTGCGCCGGCCGGCAGCGTATTGGCCATTCATTCGCACAACGTCAAGCGGACGGTTATCACCATGGCAAGCAAAAGCGTCGTGATCGAGGTGAAGGAAATCACCCTCGCCATCGAACTCATCGAACTGGGCGCCCGGCTGCAGCTGCTGGAGGCGGAGACGAGCCTGTCGCGGGACCGTCTGATCAAGCTGTACAAGGAACTGAAGGGCGTGTCGCCGCCGAAGGGGATGCTGCCGTTCTCGACCGACTGGTTCATGACGTGGCAGCCGAACATCCACTCGTCGCTGTTCTACAACATGTATCGGTTCATGCAGGACCACGGCCGCTGCGATCCGATCCAGTCGATCGTGAAGGCGTACCGGCTGTATCTGGAGCACGTGAACCTGTCCGGCGACGAGGCCGCGCTGAGCCTCACGCGGGCGTGGACGCTGGTGCGCTTCTTCGATTCGGGGATGCTGCAGATGACGCCGTGCACGCGCTGCGGCGGCCACTTCGTCGCCCATGCGCATGATCCGCATCAAGGTTTCGTGTGCGGGCTGTGCCAGCCGCCGTCGCGCGCCGGCAAGACCCGCAAGGCCGCCGCCGCGCGCGCCGAACTGGCCGCCGCCGTGGCCTGAGCTCGGCCGGGCGGGCCGCGAGCGACATCCGAGGGCCGCGCGAATCGTCCACGCATTGCTGGTAAACACCGTCGGGCTGCCGCCGGGCGGCCGCGAAAGTTTTCCTGCCGACTGCCGTAAACCTGTTTAACGGCGGTCTTCCCGCCGGTCTTTCGTGAGGGACAGGCAGTGCTGATTATCGTGGGAACACTCGTGACGCTGTTGTCCGTCTTCGGCGGTTATGCGCTGGCAGGCGGGCATCTGGGCGCGCTGATCCAGCCCATCGAGATCCTGATGATCGTGGGTGCCGGCGTCGGCGCGTTCATCCTCGGCAACGGCGGCAAGACCATCAAGGCCACGCTGCGCGTGTTGCCGACGCTCTTCAAGGGCTCGAAATACACGAAGGACGTGTATATGGAGCTGATGGCGCTTCTCTACGTGCTGCTCGCGAAGGCACGCAAGGAGGGCACGCTGACGCTCGAAGCCGACATCGACGATCCGGAAAAGAGCCCGATCTTCACGCAATATCCGAAGATCCTCGCCGATCACCACATCGTCGAATTCCTGACCGACTACCTGCGCCTGATGGTGGGCGGCAACATGAACGCGTTCGAGATCGAAAGCCTGATGGACGAGGAGATCGAGACGCACCACACGGAAGGCGAAGGCCCCGCGCACGCGCTGATGCGCGTCGGCGACGCGATGCCGGCGTTCGGGATCGTCGCGGCCGTGATGGGCGTCGTGCACACGATGGCGTCGGCCGACAAGCCGCCCGCGGTGCTCGGCGCGATGATCGCGCAGGCGCTGGTCGGCACGTTCCTCGGGATCCTGCTGTCGTACGGGCTGATCGGGCCGCTCGCGAGCCTCGCGGAGCAGCGGGTGGCCGAGTCGACCAAGATGTTCCAGTGCATCAAGGTGACGATCCTCGCGACGCTGAACGGCTATGCGCCGGCGATCGCGGTCGAGTTCGGCCGCAAGGTGCTGTTCTCGACCGAGCGTCCGTCGTTCTCCGAGCTCGAAGAACACGTGCGCCGCGTGAAGGCCAAGTGAAGCGGAGCGAACGATGAGCAAGAGCAAGGATCGCGCGATCGTCGTCAAGCGGGTGGCCCCGGCGAAGAAGGGCCACCACGGCGGCGCATGGAAGCTCGCGTACGCGGACTTCATGACCGCGATGATGGCGTTCTTCCTGCTGATGTGGCTGCTGAGCTCGGTCACGCCGGTGCAGCTGAAGGGGATCGCCGAATATTTCAACATGCCGCTGAAGGCCGCGATTCTCGGCAGCGGCGACCGCAGCTCGCAGGATTCCAGCATCATCAACGGCGGCGGCCGCGACCTGTCGAGCACGGATGCCGGCACGCTGCGCCGCACCGACGGCACGACGTCGCTCGCCGAGCGCCTCGCGAAGGCGGGCGACGAGCATTCGCGGTCGCAGGCGGAGGGCGCGCAGGACCGGCTCGAGCAGACGCGCCTGCACGACCTGCAGATCAAGCTGATGGCGGCGATCGAGGCCAATCCGACGCTGCGCCAGTTCAAGCAGCAGATCCGCATCGACTCGACGCTGATGGGGCTGCGCATCGAGATCGTCGATTCGCAGAAGCGGCCGATGTTCGCGATGTCGAGCGACCACGTCGAGCCGTACATGCGCGACATCCTGCGCGAGATCGGCAAGACGCTGAACGACGTGCCGAACCGGATCATCGTCCAGGGCCACACCGACGCCGTGCCGTACGCGGGCGGCGAGGGCGGCTACAGCAACTGGGAGCTGTCGGCCGATCGCGCGAACGCATCGCGCCGCGAGCTGATCTCCGGCGGCATGGACGAGGCGAAAGTGCTGCGCGTGCTGGGCCTCGCGTCGACGCAGAACCTGAACAAGGCCGATCCGCTCGATCCGGAAAACCGCCGGATCAGCGTGATCGTGCTGAATCGCAAATCCGAAGAAGCGCTGATGCGCGACGACGCGACGACGACGACGCTGTCCGCCGACGCGGCCGGCTCGAAGCTGCTCGCGCAGCAGCTCGGCGGCCCGACGCCGGCGGCGCGCCCGGTCGTGGCGAGCGCCGTCGCCGTGGCGCCGAAACCCTGACGTTTCCGAGACAGACATGATCCGAACCATTCTCGCCATCGACGACTCCGCGACCATGCGTGCGCTGCTGCAGGCCACGCTTGCGCAAGCCGGCTACGACGTGACGGTGGCGCCGGACGGCGAAGCCGGCTTCGACATGGCGGCGACGACGCCGTACGACCTGGTCCTGACCGACCAGAACATGCCGCGCAAGAGCGGGCTCGAGGTGATCGCCGCGCTGCGCAAGCTGACCGCGTACGCGGACACGCCGATCCTCATCCTGACGACCGAAGGCAGCGACGCGTTCAAGGACGCCGCACGCGACGCGGGTGCGACCGGCTGGATCGAAAAGCCGATCGACCCGGGCGTGCTGGTCGACCTGGTCGCCACGCTGTCCGAGCCGGCTGCTTCCTGACATGAACGCGACGATTTCAACCGGTGACCGGGCATGACTCTCGACATCACTCAGTTCTACCAGACCTTTTTCGACGAAGCGGACGAGCTGCTCGCGCAGATGGAGCAGCTGCTGCTGAACCTCGACGTCGATGCGCCCGATCCCGAGGATCTGGCGGCGATCTTCCGCGCCGCGCATTCGATCAAGGGCGGCGCGGCGACGTTCGGCTTTTCCGCGCTGACCGATACGACGCACATCCTCGAATCGCTGCTCGACCGTGCGCGCAACCATGAGCTGACGCTGACCAAGGAGATGGTCGACGCGTTCCTGGAAACCAAGGACGTGCTGTCCGACCAGCTCGTCGACTACCGCGCGAGCGCCGAGCCGGACGCGGCCGCCGCCGCGGCGATCTGCGCGAAGCTCGAACGGCTGAAGGCCGAAAGCGGCGCGGGTGCGCCCGCCGCCGCCGCGCCTACGCCGGCCGCACCTACGCCGGCCGCGCCGGTTGCCGCCGCCGTCGCGCCGGCTGCCGCGCCCGCCGCCGGCGACGACCGGGCGCCCGACCATGTGGTCGAGCAGGCCGTCGCGGCCGCGCATCCGGCGGCCGACGCCGATGCCGGCGCCGACGGCCCGCACCTGAAGATCACGCTGGTCGGCGTCGACGCGAAGGACCAGGCGCTGCTCACCGAAGAACTCGGCAACCTCGGCCGGATCGTCGGCCGCGAGGAAGTGGGCGCGGACCTGACGCTGTGGGTCGAATCGGACGTGCCGTCCGACGACATCGTCGCGGTGTGCTGCTTCGTGATCGACGAAAGCCAGATCCGCGTCGGGCGCGGCACGGCGCCGGCTGCCCAGGCGGCGCCGGCCGTCGCGCCGGCCGCCGCGGCCGTGGCTGCTGAAGCTGCCGAACCGGCCGCCGCCGCGCAGCCCGCGCGCGTCGAGGTGTTCGCGCCGCAGGCCGCCGCGCCGCAACCGGCGGCCGCGGCGCCCGCTACGGCTCCGGCCGCCGCCGTGCAGCCGCAGCCGCAACCCCCCGCTCAACCGCAGCCGGCCGACCACGCAACACCGGCCGCCGCCGCGCATCACGACGACAAGCGCGCGCGCCCGGCCGCCGCGGCGGCAGGCGGCGCCGAAGGCAGCTCGATCCGCGTGGGCGTCGAGAAGGTCGACCAGCTGATCAACCTCGTCGGCGAACTGGTGATCACGCAGGCGATGCTGGCGGAGACGGCCAGTGCGTTCGATCCGGCGCTGCACGACCGCCTGTTCAACGGGATGGCGCAGCTCGAGCGCAACGCGCGCGACCTGCAGGAAGCGGTGATGTCGATCCGCATGATGCCGATGGACTACGTGTTCAGCCGCTTCCCGCGGCTCGTGCGCGACCTCGCCGGCAAGCTCGGCAAGCAGGTCGAACTGGTCACGTTCGGCCAGGCGACCGAACTCGACAAGAGCCTGATCGAACGGATCATCGATCCGCTTACGCACCTGGTGCGCAACAGCCTCGACCACGGGATCGAAACCGTCGACAAGCGCGTCGCCGCCGGCAAGGATGCGGTCGGCCAGCTCGTGCTGTCGGCCGCGCATCACGGCGGCAACATCGTGATCGAGGTGAGCGACGACGGCGCGGGCCTGAACCGCGAGCGGATTCTCGCGAAGGCCGCGAAGCAGGGCATGCAGATCTCCGAGAACATCAGCGACGACGAAGTGTGGCAGCTGATCTTCGCGCCGGGCTTTTCGACCGCCGAGACGGTGACCGACGTGTCGGGCCGCGGCGTCGGGATGGACGTCGTGAAGCGCAACATCCAGTCGATGGGCGGCCACGTCGAGATCTCGTCGCAGGCGGGCCGCGGCACGACCACGCGGATCGTGCTGCCGCTCACGCTCGCGATCCTCGACGGGATGTCGGTCAAGGTCGGCAGCGAGATCTTCATCCTGCCGCTGAACTTCGTGATGGAGTCGCTGCAGCCGTCGAACGACGACATCTACACGGTCGGCAACGGCGAACGCGTGGTGCGCGTGCGCGGCGAATACCTGCCGCTCGTCGCGCTGCACGAGGTGTTCTCGGTCGACGACGCGCGCACCGACCCGACGCAGGGGATCGTCACGATCATGGAAACCGAGGGGCGTCGTTTCGCGATGCTGATCGACGAACTGGTCGGCCAGCAGCAGGTGGTCGTGAAGAACCTCGAAACCAACTACCGCAAGGTCCACGGCATCTCGGCGGCGACCATCCTCGGCGACGGCAGCGTCGCGCTGATCGTCGACGTCGCGGCGCTGAACCGCGAAACCCGTGCGATGCACGGCGCCCGAGCCGGCGCCGAGCTCGCCGTCTTCTGACTCTCGCCATTCAACCGATTGGGGGCAAACGTGTCTGCTGAAGTCCAAATGATCAATACGGCCGCGGCGAATGCGGCGGCGACCAGCCGCCGCGACGCCGAACACGGCGATGCGACGGGCCAGGAATTTCTCGTCTTCACGCTCGGCGACGAGGAATACGGGATCGACATCCTGAAAGTGCAGGAAATCCGCGGCTACGACAGCGTCACGCGGATCGCGAACGCGCCCGAGTTCATCAAGGGCGTGATCAACCTGCGCGGGATCATCGTGCCGATCGTCGACATGCGGATCAAGTTCCACCTCGGCCGCGTCGAGTACGACCACCAGACCGTCGTGATCATCCTGAACGTGTCGAACCGCGTGGTCGGGATGGTGGTCGACGGCGTGTCGGACGTGCTGACGCTGCAGACCGACCAGATCATGCCGGCGCCGGAATTCGGCGCGACGCTGACGACCGAGTACCTGACGGGCCTCGGCACGGTCGACGGCCGGATGCTGATCCTGATGGACATCGAGAAGCTGATGTCGAGCCGTGAAATGGCGCTGATCGAGACGCTCGGCGGGTAAGCGCGCCGCGCGCGCAGCAATTTCGGGAGAATCTGCAATGTTGCATAACTGGTCGATCCGCACGACGCTCACGGCGGTCGGACTCATCCTCGTGTGCCTGACCGCCGCGGTCGGCGGGCTCGGCCTCTACGCGCTCGATCACGCGAGCCGCTCGCTCGACGAGATCGCGCACGTCGACCTGCCGGCGATCCACACGCTCGACGACACGGCCGCGCAGCTGCTGCGCTCGCGCGTCGCGCTCGATCGCTTTCGTACGCTGACCGAAGGCGGCAATGCGGCCGACGCGGCGAAGGTGCTCGACCGCGCGCAGGAGCTGTATGCGAAGTCGAACCAGAACTGGCAGGCGTTCCAGTCGACGCCGAAGCTCGGGGTCGATCAGGCGCTGCTCGACGAACTCGCCGCACGCTACACGACGATCGTGAAGGAAGGCGTCGAGCCCGAGTTCGCCGCGGCGCGCGCGGGCGACATGGCCGCGTACCACGCGGTCGCGGACACGAAGATCAGCCCGATGTTCGTCGCGTTCGACCAGACGGCGGCGGCCGTGATCGCCGCGCTGCAGAAGCGCGCGCAAGACCGTCAGACCGAGACGCAGTCGCAGATCTCGATGATGATCGCGCTGATCGCGGCCGGCATCGCGATCGCGTTCGTCGTCGTGATCGCGATCCGCTTCGTGCTGCGCGGGCTGATCGTCCAGCCGATCGAGGACGCGATCGCGCATTTCGAGCGCATTGCCGGCGGCGACCTCACGCAGCCGGTGAACGCCTCCAGCACGAACGAGATCGGCCGCCTGTTCGGCGGCATCAAGCGGATGCAGGACGCCGTCACGACGATGGTGCAGGCCGTGCATCGCGGCACCGAATCGATCGACGTCGGCGCGCGCGAGATCGCGACCGGCAACATCGACCTGTCGCAGCGCACCGAGGAGCAGGCCGCGTCACTGCAGGAAACCGCGTCGAGCATGGAGCAGCTGACGGGCACCGTGCGGCAGAACGCGGAGAACGCGCGGCAGGCGAGCCAGCTCGCGGTGAACGCGTCGGACATCGCGACCCAGGGCGGCGACGTGGTCGGCCAGGTCGTGTCGACGATGCAGGACATCGCGGCGAGCTCGGGCAAGGTCGTCGACATCATCGGCACGATCGAAGGGATCGCGTTCCAGACCAACATCCTCGCATTGAACGCGGCCGTCGAAGCGGCGCGGGCCGGCGAGCAGGGCCGCGGCTTCGCGGTGGTCGCGGGCGAGGTGCGCTCGCTCGCGCAGCGCAGCGCGAGCGCCGCGAAGGAAATCAAGCAGCTGATCGGCGATTCGGCCGAGAAGGTCGACAGCGGGTCGGCGCTCGTCGCGCGCGCCGGCTCGACGATGGAAGAGATCGTGCAGGCCGTGCGCCGCGTGACCGACATCATGGGCGAGATCAGCGCCGCGTCCGACGAGCAGTCGACCGGCATCGAGCAGGTCAACCGCGCGGTCGGCCAGATGGATGCGGTCACGCAGCAGAACGCAGCGCTCGTCGAGCAGGCGGCGGCCGCGGCCGCGTCGCTCGAGGAGCAGACGCGCCAGATGAAGGCGATCGTGTCGGGCTGGCGCGTCGCGGGCGGCATCGCGCTCGCGCCGGCGCGCAGCGTCGCGCGGCCGGTCGCGCACGAACCGGCGGCGCTGCCGTCGGCGTCGCGCCACGATACGCCGGTCGCCGCGCTGCCGGCGCCGCAGGCTGCGGCCCAACCGGCGGCACGCCGCGCCGCGCCGGCGTCGCGTGCGGCTGCGTCGGGCGCCGCGGCCGCCGCGTCCGAACCGACGCGTGCGCCCGAGGCCGCCGCGCGGACGCAGAAGGATGCACCGACCTCTCGTGGCGGCGCCGCCGCGGGCGGCTACGGCCCGCGTCTCGCGAAGACGGCCGCGCCGGCGGACAAGCCGGCCGCGAAGCCCGCGCTCGTGCGCCCGGCGCTGAACGGCGAGAAGCCTGCGCTGGCGTCAGCCGGCGCGTCCGACGACGACTGGGAGACCTTCTAAGCCATGCAGCACGCGCGCGCGCCGTTTCGACCCGATGCACCGGATGCCTCGCCTCGCGCGGGCGAGCCGGGGCGCGACTTCGCGTTCACCGGCGCGGATTTCGCACGCATCCGCGCGCTGATCCATCAACGCGCGGGCATCTCGCTGTCCGAGCACAAGCGCGACATGGCCTATAGCCGGCTCGCGCGACGGCTGCGGGCGCGCGGCCTCGACACGTTCCGCGACTACCTCGACCTGCTCGAGCAGGAAGACGATCCGCTCGAATGGGAAGCGTTCACCAACGCGCTGACCACCAACCTGACCGCGTTTTTCCGCGAGTCGCACCATTTCCCGATCCTGGCGGAATTCGTGAAATCGCGGCCGGCGCCGGTGTCGGTCTGGTGCTCGGCGGCGTCGACCGGCGAGGAGCCGTACTCGATCGCGATCACGCTGATCGAGGCGCTCGGCGACACGGCCGCGCGCAGCGCGACGATCCTCGCGACCGATCTCGACACGCAGGTGCTCGCGAAGGCCGAAGCCGGCATCTACACGTACGACCAGGTCAAGCACCTGTCGCCGGAGCGGCTCAAGCGCTTCTTCCTGAAGGGCACGGGCGCGCAGGCCGGCCGCGTGAAGGTGCGCCCCGAGCTGCGCGCGATGATCCGCTTCGAGCAGCTGAACCTGACCGATGCGGACTACGGGATCGCGAAGCCGTTCGACGCGATCTTCTGCCGCAACGTGATGATCTATTTCGACAAGCCGACGCAGGGGCAGGTGCTGTCGCGCTTCGATCCGCTCGTGAAGCCGGGCGGGCTGCTGTTCGCCGGCCATTCGGAGAACTTCACGTACGTGACGCAGGCGTTCCGGCTGCGCGGGCAGACGGTGTACGAACTGACGCGCGACGCCGAGCAGGGTGCGCGCTCGCGCGGCGCGCAGGCGAGCGCGGCGGCCGCGATGCCGTCGCGCGCGCGGGCCGCAGGCGGCGCGCCGGCTCTTGGAGAGCGCGGATGAGCGCACTGCCGATCGCGACCAATCGCTACTTCGACAACCACTTCGAGCGCCCCGGCGTGAAGCTGTTGCCGAACGAGTTCTACACGACCGCCGAGGACATGGTGCTGATGACCGTGCTCGGCTCGTGCGTCGCCGCGTGCCTGCACGACCCATACGCGGGCATCGGCGGGATGAACCATTTCATGCTGCCGGACGACGGCGCCGATCCAGGCGCGGCCGCGTCGGAATCGATGCGCTATGGCGCGTATGCGATGGAAGTGCTGATCAACGAGCTGATCAAGGCCGGCGGGCGCCGCGAGCGCTTCGAGGCGAAGGTGTTCGGCGGCGCGGCCGTGCTGGCCGGGATGACGACGATCAACATCGGCGATCGCAACGCGGATTTCGTGCGCCGCTATCTGGCGCTCGAGCGCATCCGCATCACCGCGGAAGACCTGCAGGGCGTGCATCCGCGCAAGGTCGCGTTCATGCCGCACAGCGGGCGCGCGATGGTGAAGAAGCTGCGGCTGCAGGTGCCGGGCGTGACCGAGCGCGAAGCCGCGCTCGCGCGCGAGGCCGAGCGCGCCCGTCGCGCGCACGTCGAGCTGTTTGCCGCGAAGCGGCCTGCCGCGCCGCAGCCGGCGCGTCCGCGCATCGAGCTGTTCGGCGGGCGCGGCGCCGCGCCGGCCGGCGGCGGTAGCGCGGCCGCGGCCGGCGCCGCGCGGACGGCGACCCTATCAAGAAAGCAGGAGGCATGACCGCAGTGCAGAAGATCAAAGTGTTGTGCGTCGACGATTCGGCGCTGATCCGCAGCCTGATGACCGAGATCATCAACAGCCAGCCCGACATGACGGTGGTCGCGACCGCGCCCGATCCGCTCGTCGCGCGCGAGCTCATCAAGCAGCACAACCCCGACGTGCTCACGCTCGACGTCGAAATGCCGCGCATGGACGGGCTCGACTTCCTCGAGAAGCTGATGCGTCTGCGGCCGATGCCGGTCGTGATGGTGTCGTCGCTGACCGAGCGCGGCTCGGAAATCACGCTGCGCGCGCTCGAACTCGGCGCGGTGGATTTCGTCACGAAGCCGCGCGTCGGGATTCGCGACGGGATGCTCGACTACGCGGAAAAGCTCGCCGACAAGATCCGCGCGGCGTCGCGCGCGCGCGTGCGCCAGGCGCCGCAGCCGCAGGCCGTCGCGCGCACGGCGGACAGCGCCGCGGCCGCGCCGATGATCAACAACCCGCTCGTCAGTACCGAGAAGCTGATCATCATCGGCGCGTCGACGGGCGGCACCGAGGCGATCCGCGAAGTGCTGACGCCGCTGCCGCCGGACGCGCCGGCCGTGCTGATCGCGCAGCACATGCCGCCGGGCTTCACGAAATCGTTCGCGCAGCGGCTGAACGGCCTGTGCCGGATCGCGGTGAAGGAAGCCGAGCACGGCGAACGCGTGCTGCCGGGCCATGCGTACATCGCGCCGGGCCATGCGCACCTGTTGCTCGCGAGAAGCGGCGCGAACTATATTGCGCAACTGTCGGACGAGCCGCCGGTGAACCGGCACCGCCCGTCGGTCGACGTGCTGTTCCGCTCGGCGGCGACGCATGCGGGCAAGAACGCGATCGGCGTGATCCTCACCGGGATGGGCCGCGACGGCGCGGCCGGCCTGCTGGAAATGAAACGCACGGGCGCTTACACGTTCGCGCAGGACGAGGCGAGCTGCATCGTGTTCGGGATGCCGCGCGAGGCGATCGCGCTCGGCGGGGCGGACGAGGTCGCGCCGCTCGCCGACATGAGCCGCCGCGTGATGGCGCGCCTGGCGACGATGGGCGACCGCGTGCAGCGTGTGTGAATGGACTGTCACGGGGCGCGTGCCACGATACGCGTCCCGACGGAAACGAATCTGGAAAGGAACGACGATGGACAAGAGCATGAAAATCCTGGTGGTGGACGATTTCCCGACGATGCGCCGGATCGTCCGCAACCTGCTCAAGGAACTGGGCTACACGAACGTCGATGAGGCCGAGGACGGCGCGGCCGGCCTCGCGCGGCTGCGCGGCGGCGGCTTCGACTTCGTGATCTCGGACTGGAACATGCCGAACCTCGACGGTCTCGCGATGCTCAAGGAGATCCGCGCGGACGCGACGCTCACGCATCTGCCGGTGCTGATGGTCACGGCCGAGTCGAAGAAGGAGAACATCATCGCGGCCGCGCAGGCCGGCGCGAGCGGCTACGTCGTGAAACCGTTCACGGCCGCGACGCTCGACGAGAAGCTGAACAAGATCATCGACAAGATGGCCAAGGCCGGGAGCTGAACGTGAACGAGCCGATCCATGCGGCGCTTGCCGGCGCGGCGGTCAATGCCGACGGCCATGCCGAAGGCGCCGATTACGCGAGCGACCGGATCCTCGCGCGCATCGGCCACGTCACGCGCACGCTGCGCGATTCGATGCGCGAGCTCGGGCTCGACAAGCATGTCGAGCGCGCGGCGGAAGCCGTGCCCGATGCGCGCGACCGGCTGCGCTACGTCGCGACGATGACCGAGCAGGCCGCGGTGCGCGTGCTGAATGCGATCGAGATCGCGAAGCCGATGCAGGAGCGCGTGCAGAACGAGGCCGAGGCGCTTGACGCGCGCTGGGCGCAGTGGTACGCCGCGCCGATCGAGCACGCGGAAGTGCGCGAGCTGATGGACGACACGCGCGCGTTCCTGCGCACGCTGCCCGAATCGACGGCGGCGACCCGCGCGCAACTGCTCGAGATCATGCTCGCGCAGGATTTCCAGGATCTGACCGGGCAGGTGATCAAGAAGATCATGGACATGGTCTACCTGATCGAGCAGCAGCTCCTCACCGTGCTCGTCGAGAACATCGCGCCGGAGCGGCGCGAGCAGTTCGCGGCCACCGCGGCGGCATTCGCGGCCGAAGCGATGAGCGCGACCGGCAGCCCCGAATCGCTGCTGAACGGCCCGCAGATCGCGCCGGAAGGCAAATCCGACGTCGTTCAGGACCAGGGGCAGGTCGACGACCTGCTCGCGAGCCTCGGCTTCTGATCCTGCCGGTGCGCATCGCGCGTCCCATTGTCGGGCGCCCCGTTCCGCGGGGCCGCTCGACGCGCGCATGCCCCGTTCCCGCCTCATTTCCCCCCCGCCCGCCGCCGCTGCGCGGCGCAGCGTGATCCTGCGTCGAATTGACACTTCGACACACTCCGCAGGCATACTACGCGTCAGCAGCAACGTAGCGTCATTCGTACGATTCATCAGTGGGCAGACGGCGCGGGCCGATGGCGGCGCCGTCGGCACCGAAGCCAGTCCCTTGGGGGGGAACGTGAAGCTGAAACGCTTGGGCTGGACCGTCGCGCACGCGACGGCTGCAATGGGTGTGCTGTGGGCTGTCCACGCACACGCGGAACTGGGCGGCGCGCCGATGTCGCCGCCGGCGGACGATCAGGCCGCCACCGTGCGCGCGCTGCAGCGCGCGATGCGCTCGGCGGACGGCGTGCAGACGAGCACGGCCGCCTATACCGTTCGCGAGATCACGCTCGGATCGGGCACCGTCATCCACGAATACACGTCGGCCGCCGGCAGCGTGTTCGGCCTCGCGTGGCGCGGGCCGACGATGCCGGATCTCGCGTCGCTGCTCGGCAGCTATTTCCCGCAGTACACCGCCGGCGTCCAGGCGGCGCACCGGGCGCGCGGCTGGCGTGCTCCGGTGGCCGTCGAGACGAGCGGCCTCGTGATCCGGACGGGTGGCCACATGGGCGCCTTCTCCGGCCAGGCATGGCTGCCGTCGGCGCTGCCGACCGGCGTGGCCGGCACCGATATCCAGTGACAGCGGGAGAGCGATCTTGAGCATGACTCATACATTCAAGCGCTGGTTCGGCGTGCTAGGCCTCCTGGCCGCGACGGCCGTGCTCGTGACGGCCTGCGGCGGCGGCGATGACGGCGGCGGCAGTTCGGGCAACAACGGCAATACCGGCAACAGCGGCTCCGACGGCAACAGCGGCAACACGGCCGTCGTCACGGTCGCCGCCGGCGCCGCGAACGTGATCAACATCCCGACCATCAGCGTGAAGGTTTGCGTGCCGGGCACGTCGAACTGCCAGATCGTCAACAACGTGCTCGTCGATACCGCGTCCTACGGGCTGCGGCTCGTCGGCAGCGCGGTGGCCGGCGTGCACGACAGCCTGCCGCAGGTGAAGAGCGGCGGCGCGCCGGTCGCCGAATGCGGCAAGTTCGTGTCGAGCTACACGTGGGGCTCGGTGCGCACCGTCGACCTGTCGATCGGCACCGAGCAGGCCGCGTCGCTGCCCGTGCAGATCATCGGCGACCTCGGCACGACGAACGTGCCGAGCTCGTGCACGAACGGCGGCGCATCGGCCAACTCGACGAGCGCGCTCGGCGCGAACGGGATCCTCGGCATCGGGCCGGCGCCGTACGACTGCGGCACGACCTGCGCGACGTCGACGTCGACGAGCAACAACTACTACGCGTGCCCGAACGGCGACAACGCGAGCTGCACCGTCACGCTCGTGCCGCTCGCGCAGCAGGTGGCCAACCCGGTGCACCGGTTCGCGAACAACGACGGCGTGAGCGTGCAGATGCCGGCCATCTCGAACAACGGGCAGGCGAGCGCGACCGGCACGCTGACGTTCGGCCTGCCGAACCTGAGCGGCAAGACGGTGCTGACGTCGACCACGACCGGCGACGTCAGCGCGACGTTCCAGGGGCGCAACGTGACCGCGTTCTTCGATACGGGCTCGAACGCGTATTTCTTCAACGATTCGGCGCAGACGGTCTGTTCGAGGAATACGGAGTTCTACTGCCCGTCGGCGACGACGACCTATTCGGCCACGCTGAGCGGCCAGAACGGCGCGTCGGGCACCGTGTCGATGCCGGTCGCGAACGCGGATGCGCTGTTCTCGAACGCGTCGACGTTCGCGTTCAACGACATCGCGGGGCCGTTCGGCTCGTCCAACTGGCTCGACATCGGCATGCCGCACTTCTACGGCAAGACGATCTACTTCGGGATGGACAAGACCGCGAGCGGCGGCGCGCAGCCGTTCGTCGCGTTCTGACGCGGCGTCGCCGGACGCAGGAACGAGGGGGCGAGCGATCGCCCCCTTTTTTTATTCCGGCGCGCCGTGCGTGCACTACGGACCGGATCGCCGCCACGCGCCGGCATAGCGCCTACGATGTAAGACCGGCACCGGTGCCGGCACGACATCGAAGGAGACAGCGCATGAACCCGCGTATCCAGCGCATCACGCCGTTCCTGTGGTTCGACCGCGACGCCGAGGCGGCGGCCGGTTTCTACGTATCGGTGTTCGACAACGCGCGCATCGTGCACGTCGCGCGCTACGGCAAGACCGGCGCGCATGCGTCCGGCAACGCCGAGGGCGCGGTGATGACCGTGGCGTTCGAGCTCGACGGGCAGGCGTTCGTCGCGCTGAACGGCGGCCCCGTGTTCCAGATGACGCCGGCCGTGTCGTTCGTCGTCAACTGTCGCGACCAGGACGAGATCGACCATTACTGGGCGCGCCTGTCCGAAGGCGGCGACGCGCGCGCGCAGCAATGCGGCTGGCTGCGCGACCGCTTCGGCGTGTCGTGGCAGGTCGTGCCCGTGCAGATGGCCGAACTGATGACGGGCGACCCGGCCCGCGCCGAGCGCGTGATGGCGCAGGTGATGACGATGAAGAAGCTCGATCTCGGCGCGTTGCAGCGGGCGGCGGCCGGTTAGGGCGCTTCGGTCGCTTCGGTCGCTTCGGTCGATCACGCCGTTCGGGCCGTTCGGGCCGGCGATGGTCGGCCACCCCGTCCCGACGCCGCAGGGTGCGATTCGGACGGAACCGGCGATGCCGAAAGGCGCCGCGACCGGCAGGCCTGCGTATCGCCGGCCGGTCGGTTAATCGAATGCCGGACACTCGAGTCGATTATCGATTCGTGCGATTTCATTCGGGTGTAATCAAAGCCGGATTATTCACGGCTGCCGTTTCTGTCAGATCTTCACGATTATTAAAATGACGCGGCATGCAAGCCGGGCATGCCGAAATCCGCTCTTGCAGCCGTTCCTGCGCCATATGGGCGCGTATTGCCCCATATGCGAAAAGAGATGGAATCCGCCGAACTTCGATCATATAATTCCGGCGTTGTTTCCGGGGTGCCAATATAAAACAGGAGGGTAATAAAATGAATTTTTCCGAAGCCGTTCGTACCGTACTGAATAAATACGCAACATTCGAAGGCCGTGCGCGTCGTGCCGAATACTGGTATTTCGCGCTGCTGACCTCCGTGCTGTCGGTCGCCGGCCAGATCATCGGCGCGGCCGGCCGCGATGCGGGCCTGATCACGCTGCTGCTGCTCGGCGTGATCTTCCTGGTGTCGCTCGCGCTGATCATTCCGGGCATCGCGGTCAGCGTGCGCCGCCTGCACGATACGGGCCGCTCGGGCTGGTTCCTGCTGCTCGCGCTGATTCCGATCGTCGGCGGCATCCTGCTGCTCGTGTGGATGTGCTCGCGCGGCACCGAAGGCCCGAACCGTTTCGGCGCGGACCCGATCCCGGCCGTCTGACCGACGCCTGCCCCGACCGACGCGCGACGCCGTTGCGTCGGGGCCTGCTTGCCCCGCTTCTCGCGCTTCTCCCGCTTCTCCCGCGGCTCTCCCGTCTTTCCCGCCCGTCGTTTCACCGTTCCCCGCGCGTGGCGCCGCTGCCGTCCCGCTTGCGGCCGCCGCCTCGCCAATGCGCCGGCCGGTCCCGCTTTTCCGCCACGCCGCGCGTCGCTCCGCCCCCGTTCCGGCCGCGTTCGCGGCCGCTCGCCCGATTCCCCGAAATACCCCCCTTTCCCGGCTTTGCTCGACCGATCGGCGTTTGACGCGTCCATGAATAATCGGTGTCACTGGAAAGCGGCATTCCGCCGTACCCGACTGGAGGCCCCGTGGCAGACGAGAGCGATCTCGACAAGACCGAAGCCGCCACTCCCAGGCGCCGCGAGAAGGCGCGCGAGGAGGGGCAGGTCGCGCGTTCGCGCGAGCTGGCTTCGTTCGCACTGCTCGCGGCGGGGTTCTACGGCGCATGGCTGCTCGCGGGCCCGTCGGGCGGGCATCTGCAGGCGATGCTGCGCGGCGCGTTCACGTTCGATCGCGCGACCGCGTTCGACACCCACCGGATGCTGTCGGCGGCCGGCAGCGCGAGCCGCGAAGGCTTCGCCGCGCTGCTGCCGCTGCTCGCGCTCACCGGCGTCGCCGCGCTGCTCGCGCCGATGGCGCTCGGCGGCTGGCTGATTTCGCAGAAGACGTTCGAGCTGAAGTTCGACCGCCTGAACCCGATCGCGGGCCTCGGCCGGATCTTCTCGATCCAGGGGCCGATCCAGCTCGGGATGTCGATCGCGAAGACGCTGGTCGTCGGCGGGATCGGCGGCATCGCGATCTGGCGCAGCAAGGACGAGTTGCTCAGCCTCGCGACGCAGCCGCTCGGCGCCGCGCTGCCCGATGCGCTGCATCTGGTCGCCGTGTGCTGCGGCACGACGGTCGCCGGGATGCTGGTGGTCGCCGGGCTCGACGTGCCTTACCAACTCTGGCAGTACAACAAGAAGTTGCGCATGACGAAGGAAGAAGTGAAGCGCGAGCATCGCGAGAACGAAGGCGATCCGCACGTGAAGGGGCGGATCCGCCAGCAGCAGCGCGCGATCGCGCGGCGCCGGATGATGGCGGCCGTGCCGAAGGCCGACGTGGTCGTCACGAACCCGACGCACTTCGCGGTCGCGCTGCAATACACGGACGGCGAGATGCGCGCGCCGAAGGTCGTCGCGAAGGGCGTGAACCTCGTCGCCGCGCGCATCCGCGAACTCGCGGCCGAACACAACGTGCCGCTGCTCGAAGCGCCGCCGCTCGCGCGTGCGCTGTATCACAACGTCGAACTCGAGCGCGAGATCCCCGGCTCGCTGTACTCGGCCGTGGCCGAAGTGCTCGCATGGGTCTACCAGCTCAAGCGCTTCCGCTCGGAAGGCGGCGCGTTCCCGGCGATGCCGGTCGATCTCGACGTGCCGGCCGAACTCGACAAGGGCACGTCGGTCGCCGCCGACGACGAACGTGAAGAAGCCGAGGACGCCCTCGGCCAGCAAGGGAACGCGGCATGAGCACCCCCACCACCGGCCTGTTCGGCAAGCGCGCGAACCCGTTCGCAGGCACGAACCTGCGCGCGCTCGCGGGCCCGGTCCTCATCTGCATGATCCTGGGGATGATGATCCTGCCGCTGCCGCCGATGCTGCTGGATCTGCTGTTCACGTTCAACATCGCGCTGTCCGTGATGGTGCTGCTCGTCAGCATGTACACGATGAAGCCGCTCGACTTCGCGGCGTTCCCGAGCGTGCTGCTGTTCTCGACGCTGCTGCGCCTGTCGCTGAACGTCGCGTCGACGCGCGTCGTGCTGCTCGAAGGCCATACCGGGCCCGACGCGGCCGGCCAGGTGATCGAGGCGTTCGGCCACTTCCTCGTCGGCGGCAACTTCGCGGTCGGCATCGTCGTGTTCGTGATCCTGATGATCATCAACTTCATGGTGATCACGAAGGGCGCGGGGCGGATCGCCGAAGTGTCCGCGCGCTTCACGCTCGATGCGATGCCCGGCAAGCAGATGGCGATCGACGCCGATCTGAACGCCGGCCTCATCAACGAGGAACAGGCGCGCAAGCGGCGCCTGGCCGTCTCGCAGGAAGCCGAGTTCTACGGGTCGATGGACGGGGCGTCGAAGTTCGTGCGCGGCGATGCGATCGCCGGCCTGATCATCATGGCGATCAACGTGATCGGCGGGCTGATCGTCGGGATGGTCCAGCACGACATGAGCTTCGCCGCGGCCGGCACCAACTACACGCTGCTGACGATCGGCGACGGCCTCGTCGCGCAGATCCCGTCGCTCGTGATCTCGACCGCGGCCGGCGTGATCGTGTCGCGCGTCGCGACCGACGAGGACATCGGCACGCAGATCACCGGCCAGCTGTTCACGAATCCGCGCGTGCTGAACATCACCGGCGCGATCATCGTGCTGATGGGGCTGATCCCGGGCATGCCGCACTTCGCGTTCCTCGCGCTCGGCGGCGGCGCGATCTGGCTCGCGCGCACGCAAACCAAGCGCGCGGCGGCCCGCAAGGCGGCCGGCGACGTGACCGACATCGCGCCACCCGCGGTGCTGCCGGCCGACAGCCACGAAGCGACCTGGGACGACGTGCAGCTGATCGACCCGCTCGGCCTCGAAGTCGGCTACCGGCTGATCCCGCTCGTCGACAGGAACAGCGACGGCGAGCTGCTCAAGCGCATCAAGAGCATCCGCAAGAAATTCGCGCAGGAAATCGGCTTCCTGCCGCCGGTGATCCATATCCGCGACAACCTCGAACTGCGGCCGAACGCGTACCGGATCGCGCTGAAGGGCGTCGAGATCGGCTTCGGCGAAGTGTTCCCGGGTCAGTGGCTCGCGATCAACCCGGGCCAGGTGACGGCCGCGCTGCCGGGCGCCGTCACGCAGGATCCGGCGTTCGGGCTGCCGGCCGTGTGGATCGACGTCGCGCTGCGCGAGCAGGCGCAGGTGTACGGCTACACGGTCGTCGACGCGAGCACGGTCGTCGCGACGCACCTGAACCATCTCGTCGTCCAGCACGCGGCCGAGCTGCTCGGCCGCCAGGAAGTGCAGGCGCTCGTCGAGCGCACCGGCAAGGACGCGCCGTCGCTCGTCGAGGACCTGGTGCCGAAGACGATCTCGCTCACCACGCTGCAGAAGGTGCTGCAGAACCTGCTCGAGGAAGGCGTGCCGATCCGCGACATGCGCACGATCCTCGAGGCGGTGTCCGAGCACGCGGGCCGCGGCGACGCGTTCGAGATCACGGCCGCGGTGCGGCTCTCGCTCGGCCGTGCGATCACGCAGCAGTGGTATCCGGGCAACGGCGAAATGCAGGTGATGGGCCTCGACGCGAACCTCGAGCGCGTGCTGTCGCAGGCGCTCGCCACCGGCGCGAACCCGGGCCTCGAACCCGGCCTCGCGCACAACCTTCTGACCGGCACGCAGCAAGCGATGCTGCGTCAACAGAATCTCGGGCTGCCGCCCGTGCTGCTCGTGCAGCACGCGCTGCGCGCGATGCTCGCGCGTTTCCTGCGCCGCAGCCTGCCGCAACTGAAAGTGCTGTCGTACGCCGAAGTGCCGGACACACGCACGATCAAAGTCGTTAACGTCATCGGGGGTTCCGCTTGAACATTCGCAAATTCACCGGCGCAACGAGCCGCGACGCACTTCGTCTCGTGCGCGAGGCGCTCGGCGCCGACGCGGTCGTGCTGTCGAACCGCACGCTCGATGACGGCAGCGTCGAAATCGTTGCACTCGCCGATTCGGATCTCGCCGCGGTGGCGCCGCCGGCCGCGCGTGGGCGCCTCGCCACGTCGCGCGCGCCGGACTCCGTGCCGGCCGCCGCCGTGCCGGGCATCGTGTCGCGCCCGGGGATCGCCCCGCGCCCGGCCGTCAATCCGTATGCGGCGGGCGAAGGCGGGCTGCCGGACGTGTTCTCGTCCGTGTTCGGCGCGAGCGCCGACGCGCAAGACGCGGATGCGCACCCCGCGTCGATCGATGCGGACGCGCCCGCGGCGGCAGCGCCGTCGAGCGCTGCATCCGCCGCGGTCGGATCGCCGGCCGCCGGATCGCCGGCCGCCGGATGGCCGGCCCCCGGATCGCCGGCCGCCACTTCCGAACCCGCACCGTGGCTCGTCGAGCATGCGAAGCGCCTGACGCAGCAGCGCGACGCGCTGATCGCCCGTGCGCAGGCGCCCGCCGAGCCGCAGGTGGCCACGCCCGCGCCGCAAGCCGCCGCCCGCGCGACGCCGCCCGACTGGGCGCGCGACATCGTGCGCGACGCCGAGCGCCGGATGCCGGCCGCCGCAGCGCCGGCCGCGGCGAAGCGCGCAGCCGACACGGGCGCCGCGTACGGCGCCAAGCAGACCGACCGCACGCGCCTGTCCGTCGACGCGGCCGCCGTGGTGGCCGATGCGGTGAAGTCGCGCATCGAACGAATCGTCAACGACACGGTGATGCAGGAGCTGGGCGAGCTGCGCGGGATGATGGAAGAGCAGTTCGACAGCCTGATGTGGCACGACCGCCAGCGTCGCAGCGCCGTGCACGGCGCGCTGACGAAGCATCTGTTCGCGGCCGGCTTCTCCGCGCAGCTCGTGCGGATGCTGGTCGACAACCTGCCGTCCGGCGACGGCGCGCAGACCTTCGAGCAGGCCGCCGAATGGGCGCAGTCGGTGCTCGCATCGAACCTGCCGGTGCTCGACAGCGAGGACGCGCTGATGGAGCGCGGCGGCGTGTTCGCGCTGATGGGGCCGACCGGCGTCGGCAAGACGACCACCACCGCGAAGCTGGCCGCGCGCTGCGTGATGCGCTTCGGTGCGAGCAAGGTCGCGCTGCTGACCACCGACAGCTACCGGATCGGCGGCCACGAGCAACTGCGCATCTTCGGCAAGATCCTCGGCGTGCCGGTTCACGCGGTGAAGGATGCGGGCGACCTCGCGCTCGCGCTGTCCGAGCTGCGCAACAAGCACATCGTGCTGATCGACACGATCGGCATGAGCCAGCGCGACCGCGCGGTGTCCGACCAGATCGCGATGCTGCACGGCGCGAACGCGCCGGTGCAGCGCCTGCTGCTGCTGAACGCGACGAGCCACGGCGACACGCTGAACGAAGTCGTGCAGGCGTACCGCAGCGCGGGCGAGCATCCGGATCTGGCCGGCTGCATTCTCACGAAGCTCGACGAGGCGACCCACCTCGGCAGCGTGCTCGACACGGTGATCCGCTACAAGCTGCCGGTCCACTACGTGTCGACCGGCCAGAAGGTGCCGGAGAACCTGTACGTCGCGTCGACCAAATTCCTGCTGAAGAGCGCGTTCTGTGTGCCGCGCGACGGCTCGCCCTTCGTGCCGCAAGACGAGGACATGCCGACGCTGCTTTCCGCACTGACCGCACGTTCCACCGCCGAGCTGCACGAGGTGCGATTTGGATAAACGGATCATCGACCAGGCCGAAGGGCTGCGGCGCCTGCTGGCCGGGCGCGCGTCGCGCATCGTCGCGGTGACGGGCGGGCCGGCGGGCGTCGGCTGCACGTCCACCGTGGTGAACCTCGCGGCGGCGCTCGCGTCGCTCGGCAAGGACGTGCTGGTCGTCGACGAGCGCGCCGACGTGCATTCGGCCAGCGCGACGCTCGCCGGCGCGTGGCTGCGCGACGGCGAACGCACGCGGGTGGCGGCCGGCTTCGGCCTGTGCGGCGCCGCCCAGCTCGCGCGCGCCGGCTACAGCGACGCGCAGCTGAGCGACTTCATCGACGGTCCGGCCGACATCGTCCTCGTCGACGCGCAGCTCGGCGCCGACGGATCGCTGTCGGCGCTCGCGCGCGAAGCGCACGACGTGCTGATCGTCACGCGGGTTGCCGTGCAGGCGATCACCGAGGCGTATGCGTGCATGAAGCGGCTGCATTTCGCGCACGCGTTCGCGCAGTTCCGCGTGCTGACCAATCAGGTCGCCAGCCACACGGACGCGAAGACGGCCTTCGACAACCTCGCGGGCGTCGCGAGCCGCTACCTGTCCGTGTCGATCGCCGACGCGGGCTGCGTGAGCGCCGATCCGCTCGTCGAGCACGCCCGCGAACTGATGCATGCGGCGGTCGACGCGTTCCCGTCGTCGGCTGCCGCGCGCGATTACCGGCAGATTGCCGCCGACCTGTTGTACTGGCCGATGCGCCCCGGTTCGGGCGCGGGCCGCGCGGTCCACGCCGGCGGCAAGCCGTCGTATGAGGCGGGCGCGGCACACGCCGCGTGAGCGCCACCCGAAGGAGGGAGCCATGATGTACAACGCTCAAGGAAAGATGTCCCAGGCCGACGTGCTCGCGCAATATGCGCCGCTCGTGCGCCGCCTCGGACTGCAGCTCGTCGCGAAGATGCCGGCGAGCGTCGATCTCGACGATCTGATCCAGGCCGGCATGATCGGCCTGATGGACGCGGCCGGCCGCTACAAGGAAGACCAGGGCGCGCAGTTCGAGACCTACGCGACGCAGCGCATCCGCGGCGCGATGCTCGACGAGCTGCGCAGCAACGACTGGCTGCCGCGTAGCCTGCGCAAGACGTCGCGCGAGGTCGAGCACGCGGTGCACCAGGTCGAGCAGCATCTCGGCCGCTCGGCGAGCGAGACCGAGATCGCGCAGCACCTGAACATGCCGCTCGACGAATACCAGGGGATGCTGCAGGACCTGCACGGCAGCCAGCTCATCTATTACGAGGATTTCGATCGCGCGGCCGACGACGAGCCGTTCCTCGACCGCTATCGCGTCGATCATGCCGATCCGTTGTCGGCGCTGCTCGACGAGCACCTGCGCGAGGCGCTCGTCGAGGCGATCGAGCGGCTGCCGGAGCGCGAGAAGCTGCTGATGTCGCTGTATTACGAACGGGGTCTGAATCTGCGCGAAATCGGCGCGGTGCTCGAGGTGAGCGAATCGCGCGTGTGCCAGCTGCACAGCCAGGCCGTCGCGCGCCTGCGCGCACGGCTGCGCGAACAGGCCTGGGTCGGCGCGGAGTCCTGACCCCGAAGTCCTGCCCCTTCGGCCACGGCCACGGCCGCGCGCGCCCGCGCCGCGCGCGTCTCGTGCCGACGCGTCGTCGTTGCGCATTTCGCGCGCCGATTTGCTACAATCCCCTCCGTTTTCCGAGGAGCGTTGCGACGGACCATCAGCGTCCGCCAGGCTCGGAAGGCTTCACCAAGCAGCCGTGCGGCGATCGTTTTGAGCGACCGTCGCGCCGGCCCCGCTTCCTGAACGGCGCTCACGTCACCAATCTAGAAACTTTTTAGAAAGGAGGGCGTGATGAACGCCATTATCGATTCCAAGGCTTCCCACGATTACGTCGTCGCCGACATGGCGCTGGCCGGCTGGGGCCGCAAGGAACTGAACATCGCCGAGACCGAAATGCCGGGCCTCGTGCAAATCCGCGACGAATACAAGGCGCAGCAGCCGCTGAAGGGCGCGCGCATTGCCGGTTCGCTGCACATGACGATCCAGACGGGCGTGCTGATCGAGACGCTGAAGGCGCTCGGCGCGGACGTCCGCTGGGCGTCGTGCAACATCTTCTCGACGCAGGATCACGCAGCGGCCGCGATCGTCGAAGCCGGCACGCCGGTGTTCGCGTTCAAGGGCGAGTCGCTCGACGAATACTGGGAGTTCTCGCACCGCATCTTCGAATGGCCGAACGGCGAATTCGCGAACATGATCCTGGACGACGGCGGCGACGCCACGCTGCTGCTGATCCTCGGCGCGAAGGCCGAGAAGGACCGTTCGGTGATCGCGAAGCCGACCAACGAGGAAGAAGTCGCGCTGTACAAGTCGATCGCGAAGCACCTCGACGTCGACGCGACCTGGTACTCGAAGCGCCTCGCGCACATCAAGGGCGTGACCGAGGAAACCACGACCGGCGTGCACCGCCTGTACCAGATGGAAAAGGACGGCCGCCTGCCGTTCCCGGCGTTCAACGTGAACGATTCGGTCACGAAGTCGAAGTTCGACAACCTGTACGGCTGCCGCGAATCGCTCGTCGACGGCATCAAGCGCGCGACCGACGTGATGATCGCGGGCAAGGTCGCGGTCGTCGCGGGCTACGGCGACGTGGGCAAGGGCTGCGCGCAATCGCTGCGCGGCCTGGGCGCGACCGTGTGGGTCACCGAAATCGATCCGATCTGCGCGCTGCAGGCGGCGATGGAGGGCTACCGCGTCGTGACGATGGAATACGCGGCGGACAAGGCCGACATCTTCGTGACGGCGACCGGCAACTACCACGTGATCAACCACGATCACATGAAGGCGATGCGTCACAACGCGATCGTCTGCAACATCGGTCACTTCGACTCCGAAATCGACGTCGCGTCGACGCGCCAGTACCAGTGGGAAAACATCAAGCCGCAGGTCGACCACATCATCTTCCCGGACGGCAAGCGCGTGATCCTGCTGGCCGAAGGCCGCCTCGTGAACCTCGGCTGCGCGACCGGCCACCCGTCGTTCGTGATGTCGAACTCGTTCGCGAACCAGACGCTCGCGCAGATCGAGCTGTTCGTGCGCGGCAACGAGTACGAGAACAAGGTGTACGTGCTGCCGAAGCATCTCGATGAAAAGGTCGCGCGCCTGCACCTCGCGCGCATCGGCGCGAACCTGTCGGTGCTGTCGGACGAGCAGGCTGCGTACATCGGCGTGCAGAAGGACGGCCCGTTCAAGCCGAACCACTACCGCTATTGATGCGCGGCCGCCGCCGCACCGTGCGCGCCCGTGGCGGGCGCACGGCGCGGCGGCGCTCACCGATCGTACCGATCGACAACCGAACCGGAGCCCTCCATGAGCGTCATCCTCACCTGGGTCATCAACGCGCTCGCGCTGCTGATCATCACGTACCTCGTGCCGTCGATCCACATCAAGAGCTTCGGCACCGCGCTGATCGTCGCGGTCGTGCTCGGGCTGATCAACACGGTGATCCGGCCGGTGCTGATCCTGCTGACGCTGCCCGTCACGATCGTCACGCTCGGGGTGTTCATCCTCGTCGTGAACGCGCTGTGCTTCTGGTTCGCGTCGTCGCTGCTGAAGGGCTTCGAGGTGTCGGGGTTCTGGTCCGCGTTCTTCGGTTCGATCCTGTACAGCATCGTGTCGTGGCTGCTGTCCGCCCTGATCTTCGGCCAGCGCGACATCGGCTGACGGCGAGCGGGCGCAGGCTCAACCCCATCGAATCATGAAACCGATCGAACTCTCGTTTGAATTCTTCCCGCCGAAGACGGCGGACGGCGTCGAAAAGCTGCGCGCCACGCGCGCGCAGCTGCTGCCGCTGAAGCCGAAATTCGTCTCCGTGACGTTCGGCGCCGGCGGCTCGACGCAGCAGGGCACGCTCGATACCGTGCTCGACATGCAGAAGGACGGCCTCGAGGCCGCGCCGCACCTGTCGTGCATCGGCTCGTCGCGCGACAGCCTGCGCGCGATCCTCGACCAGTACCGCTCGCACGGCATCCGGCACATCGTCGCGCTGCGCGGCGACCTGCCGTCGGGGATGGGCGAGGTCGGCGAGCTGCGCTATGCGTCCGAGCTCGTCAGCTTCATCCGCGCCGAGCATGGCGACTGGTTCCACATCGAGGTCGCCGGCTACCCGGAGTACCACCCGCAATCGCGTTCGCCGAAGGCCGATCTCGAGAATTTCGCGCGCAAGGTGAAAGCCGGCGCGAATTCCGCGATCACGCAGTACTTCTTCAACGCGGATGCGTATTTCCGCTTCGTCGACGATACGCGCAAGCTCGGCGTCGACGTGCCGATCGTGCCGGGCATCATGCCGATCACGAACTTCTCGCAGCTGATGCGCTTCTCCGAGATGTGCGGCGCCGAAGTGCCGCGCTGGGTCGCGCGCCGGCTCGAGAGCTTCGGCGACGATCGCGAGTCGATTCGCGCGTTCGGCGCGGACGTCGTCACGAACCTGTGCCAGCGCCTGATCGACGCGGGCGTGCCGGGGCTGCACTTCTACACGCTGAACTTGGCGACCGCCACGCGGACGATCTGCGAACGGCTCGCGGTGTAACGAGCGCCGTCACGCGGTTGCCTGCGTGAAAGCCCCGCCGGTTTGCGCCGGCGGGGCCTTTTTATCGTGACGCGCCGCGCATGCCGCGTGGCGCACGTCGCCGAATCAGCGCTGCGCCTGCATCAGCGGCGGACGGCGGTCGAACCACGGCCGTGCCTGTTCGAGCTGCCGCGCGAGCCGGAGCAGCAGCGCGTCGTCGGCGTGGCGCGCGGCGAACTGCACGCCGATCGGCAGCCCGCGCGCATTCCAGTACAGCGGCACCGACATCGCCGGCTGCCCGGTCAGGTTGAACAGCTCGGTGCAGCCGGCCCACGCGAACGCCTTCTCCGACGATTTCGCGAGCATTTCCTTCAGCAGCGGCTTCACCGGCAGCGCGGCAAGCAGCTTCATCTGCGCGGATTCGAACGGCGTCGGCTGCAATTCGCCGATCTTCACCGGCGGCCCCGCGAGCGACGCGCACAGGATCGCGTCGTAACGCGACACGAGACCGGCGACCTGCACGGTGAGCTGGCGCTGCCATTCGAGCACGTCCGGCAGGCGCGTGCGCGCGAGACGCCGGCCGACCACCGCCATCGCCCACGTCGCGGCCTCGAATTCGCCGCGGCGCGGCGTGCGGCCGGTCAGCGCGCGTGCGCCGAGCACCATGTCCTCGGCGATCGTCGCCCATAGCGTCAGGAAGGTTTCGGCCGCGCGCGCGTAGTCGATCGGCAGCGTCGCCGGCTCGACGTGGTGGCCGAGCGATTCGAGCAGCGCGGCCGCGTCGTCGAGCGCCGCGCGCGTGTCGTCGGCGAGCGCCGGCGCGAGCATCGGATCGACGACGAGGCCGATCCGCAGCGGGCCGGGCGGCGTATCGAGCGCGCCGAGGAAGGTGCCGGGCGCGCCGGGCGGCAGCGTCTGGCCGGTCGTCACGTCGAGCAGCAGCGCACTGTCGCGCACGCTGCGCGACACCGCGTGCTGGACGACGAGTTCGCCGTTCGACGGCAGGTCGACGAGCACCGGGTTGCGGCTCGGCTTCAGCCCGAACAGCCCGCAGCACGATGCCGGAATGCGGATCGAGCCGCCGCCGTCGGACGCATGCGCGAGCGGCACGATGCCGGCCGCGACGGCCGCCGCCGCGCCGCCGCTCGATCCGCCGGGCGTGTGGTCGAGATTCCACGGGTTGCGGCACGCGCCGAACAGTTCCGGTTCCGTGTACGGCATCTGGCCGATCTCGGGCGTGTTGGTCTTGCCGAATACGTTCAGGCCCGCCGCGCGGCTGCGCGCGATCACCGGCGAATCGTCGACCGGCACGAAGTACCGGTAGTGCCGGCTGCCCATCGACAGCGGCAGCCCGGCGACCGCCGCGCCGAGATCCTTGACGAGATACGGCACGCCCGCGAACGGCGCGTCGGCGCCGGGTTGGGGCGCGGCCGCCGCACGCGCGCGCGCGGCTTCGTAGTCCTGCAGCACGATCGCGTTGATCGCGCCGTTCACCGCTTCGGCCTGGCCGATCGCGGCGTCGAGCAGTTCGCGCGGGCTGGCGTGGCGGTCGCGCACGAGCGCGGCGAGGCCGATTGCGTCATGCGCGAGATAGTCCGAGTGCATCGCGGTCACCCCCGTTGTGACTCGTGGCGATGGTGCGAGCATAACGCGGGCCCGGTGCGCCGGGCCCGCGGCCGGGCTTTTTTAGAGATGCTCGGCGAGGAAGGTCAGCGTGCGGCCGTGCGCGAGCGCCGCGGCGCGCTGGTTGTACGACGCGCGGTCCGTGCAGTTGAAGCCGTGCTCGGCGCCCGGGTACACGTGGAACGACGCGTTGCCGCGGCCGGCGAACGCGGCCTTCACCTGATCGACGGCCGTGAGCGGAATCCCGTGGTCGTTTTCCGCGTAGTGGAACAGGATCGGCTGCGTGACCTGGCCGGCGAGGTCCAGCGCGTTCTGGATGCCGCCGCCGTAATAGGCCACCGCCGCATCCAGCTTGCCGGTCGCGGCCGCGCGATACGCGAGCTGGCCGCCGAAGCAGTAGCCGATCGCGGCGAGCTTGCCGGCCACTTCGGGGCGCGCGCGCAACGCGTCGGCCGCCGCGACGATGTCCGCGACCGCGAGACCCACGTCGGTCTTCTTCAGCAGCTCGATGCCCTTGTCGCGATCCGCGCCCTCGTAGGTCAGCTCGACGCGCGGCTGCGTGCGCCAGAATACGTCCGGCGCGAGCGCGACGAAGCCGTCGGCCGCGTACTGATCGGCGACCGCGCGGATGTGCGCGTTCACGCCGAAGATCTCCTGGATGATGATGACGGCAGGGCCCTTGCCGCGCTTGGGCAGGGCGAGATAGCCGCCGAAGCTGTCGTTACCGGTCGGGATGTCGATCCATTGGGCAGTCACGTTCTGAACTCCTGCGTGCGGGGTGCGCAAGGCGCCCCGAGGGTGAAAGAGGGCGGCCTAGTGTGCCACCAATCGATCGGTGCTGCAGCGCACGCGGGCGGTTCTCGCGCCGCGATCGTTTCGATCTCGATTTTTCATTTTTCGGCGCCGCGCCGCTTCGATAGAGTCGATGGGTCGGCCTTTACAAAGCGCTTTCGCGCATCGTCATCGAGGGATTCGCCATGTCTGCCTGCTCGTTTTCCACGCCCTTTTCCGCACGCTTCGGCCTGCGCCTGCCGCTCGTGCAGGCGCCGATGGTCGGCGCGACCACGACCGCGATGGTCGCCGCCGCATCGAATGCCGGTGCGCTCGGCAGCCTCGGCGCCGGCGCGCTCGCGCCCGAACGGATCGACGCCGAAGTCGCCGCGATCCGCGCGGCGACCGATCGCCCGTTCGCGATCAACCTGTTCGTGCTGCCCGATGAAGCCGCGCCCGACGCGGCGACCGTCGCGCGCGCGCTGGCGGCGATCGACCCGCTCAATGCCACGCTCGGCTTGCCGCCGGGCACGGCGCCCGCGCGCTACGCGCCCGATTTCCGCGCGCAGCTCGATGCGCTCGTCGCGCTGCGCGTGCCGGTCGCGAGCTTCACGTTCGGCGTGCTCGACGCGGCCGACGTCGCACGCCTGAAAGCCGCCGGCACCTTTGTGATCGGCACCGCGACGCACGTGGCCGAAGGGCTCGCGTGGCAGGCGGCCGGCGCCGACGCGATCTCCGCGCAGGGCGCCGAGGCGGGCGGCCACCGCGGCACCTTCATCGGTGCCGCCGACGACGCGCTGATCGGCACGCTCGCGCTCGTCCCGCAGCTCGTCGACGCGACGGGCCTGCCGGTGCTGGCCGCGGGCGGCATCATGGACGGCCGCGGCATCGCGGCCGCGCTCGCGCTTGGCGCGCAGGCCGCGCAACTCGGCACCGCGTTCCTTACGTGCGCGGAAAGCGCGATCGCCGCGGACTGGAAGGCGCGTCTGCTCGCGAGCGCCGATACGTCGACGCAGGTCACCCGTGCGATCACCGGCCGTCACGCACGCGGGCTGCGCAACACGCTGATGGCGCGGCTCGGCGAGCACGTGGCCGACGTCCCACCGTATCCGGTGCAGAACGCGCTGACCCAGCCGCTGCGGCAGGCGGCCGCGCGCGCGAACGACGGCGACTACCTGTCGCTGTGGGCCGGCCAGGGCGCGCCGCTCGCGCGGCGGCGCGGCGATGCGCTGACGACGTCGCAGCTGGTCGCCGCGCTCGATGCGGAATGGCGCGCATCGGCTGCCTGAACACCGTTTCGGCCGCTTGAACCGTTCATGTGGGGCGACGAAACGCGCGGGGTGTCACGCGCGTTTCATTCAATGATCCAGGTCACAAAATACCGAATCGAAATGCCTGCGCGACTCGCTTGAAACGACCTTTCGACAGTGCGCCGAAATTAGCGGAAACCCTTATCCGCCGGGGCTTGCAGCGCGATTCGAATCATCCTTCCAAAGCGCGCATATCGGTAGTGTTACCACTATCCTAAAAAAGTCCCACAAATTAATTTGATCACCTACACTTGCGCGCAAGTACGAGCGGGCGGCTGCTAAAAGCGGCGGTTTTCACGTGCTTGAGGCCAAGTGCATGAAGGATGCAACCGGCGAATCGTCCAGTGATTGCAAACACGGGGATGGCAGCGGGGCACCGGGCGATGGCGTTTTTTGGGACCGAACTGGAGACTTACATGAATATCAAGATGCAAAAGCTGTTGCCGATCACCGCAGCGGCAATGCTGTGCGCTGCAGCTGCAAGCAACGCGTCCGCCGATCAAGTCGTCAAGATCGGCCACGTCGCGCCGTTGACGGGCGGCATTGCACACCTGGGCAAGGACAACGAAAACGGCGCGCGTCTCGCAGTCGAGGAGATCAACGCGAAGGGTCTCACGATCGGCGGCCAGAAGATCACGCTGCAACTCGACCCGCAGGATGACGCCGCCGACCCGCGGCAGGCGACGCAGGTTGCGCAGAAGCTCGTCGACGACAAGGTCGTCGCGGTGGTCGGCCACCTGAACTCGGGCACGTCGATCCCGGCCTCGAAGATCTACAGCGATGCGGGCATCGTGCAGATCTCGCCGTCGGCGACCAACCCGGCCTACACGCAGCAAGGCTTCAAGACCACGTACCGCGTGGTGGCGACCGATGCGCAGCAGGGCCCGGCACTGGCGAACTACGCGCACTCGAAGGGCATCAAGAGCGTGGCGGTGGTCGACGATTCGACCGCGTACGGCCAGGGTCTCGCGAACGAGTTCGAGAAGAAGGCGAAGGCGCTCGGCCTGAAGGTGATGTCGCATGACGCGACGAACGACAAGGCGGTCGACTTCCGCGCGATTCTGACGAAGATCAAGGGCGAAAACCCGGACGCGATCATGTACGGCGGCATGGACGCCACCGGCGGCCCGTTCGCGAAACAGGCGAAGCAGCTCGGCCTGCGCGCGAAGATCTTCGCGGGCGACGGCGTGTGCACGGAAAAGCTGGCCGATCTGGCCGGCGACGCGACCGACAACATCGTGTGCTCGGAAGCCGGTGCCTCGCTCGAGAAGATGCCGGGCGGCGCGGCGTTCAAGGCGAAGTACGAGAAGCGCTTCGGCCAGCCGATCCAGATCTACGCACCGTTCACGTATGACGCCGTGTACATCATCGCCGACGCGATGAAGCGTGCGAACTCGACCGACACGGCGAAGATCCTCGCGGCGATGCCGGCGACGAAGTACACGGGCGTGATCGGCACGACGACCTTCGACGCGAAGGGCGACCTGCAGCACGGCGTGATTTCGCTGTACAACTACAAGAGCGGCAAGAAGTCGCTGCTCGACGAAGTGAAGATGTAACGCTTCAGCGGCCGACAGAAGGGGGTGAAAGCGCGCATGCGGCAACGCATGCGCGCTTTCTTTTTGGGTGCGCCCGGCAGGGCGCACTTACTTGGAGGTGAAAGTCCTCTACTCGCCCGGCAAGGGGAAGAGTTAGCCGAAGGCAAGGGTTTCCCGGG